>CAYOCD010000019.1:0-2559 GCA_964402425.1 uncultured Gammaproteobacteria bacterium | reverse complement strand
CGTTCGACTTGCATGCCTTAGACATGCCGCCAGCGTTAATCCTGAGCCAGGATCAAACTCTCAGTAAAACCTTATTCCCGAAGGAATAAGTTCAGCTGAAAAATAAGACGTTGCAATCACACAAAGGATAAGTGTGACGCTTAACTAGCTCTTTATTATAGATTCGCTTAATTGTAATGATCACGACAAGTGACATTTTAGACCCAGCTGGGTGTGACCCCGGATGAAGCTTTCCTGAACGGATTGATTTGTAACTTGTGGCGGCATTTTATAGGAGGCGGAAAAACCTGTCAAGGGCAATTGGGTAACGAAATCCCCAAGTTTTCCACAGCCTTTTTTTGCGTTGACGAAAGGAGGAATTCTTCGTATTATTTATCTATTCGTTTTTCCACTTCTGGCATGCATCCATGCTTGCATAGGTCGACAGCTAAAGAGGAGACGAACATTCAAAATGTAACAAATGAAAAAACTGTTATGGCAGAAAAAGAATTCGACCAAGAATTCGTTGAGTACGTAATTCGTGCAATTGTGAATCATCCAGCTGATGTTCGCACAGAACGCATTGTAGATGAACGTGGAGTTCTCATTACTCTTCACATCAATCAAGAAGACATGGGATACGTCATTGGTCGCCAAGGTCAAACCGCTCGTGCGGTTCGCACACTTCTGAAGATCGTAGGAGCAAAGGCAAACGCTCGCGTGAACCTGAAAATCTATGAACCAGAAGGATCTCGTCAACAACACATGTCATCCCGCCAAGAGTCGATGGGAGGAAGTGTTGGTTCAGACACACACATGGACACGACATCTGTAGATGACCTCGGAATTTAATCAAAAATAAAAACCGTTTGCACACGCGAACGGTTTTTTGTTTTTTTCACACAATACAAGAGAGATCTTGAGCTTCCTTAAAACAAGTACGCAAACGATTGACATTTCCATCACTATTTGTTAGGCTCCCAGGTCGAAATTGTCGACGCGGTGCCCTTTCAACAACACAAAGGACAAGCTCATGAAACTTGGCACAATGATTTTGCGGCTATATAAACTACTAGGTGAAGAGCTTCCGAATCGGTCGAATCCACAAGAAAGAATCGTCCTTAAAAACGTACCGCTCATCCAGGCGTACGTCGAAAATACGGAAGACTACACCGCCGAACTCGGGTGTATCCTAGAATCAAATGGATGGTTCCGACCTCGTGATGTACATCCGGCATGGATGAATCTTCAATTTAACCTTTCAAACGAGGTTGTGTTCTTTCTTCACAACAATCCACTGATGAGATGGTGGGAGCTAAACATCGGCCTCTTCTCGCCCTGGCCCAAAGATTTTGACATATCGATGAAGTTTGGTTATCTCAAAGCCCTTGGCTTTGATCCAAAACTGGAGGAAATCGATTTATTCTGGGGTCGTCCAATCTGCATCATGCAAATAACCCAGGAGTTCTCTCAAATCACACAGTGGCATCCACAGCTCATGAACGAGAACGCGAAACACGTTCTAACAGGTATTATCAAAGAGCTTCCGGAAGGACATCTTCATACTCATATCGAAGATCCAATCTCAGGCCGAAACGGTTTCGATGCAATGAAGATGATCAAACGAACAGAAGAAGAAGCGTGGAGAGAATCAGATCCAGTGTATCAACGCAATGACCGCCAAAGCGTACATAAAATACTAACGGACACAGAAGTCCTCTATGTCTTATATGGAACTGAATCGCCTCGATTTGAAAGTAGGGCTTTCAGCACACCAGAAGAAGTTGCGCGCTTTACCGCGCAATTGAATCTTGGTGCAACACAAGAGAAATGGGAAAACGCTGCGCGCAACACCCGCATCATTCACAATCTCAAGCATGACCACACCCACACAGCCCTTCTCCTTGTCTCCAAGCTGAAGCTTGGTCGAATTCTCACGATCGAAGAAGCGCGTGTTGTTCAAGGTTTTGCACGTTTCCTTGAAGCGCTTGTATTGCACCACAACGACTGCTATGAACAGTTGAATGAATACATGTCACGCACTACACAGAGCTTGAAGTACGCTCCGACAAGTAATTGGCAAGATGCCGTCTGTCATGCGGCGAGCTCCTGCTATGGCAATGAGTTTCGCGACAAGATTCGCACAATGCTTGCAGGGCAGATTTCGACGGTTCGTATGCGCAAGTGCGCCGGCAGATACGTAAGCAAACTTGCATTACTCGCTCGCATCGCCGAACCGAACAAATTGTCTATTTATGAAATGATCGATCAGTTTGGCACCACTCATAAATAACCAAACACGTTCCCCCTCCTCCACACCCCAATCTTTGGGGTGTTTTCTTTTTTGGTATTATCTATATAGACAGCACAAAGAATTAAACTATTCACAAAGAGCTCACCTTGACCATTTTTATGGATTTGAGTAACATACCGTTGCTTTCAAGAAACCTTGAGAGTATTGTAAACTTTCAAAATTGGATGAGGTTTTGGCACAGATCAAAAGCTCGCCGATTTTGGAAGTTTATGGGCGTGTAGCTCAGGTGGTTAGAGCGCGACACTGATAATGTCGAGGTCGGAGGT
>CAYOCD010000018.1:0-4621 GCA_964402425.1 uncultured Gammaproteobacteria bacterium | reverse complement strand
CATCAAGTATAGCAAAAACAAAAACACCTGACGAATCAGGTGTTTTTGTTTTCAAGCTATTACGCTTGTTGAACGTTTACAGCACGTGGTCCTTTGTCAGAAGCTTCAGTTTCGAAAGAAACTTTGTCTCCAACAGAAAGATCATTGTATTGAACGTCAACTAATGCAGAAGAGTGAAAGAAAAGATCCTTACCACCATCGTCTGGTGTGATGAATCCAAATCCCTTTTCTGTCATTGTTTTGATGGTTCCCATCATAATGTCTGACTTCATGTGATTTATCCGCAAATTATGGCCGCTTTGCGAAATTCGACGAATCTCCGCGTTTGTGTGGCTTACTTTTGCTTGGCTGCACTATACACCAAATACCTGATTTTGTCAATGGCTTCCCAATCATCTGTCAAGGGGGTGGGTATTAAAGGACACAACTCTTTTTAATGAATTTTCTACTGATTTTTCGGGTATTCTGCTATACTTCCTGTATATGAGACTTCCTACACGTAAAAAAGAACTCGAAAACAACCAACTAAACGGCGATGACGGACCTCTGTACATAACAAAAGGAGGGCTCGAAAAACTCAACCTGTTATTAATCGACCTCGAACATCAACATAAGCAAGCGGTTAAAGATACACAAACCACCGGTGAACTCGGTGATTTTTCAGAAAATGCGGAGTATCAAGAGGCAAAACATCGCATGCGAAATCTGGCATCACGCATGACGATCATTAAAGAAAAATTAAAAAACGTTATTGTTATTGAAAAAGACGAGCAAGATGTGGACCATATCCAACTTGGTTCAACCGTTGTTCTACAAATGAACACTCAAATACTGACGTTTGAAATTGTTGGACCACAAGAAGCGAATCCGATGCGCGGAAGAATCTCACACTTGTCTCCGCTTGGGTCCCACTTAATCGGACATACGGCCGGTGAAACCATTTCTGTTGTCACAAGTGGAGATGAATTAAGTTATACAATTTTGGAAGTGAAATAAATCGAATGATGTATAGGGGCGGGTCTTGTGCTCGCCCCTATTTGATACAAAAAAACAGAACCATTCAGGTTCTGTAGAGAATCTACCATTCCGCCTTTACCACTTCCGAAAGGTACTTACCGAGCTTTGGTGCCATCGCTTTCGCGCGCACCTGAATCTCATCATTGTTCGGCATGTCGTGCGCGTCTGAAACGAACAGTGTCGGGAAAACTCGGATGTCAGTTTCGTGATACGCACCATTCGTGCCAATCGGACGATTGTCGAGATTCTCAAGAGCAATGAGGCGCAACTCGGGATCAAGTGACATGCCGACCGTATCACATCCCCAGCCCGCCCAAAGCTTTCGTTCAAATGCACCACCGAAGCCCGGACCAGGAACAACAAAGTGAATCACATCCGTATGATGCTTACACGCCGCCGCATCTGCTGCTTCGCTAAACGTCCTCCAGCGAGAACCGCTATCGCGAGGCCACAACAAGTGCTCCGACATGACAAACTCGCCATCACTACCGATCAAATACGGCATAGGGAGATGTGCGGAGACGATCTTGGACGGCTGGACGAGCATGTCTTCTTTAATAGACGCTGAGAGTCCGCCAACCGCGGAAGTAATCACAAGCTGCTTGCTTCCATTCATGAAAAAAAGCAGAAACGACATCCACCGACGAATCAGGGAATCTTGACCGAATCGGCCCTGCTCTTGATAGAGATGAAAACGACCTTGGCTGATCACAACATCCTTGCCATGCCATTTGCCGATCAAAAATGCATTCGCATGTCCTGCACCACTTTTAGAATCAAGATAAAATAAAGAAAATGGTGCTTTCCCTTCAATAATGAATCCTTGCTCGCGCAGGACGTCAGGATTAGACCAACCTGTTCCAAGGATCAGACCAATGCGTGGTTTTAAAAGAGGAAAATTATCTCGCCCTTCAAGCATTTTCTTTCCAGCATCGTAAAGCCGCCCCATATTCACCGCCATGCATCTATACATCAGATGCGAGCGTGAGTGTGACACAAAACGAAAAGCTGGACAAGTTATGTCCAGCTTTTGCTTATTGGCTTCCCTTCCTCATAACCTGACGATGTTTGCACACCCACAATGGCCTTTTCATAAAATTCATTCAGATTCCTTGCCCCTGAATAGGTACAGGCGCTGCGTACACCAGCTGTAATTTCATCTATAATATCCTCCACACTCTCTTGCCCAGGGTTTAAATACATACGCGCCTGACTCACCCCTTCTTCAAAAAACTCTTTCTGTGCTTGCTCGAATGGTTCCGTATTTTCTGTTCTGTTTGAGACGGCTCTCCTGGAAGCCATTCCAAATTGCTCTTTATACATCCGACCATTCTCGTCGAACTGAACATCTGCTGGACTCTCATACGTTCCCGCAAACCATGTTCCGATCATGACAGAGTGTGCACCTGCTGCAAGAGCGAGCGCGACGTCACGCGGATGCTTTACCCCACCATCCGCACACACAAACGCTCCATGCGCACGTGCGTACTTTGCAACCTCATGTACAGCGGAGAATTGTGGACGTCCAACTCCTGTTGTCATGCGTGTTTTACATGCACCCCCAGGACCCACCCCAACCTTCAAATGTGTTACACCTGCATCAATCAAATCCTTCGCCGCACTCTCACTCACAATATTTCCAGCCATAATAGAGGCATCCGCTCCGAGAATGGATCTTGTTTTCTTTACGGCATCAATCATTGTTTTTTGATGTCCGTGTGCTGTATCAAGAACAATCATATCAACCCCAAGTTGTTTGAGGATATCAAGCGTTTCATCGAGACCCGAGCGAATACGAACCGCAACAGCAGTAAGAAGATGCCCGTTTGTGTTTAACGCTGGCTTATATTGAACCGCGCGAACACACCCCTTTTTTGTCATAACCCCCGCAAGCGTTCCGTCTAGATTCACAACTGGTGCAATCGATAAACGACGTTCGTGCAGTGTTTGAAATATTTCTTTTGGTGTCTGTGTGCTTGGAACCGTAATCAAATCGCGGGTCATGACATCTACCAAACGATTGTAGCGATCACGACGATATGCATCTTTTTCGGTGAAAATTCCCACTGGTTTATTTTGTTTATCAATAATAACCACCGCACGATGTGCACGTTTGTTAATCAAGTTCAATGCCGTCTGCACAGATTCATGTTCATCAAGAACAATCGGTGTTTCAAAAACGGGATGACACACCTTTGTTGCCTTTACGATTTCTTCAATACGTTCAAATGACATGTCTTGTGTAAGAAGAACCATTCCACCTCTGCGTGTCACTGTTTCCGCCATTCGACGCCCCGCAACCGCTGTCATGTTTGAAACAATAATTGGCAATGTCATTCCTGTCCCATCTTGAGGCGAAAGATCTACGTTCATGCGAGAAACCACATCCGAATATTGCGGCATAAGAAAAACATCTTGGTATGTCAGTTCTTTTTCTGAATCAAGTGGGTGAAGAAAATGCATAGCAATATTCTTGACAAAATGAATAATTTAAATTATTTTGTTTTGTTGTGTTTTTACAACTTGAGGTATTCTCGTGCCCAATACTCAAAGCGATGGAGGATTCGTTCTTGTGGGTTACAAGACAGGGAAAGTCAGGTATTTCTACGAGGAGAACATTCATTCGCTTGAAGAAGCACACGATTTCGGCCGATGGAAAAATTATAATCCGTCATTTCCTATCACGGAAAATGGTGGTGTCATTGTAGCCTTTGTTGCCCTTCCCTCTATTTCCGCGGGCGAAGGATCTCCAGCCTTTACCATCCTAAAGGCGCTCTTACTCCATGATGACAATTGCTCACTCAGTGGATTACTCGACGTTCTAGCGAACAAGGCTAGAGAACATAAACCAGCTCATTGAGCTGGTCTTTTTTTATTCAAATGAAATTCTTCTTTCAGATTCCTTCAGTGGACCACCCATTTGCAGCTTGGTTTTCAGTTGAGCAATTTCTGTGTTCGTGAGATCTCTCCACTTTCCGACTGCAAGATCTCCAAGCTCAATATTCATGACACGAATGCGCATCAGCTTCTTTACTTCATACCCAAGCTCTTCACACATACGACGAATTTGTCTGTTGCGACCCTCCGTAAGCGTGATGTGAAATGTGTCCCCATCTGAACGAACAACGATTGCGGGTTTTGTTATTGCTCCAAGAATCACAATTCCGCGACGCATGGTTTCCAGATCTTTATCTTCGATTGGTCGATCAACAGTGACTACGTATTCCTTATCGTGATCATAGCGCGGGTGCGTGATGCGTTCCGAAAGACGACCATCGTTTGTAAGAAGGAGTAATCCGCATGACGCTACATCCAAACGACCGATTGGGAAAATACGTTCTGGATGTTTTATGTAATCAATGACGTTGTCATGTGCCTCCGGATCAACAGAAGTAATCAATCCAACCGGCTTGTTGAAGGCAATATAAATTTCTTTTGGTTTTTCTGATACAAGAGATTCACCGTTCACAACAATGTTATCTGTTTCATCAACCTTCAATCCAAGTTCTGCAACTTTTCCATTCACAATAACATTGCCAGACGAAATCAATTCATCCGCTTTTCTGCGTGAACAGACGCCACGGTCTGCGAGATATTTATTGAG
>CAYOCD010000017.1:1189-4887 GCA_964402425.1 uncultured Gammaproteobacteria bacterium | reverse complement strand
TGCATGGGTTTTTTGTTTCGTCTGCAGTCGCGTAAAAAAAATCCGCCAGAAGTCCAAAGACTTGTGGCGGGAAGAGAAAATATTTCTGTTTAGGCAATGCGCTCAATCACCTGTTCTCGAGCCATGCTTGTCACCACAACGTTTTCCACCTGCGCTTCCAGAGCACCAAGAGGTACATATGGTGTGCTTGCGGCTGCAAGTCCAAGCTGTTGTGTTGCTTCATGGATGCGCAAGAGACCTTCTTGAATCCTCTGACGAATTTCTGAGAGTTCACGATCAGCCTGTTCGGTAAGCGATGAAGCATGATCAAGAACTTCATCAGCCTCCTTTGAGAGCGAATGTAGGCGCACATACGAAAGAGCGTCGTCCTTGATTGCAACAAATACTTGAAGAGCACTGACAAGCTCATTCTTTGCCTTCTCAATGACTTCTTGTTCTGCTTGCAGCTCCCGCACCCTCTCTGCAATCTGCTCGATCACTTGTTGTACAGCTACTTTGCGTTCATCCTTGACGACTCTGAACTCTCCTTCAAGCCGCGCCTGGATCTCACGTGCTTTTGTGATATTCCCCTGGATTCCAGCGAGTATCGTGTTGAGTTTTGACTTCTCATCCAAAAGATCTGGACGATGTTTTGCCATGAAGTCATCAAAAGCACTAGCAACAACTTGTTCGGAAGTCATTGTAGGAGCGGCTTCCAGCGGAGTGTTGACCTTCGAATAACGAACACCATTTGCAAGCCAGAGGAAACAACAGGCGAGAAATGGGATAGTACTTGCGACAGGATAGCTGTACGCAGATCCCACACCAGCAATCACTGCAAGCCCTGAAAGAAACGTGTAAAAGAATATTCTCTGATGATTAACAGTGGAGCTTGCCGTAATGGAGATAGTAGCGATAACGAAGGCGACAGAGGCGGCGATGCTAGTAGCGTTGATCACAGCGACCGTTTTGGTGATAACTGCGGTGAAGGCGGCTATGACGAGGGTGATGACGAAAACGGGGACGGTGGCACTATCTCTTAGTGTCCACTCATGCGCCGCTTTAATATCCCTGACAATCCACCATGCGCTCTTTGATGATTGCTCGCTCTGAACACGCAAACCAAGTTCGCGTTGAAATTCTTGAACAAGATCAACAGATTCTGTCTTTATGTGTTCTTTTTTGTTCTTAAACACAATTCCTCCCAAATATCTTGTCCATGATGGACAAGATAACATATGTAAAAATCGACAAAATGTCAATGTTCACGTACATTGATTCACGATATGCAAACCTTTTTCATTCTCGGCTCACACCCAGACCTCGCAAAAGCAGAAATTCTTTCTGTTGTGGGTTCTGATTCAAAAATTCTTCTTGAGTCATCGACCGTCCTCGTTCTTGAGCATGTTGAACTACCCCTCGAAGATCTGCAAAACCGTCTGGGTGGAACCATTAAGATCGGGATCATTCTCGACGAATACCTGGGCTCGGACGCGCGGGCGTGCGCGAACGCGATTGTTGGCAACGCTTCAGAGGCAACCGGAAAGAACAAGATTACGTTTGGATTTAGCGCGTATGATCTTGGAAATCCAAAGGCAGTCCAGCGCATCGCACGAAGTTTTAAGACTCTCGGAGGTGAAATTAAAAACGCTTTACGAGACACAGACCGCCCCATTCGCTTTGTCATGGCAAAGGACGACGCGCTTACATCGGTAGTCGTTGAAACAAATGGACTCTGTGAATCTGGCGGAGAGTTCTGCATGTTTGCGACGAGCACTTCGATTATCCTCGGTCGTACATCAACTGTGCAAGATTTCAAAGCATGGTCCGATCGCGACTTTGGTCGCCCAGCTCGTGACTCCAGATCCGGAATGCTCCCACCAAAACTCGCACGCATGATGATCAACCTCTCTGGCGCAAATCCAAGCTCATCCACAATCCTTGATCCATTCTGCGGATCCGGAACCATCCCAATGGAAGCCGCGCTCATGGGATTCAAACAGATTGTTGGATCAGATATTTCTGAAAAGGCGATCAAGGATTCGAACACAAATACAGATTGGTTGTACGCACAAAAGTTTTTGCATCCCGTCACAGAAAAAAGTGAAATTGAATTTCATGTGTCGAAAGCAGAAGATGTTTCGAAATTTCTCGAGAGCTCCGTCGACGCGATCGTTGCAGAAACATATCTCGGTCCACCAAAACACGGATGGGATCGCCCCGCACTTGAAGCACTGAAAGCAGAGTTGATGAAGATGTATCGGGATTCGCTCACAACCCTCTCAAAGAAACTCAAAACAAATGGAATGATCGTCATCGCATTCCCGGCATTCGTCGTAAGAAACGAAGTCATCAAGCTCCCGCTTAAAAAAGCGATTGAAGATGCAGGACTTATGATCGATGCTGAATGGATCTATCGACGACCAGATCAGCAAACAGCACGAGAAATTGTACGCATGAAAAAACGAACCTCCTAGGTTCGTTTTCTTTTGCTCAATCATTGACAAAAGCGATCCTTCTTGATATGCTCACCCGTCGTTTTGCGACAGAGTGATGGCATTTCGCTGTCCTCAAAAAGGAGAAAATGGTACGCGAAGGCAATCATCCCAGATCTCATCCAAACATGGTTCATGCTTGCGAGATGGGAACAGCATCCGCTCTCAGAGCTCTTACGGGCTGGAAAGGTCACTTCATCCTGATCAATGCACAAATGCATGCACACGCAAAAACAATGGCGCGACATCCACACTTCCAAGCCGACGTTTATGAAACACATGAAGTAGCTGAAGAGAATCTGCGTGATCTGCGCATCAATCACGCGCGTGTTGCCGAAGCGGATTACGCTGTGCGTGAAATAACAGACGAGTTTCTCGGTGAATTCCGCCGCATCTGTGCAGAACGCACCATGTACCCAAAGACTCCTCAAGATCCAAACCACCGCTAACACCCCAAGCTTGTCGACGGGTGTTTTTTCATACACAAAAACAGAGCACATGCTCTGTTTTCTTTTCGGCATCTCGAGCCTCTCAAGCCTCTCTTACCTCTCAAGCCTTTCCCTACACCCCCACACGGAAATGACATGTATCTCCATCTTGGATCACATAATCTTTTCCTTCTACGCGCAGTTTTCCTTTATCACGCGCACCAGACTCACCAAGGTCAACGAAATCTTGCCAAGGAATAATCTCTGCGCGAATGAATGCCTTTTCAAAATCTGTGTGAATGACACCTGCCGCTTGTGGCGCCTTTGTTCCCTTCTTCACGGTCCACGCACGACACTCTTTTGGTCCAACGGTCATGAACGTAATGAGTTCAAGAAGTTGATAACACTTTTGAATCAAGCGATCCAGTCCAGAAAGTTTGAGTCCGAGTGCCTCAAGAAATTCTTTTTGTTCTTCCGGTGGCATCTCCATAATTTCTGATTCGACTTTGATGGAAAGCGGAAGTGCGAGACGATCTGGTCCAAGCGGAGACTTCCAGTTTGCGTCTGACGCTGCGGATTCATCCACGTTCACCACATACAAGATTGGTTTGCGTGTGAGCATCGGAAAATCTTTCAATGTTTTGTCTTCGTCTTCTGTGAGCTCAACGACGTTTGCCATCTTTCCTTGTTCCAGAACTTCGAATATTTTTTTCAATGCCGTTTCCTCATATTCCATTTCCTTTGTCTTCCCTGCTTTCATTTTTCCTTGGACAAGTGCGAGGCGTTTTTCAACAGA
>CAYOCD010000017.1:0-1089 GCA_964402425.1 uncultured Gammaproteobacteria bacterium | reverse complement strand
TCCACTTGTTTTTTTGTGAGTGTTTTGAAGAGAGTCGACTTCCCTACGTTCGGGAGTCCAACGATTCCAACTTGAAGCATATTCTTTGTGTCATCCTGAGCGGAGAGAAGGATCTCCCCTCAATTAATAGTGTATCGCGAAGAGTATAGCGATGAATTCAGTTTATGTCGAGATATTCTCCATTCTTATCTTTTGTTCTCACCCTATTCCTGTTACCATTCATTCATCAATCTTAAGACATGTCTATGCCTGGTGAATATCCATTCGATCCATCGATTGCGGGTGTCAAACAAACACACCCAGAAAAAAAAGAAAAAACACCGAAAGAACGTCTTGAATCGCTCAAAGAAGCAAATACACTTTCGCTCGATGTTCCATTTTCTTCGGTACGAAAAATAAAAACAGATCTTGAAGAAACGCTTGGAATCTCTCTAAAGAATCGTGAAGAGGCACACATAACATTGATTAGACCTATTGATTCAAAGATCCTACGCGAAGGACTTTTGTCCGCAGAGGATTTGCACGCATTTGAAACTTGCGTGAATCAACCTGTTGAAATCTCAGGCATTGGAACCATACCCCCAGGACTCGATGCAGCCGGCGTGCAAAGCTACATAGAAGAAGAAAACCGACAAGCCGCAGCAGATCCAAAATTCAAACCAAAAGGCGTTGTATTTTTTGCTGTGATTCGTTTACCGGAAGGTGTTCAAGCAAAATTAGATGGCCTTATTGATCTTGCGAACGAACGAGAACCGAACCCAAAAAAACATGCAACGAAGGTAAATCCTCATGTCACCATTGGATTCACACTTAAGGATCGATTCGATGGATCAAAGGCAGATGTAAATTCAAACTTTCAAAAACCCGTAACGGAAATTTCCTACGAAAAACTCAGAATGCTCAAACCAACGAAAGATGCGCAGGGAAATTTTATCAAAGGCCCAGATGGAAACCAGGTTTCAGAATACGTTGATGTCTAATAAAAATACCCCTGATGAATCAGGGGTATTTTTGATTGTGTCCTCCACCTCATTTACGTTATGATACTGCCATATGTCACGAGAATATCTTTTTCATCCGCACGGAGCT
>CAYOCD010000016.1:0-8505 GCA_964402425.1 uncultured Gammaproteobacteria bacterium | reverse complement strand
ATCCTCTCCTCTCCGCCATTAAAAAACACCGAGCGTTTACGTTCGGTGTTTTTTTGTAAGCATATCTTTTCAAGACATGCTTAGATTTATTTGGTATGATTTGCTCCAATCATGTATTAATTGAGTTCTCTAAAAAGGCTTTATGTTTTTGAATATTTTATTGATTGTCGCGGGGTTTTATCTCTTGATAAAAGGGTCTGATTATTTAGTTTCTGGTTCTTCTGCAATAGCGCAGAAACTCGGAGTTTCCGCTCTTGTCATTGGTTTGACGGTTGTAGGATTCGGTACATCTGCACCGGAATTTTTTGTGAATGTTGTTTCTGCCATGAATGGTTCAACAGATATTGCCATTGGAAATGTCCTTGGAAGTAATTTTGCAAATATTTTGTTGATTCTTGGTGTCACAGCCTTGATAAAACCAATTACTTTAAGGAGTAATACGGTTTGGAAAGAAATACCGTTGTCTTTACTTGGTATTATTTTAGTTTTAATTTTTGGAAGCGATATTCTTCTTGATGGGGCGTCTCAAAATATCTTGAGCAGGGTAGAAGGAATTGCACTTCTGGGTTTTTTTATTTTGTTTTTGGTATACACCTTTGGAATCAGAAAAGATGCTGTCCTTTCAGATGAAATGCATGCTGAAAAAATGAAATTATCAAAATCCATTCTGCTCACCGTTGGTGGTTTGGTTGGGCTTATTATTGGAGGAAGATTTGTTGTGGATGGGGCAACAAGTATCGCTCAATTTGTTGGAATTTCTCAAAACTTAATAGCCTTGACGATTGTTTCTGTTGGAACATCTCTTCCTGAATTTGTTACAAGTGTGATGGCTATTAGAAAAGGTTATGATGATATTGCGATAGGAAATATCGTTGGATCAAACATTTTCAACATCTTCTTTGTTCTAGCTTTTAGCGCTGTCATATACCCACTTCCATTTGCCTCTGCAAATATCATAGATACATTTTTTGTGATATTAGCAACACTCATGCTGTTTATTGTATTGTTTATCGGAAAGCGTCACATTGTTGAACGCTGGGCAGGTGTTACATTTCTTACCACATACGCTGGATTTTTGGTGTTTATTCTGATTCGAGGGTAAGGGAGGTTTTTCTTGTAGATTCATTAAAATACGACAAGCTCACCTTGATATGGATCAACAAACGATTGACGCCTATAACCTCCATGCGCAGAATTATGATGAGGAAACAACTGATTTCTGGAATCTGTTTCCGCGAACATTTTTTAATACATTTATTCAACTCTCGCACGGAACGGTATTAGACGTTGGGTGTGGTCCTGGCAGAGACGGACTTGTGTTGCAGGAGGCTGGATTACAAGTGATGTGTCTTGATGCGTCACAAGCAATGGTAGATTTGGCTACAGAGCGTGGCTTGAACGCTGTCTTAGGAGACTTGTTGCAACTTCCGTTTAAGAACGAGTCTTTTGATTCAGTTTGGGCATATACATCATTACTTCATGTATCAAAAATGGAAATCGGACAGGCGTTAAACGAAATTCATCGTGTGTTAAAACCTGGTGGGATCTTTGGGCTTGGTCTTATTGAGGGTGAGGGTGAATCTTATCGCGAAAGCACTAAAGTTACAGCTCCGAGATTATTTAGTTACTATCAAAAGGAAGAAGTTGAACGCTTGTTGATTGAGCATGGGTTTGAGATCAGGTATTTTGAGACGTTTAAGCCGAGGAGTAAAAATTATTTGAATTTTATTTCTCAAAAGGAATAATAGGCAAAATCCGATCATCTTAAATTGTATGAATGAACAACAAGTGCGAGTTGGTGTTGGTGTGATTGTTATGAAGGATGGCAGGGTATTGCTTGGCAAACGCAAAGGTTCTCATGGCACAGGTACATGGGCTTTTCCTGGTGGTCATCTTGAATTTGGCGAAAGTTTTGAAGATTGTGCACGACGAGAGGTTTATGAAGAGACGGGTGTTAAAATTCACAACATAAAGAAAGTCACGTTCACAAACGATCCGTTTCCTATTGAAGGAAAACATTATGTGACATGTTATGTAAAGGCAGAAATTGAATCGGGTGAGGTGGTGATTATGGAACCAAATAAATGTGAGGTATGGGACTGGTTTAAATGGGGACAATTTCCAGAACCATTATTTATTCCACTGCAAAATTTGATAAAGGAAGATCTAAACCCAGTAATCGACCCATAACGGGTCGTTTTGCTTTTCAGCCTAAAATCCGATAAGCTTCAAGTCATTATGGACCCAAAAGATGAAATTAAAGCAAAGCTCGATATTGTTGCTGTGATCGGCGAATATTTGGAATTGAAGCCGGCTGGGATGCATGGATTTAGAGCGCTTTGTCCGTTTCATTCGGAGAAGTCTGCTTCTTTTCATGTTTCATCTGATCGTCAGATTTTTCATTGTTTTGGATGTGGAGAAGGGGGAGATATTTTCTCGTTTGTGCAAAAAATGGAAGGAATGGATTTTCCAGAAGTGCTTATGCATTTAGGTGAGAAAGCAGGTGTTGAGATTAAACGATTTTCTACAACGGAAGGAAATACAAAACAGAGACTCATGGGAATTCATGAACTCGCAACGTCGTTCTATAAAAAAGTATTAGCAAGTTCTTCTGGTGCGAATGTGGCGCGTGAGTATCTTGCAAATCGTGGAATTACAACGGAACTGATTGATCGATTTGAAATAGGATTTGCTCCAGATGATTGGAGTATGCTTTCTGATACACTTCTTAAACGTGGTTTCTCGGAAGCGGAACTTGTTCAGGCAGGACTTTCGCTTAAGAAAAAGTCTGGCAGCGGAGTGCTCGATCGATTCCGTGCGCGCATCATGATCCCGCTTCGTGATCAGCACGGGAAGACCGTCGGATTTACAGGACGACAATTGCCGGGGGCAGATGCAAACATGGGAAAGTACGTAAATTCACCGGAGACACCTATTTATCACAAAGGACGATTGGTTTACGGACTTGATTTAGCAAAGCGTGCTATTAAAGATAAGCGCGGCGTAATTGTCATGGAAGGGAATTTGGATGTTGTTGCCTCAAATAAAATTGGTGTTCAAAATGTTGTTGCGAGTTCTGGTACGGCACTTACACAAGAACAACTTGAACTTATTAAACGGTATACAGATACAGTTGTATTTTGTTTTGATCGCGATGCAGCTGGACTCACTGCCGCTAAGAAAGGTGTGACCATTGCGCGTTCACTTAATTTTGATGTTCGAGCCATCTCTCTTCCAACAGACGTAAAAGATCCGGATGATCTAGTCCAAAAGGATCCAAATACCTGGAAAAAATTATCAGAAGCTTCTATTCCGTTCATGCAATACTTGTTTGACCGAACTTTGTTTGGACGAGATATTTCGAATGTGGACCACAAACGACTCATCTCACAAGAACTCCTTCCGGCGATCGGGGAGATTTCGGATGTGGTTGAGCGTGAACATTGGCTTGCAAAGCTTGCGTCTCTTTTAAATATAGACCTTGTCATTCTTCGAACCGCACTCAAGACCTCACCCCAACCCTCGCCTTCGAAAGGCGAGGCAACCACGAATACAAATAGTGTTCATCCAGAAAAGCTTACAAAGAAAGATCAAATTCTTCTTGTTTTGCTTGGATCGTTTGCAAATGATGAGGTCAATCGAGAATATGTTCGCGCAGAACTCAAATCAACCGTCATAGACTCGGGGGCTATTGCAAACCTTTACAAATTCCTGGAAGAGACATACACTTCAGGCATTGAGACGGCTCAAAATCAAACGTTTTTTGCCAAAGCAAGATCTATTCTCCAAAGCGATCCTACAAAGGATTTACTCCTTTCCTTGCTTGATCAATCAAGCCTGATCGCAGAACAATTGTTCGAGAATCTTTCTCCCGCTTCTTGTCTCACACAATTGAACATCCTTTTTGAGACATTGCGTGCAACCGATCGACAAAAAAGCCGATCTATCCTTGCACAAAAACTTCGCCAAGCGGAAAGCGCGGGTGACGTTGAGACCGTGAAAAAACTTTTATCTGAGTTAAATTAAACTTTTGATATACGCCAGTAACGATATCGAAGGTTCATTTTTTTCGTATGGCACAGAAACCTGTTAAAAAAATTGTGAAAAAAACTGTTCCGGCAAAGGGAAAACCTGCACTTAAAAAACCCGTGAAGGTGCAAAAGCCACAACCAAAACCGCAACAGTCAGCACAAAAACCAGTAGTAAAGCAAAAACAACTGCAGCCACAACCACAACCACAACCACAAAAACAAAAAGTTCCTGTCGTGCCAAAGGCTCGTTATGTTAAATCCAATCCTCCAACAGATGAGGTCTTGGATCGATTGCTCGAAAAAGGAAAACAGCGCGGGTATCTTACAGAAAATGAAATTTTATTTACGTTTATTGAAGTGGAAGATTACGTAGAAGTTTTTGAAAATTTTCTGGATGATATTGAACGTGTTGGTGTCCACTTTGTGGAATTAAAAGAAGGTATTTTGGGTCGCGAAAAAGAGCGTGGGGAAGTGTATGACAAAATTCGCGTCACACATGAAAAACAAAAAGGAGCGAGTGTTCCGGAACTTACGCAGGATTCCATTCAAATGTACTTGCGTGAAATCGGAAAAATTCCTCTTTTGACAGGTGAACAAGAGGTCGCTCTTGCAAAACGCAAAGAGCGCGGAGAAAAAGAAGCTGAACGTCGTATTATTGAAGCAAACTTGCGTTTGGTTGTTTCTATTGCAAAAAAATTCGTTGGAAAGCAAATGTCTCTTCTTGATTTGATTCAAGAGGGAAACATTGGTTTGTTTCGTGCTGTTAAGAAATTTGAATATCGCAAAGGGTATAAATTCTCAACATACGCTACTTGGTGGATTCGTCAGGCAATCACTCGTGCGCTTGCAGACCAATCTCGCACCATTCGTATTCCGGTTCACATGGTGGAAACCATTAACCGTTTTACACAGATCGAACGTCAATTGATTCAAGATCTTGGTCGTGAACCACTTCCTGAAGAAATCGCTGCGGAAATGGGAGAAGATGTTGAAAAGGTTCGTCATATTCGTAAGATTTCACAAGACACCGTTTCTCTTGAAACGTCTGTTGGAGACGATGATGAGGATTCTAAGCTTGAAGACTTTATTGAAGACGTGAAGACCATCTCTCCAGATCGCGCCGCCGCTCGAGAACTTCTTAGAGACTACGTGCAGGCTGCTATGGAAGGCCTCACACCGCGCGAACAAAAGATTTTGGAGATGCGCTTTGGACTTGTTGATGGTGTAAGTCATACATTAGAAGAAGTTGGTCGTGAATTTGATGTTACACGTGAACGTATTCGTCAGATTGAGGCCAAAGCTCTTGAAAAAATTCAGGCCAATAGTTTGATTGAAAAGTTGAGAGATTATTAGACAAAAATAAAACAGCCTTGACGGCTGTTTTTTGTTTCCGAAGAAACAAACTTCATGGGATGTATTTGGCTGAGTTGCAATCGAGTCGGCGCGATGAAGCGCCGTCCGAGAGTGTGTCGAGGAATCAGTTTTCACCAAGTCTCTCGAAACACTTGTGACATGCCTCTTTTCGGAGGCACCGCGGGGCTCTCATGTGTTTGTCAAAGACGCACACAGTTCCAAGCCCAAAAGCCAAATTTTGCCCAAATAACATCCAGGATGAAGCAAAGTAATTATAGCATAAGGAGAAAATAGAAAATAGAGAGATGAAAGGGGAGGGTTAATTTTTTAAAAATAGCTTCGTATGGCGTTTCTCGATAAGCTCATCTTTGATGAGTCGAGAGATTATAGATTCTATCCATTCAGCATCTGAGATCGGATCGTGTGTCTTATCGACGGCATGGCCGACGATACGCGGATTTACGCCATGAGATGATTCTCGAACAAGTTTTAAAATGCGTCCGCGATAAATGCGATCAGGATGTGGTTTTTCAAGATGTCTCGATTCGATCGCTTTCTTGATCATTTGTTTAGGGATCATGATTTTGCCTGAGAGAAACTTTTTTGACACAGGACACTTTTGGCGCAGTGGGCACGCGGCACACTTTGGTGACTTCTGACAGATATCTGTTGCAAGATCAAAAATGGCTTGTGGCACATCAAAATAATTTCCTCGACGAGGGAGAAAATCGTCGGTGACTTTTTGTATTTGTTCATCGTCCGATGGTTGTGGAAATGGTTTTCCAAGAAGAAGTCGACCAAGGACGCGACGGATATTTGTGTCGATTGGCATGACGCGTTTCTTTTGTGCAAACACACTGATCGCTGCGGCAGTGTATGGGCCAATGCCTTTGATTTTTTGCCAAGCATCGAGAGATACGGGGAGTCCATGCTCGACAATTGATCGCGCTGCGTCTCGGAGCATGAGTGCACGACGATTGTATCCAAGTCCGGCCCATGCTCGGATTACTTCTTCGTTTGTTGCTTTTGCAAGAGATTCCCAATTCGGAAACTGTTTGAGCCATGTGTCATAAAAAGACTTTACTCGGTCTACTTGTGTTTGCTGTAACATGACCTCACTCACGAGAATGGGGTATGGATCCTGCGTTTTTCGCCACGGTAAATCTCGGCCATGCCGCTTGTACCATGCGAGTAATTTCGATGCAGTTCTCATATCACATGAGTGTACCTGTTCCTTTCTGCCCTCTCAACCCCTTCCGCTTTTTTCAACTCCTCTTGCACTTTTTTTCTGGGCTGGTTACCATATATGAGCTCCTCCTTTGGAGGAACTAATTCATAAATTTACAAAGCTATTTATATGACACTTGCAAGCGCATTTGCCATGGACGACGAAATGGACGAAGACGACATGGACATGGACGAAGACGAGGAAGATGAAGATATGGATGATGAAGATGATTCTGATGATGATGGTGACGATATGTAAAATAAAACAGTCCCGACACGGGGCTGTTTTATTATGGAAAAAATGATTGACAAAGACAGGAAAGGCGAATAAAAAGAGTATGCCGTTCAGCAACGATAAGGGGAAAATCAAGATGGATAGAACGTTTAATCGCCACGGCGGCCTAACCATCGTTCCGATGCCTGGATTTGTGTCTATGGCAGAGGCGATGAAAAAAGAGATCGAGCGTCTTGGTATGGATCTGAATCGTTATCCAACGAACGTTGATATTACAACTCCCATGTTCAGCTTGCGACCAAGCAATGAGCCTGGTGTGAAGCAAGGGAAAAAGCATATCGGTGGGCACGATTGTTTCATTCTCACGAGTGGACCTGGAACCTATGAGATGCTTGGTCAGCTCAATTTTGCGATCGCGTATCTTGCGGGACGCAAAGCGAGTCGTATTACGATCATGAGCGGATATTTTCCGCTTGGTCGTTCTGACAAAGATGAGGGCGATGAATTTGTGATGCCACCCATTTTGATTGATGGGTGGAAAGCGCATGCACACGGCAAACTTGATCGCATCATTTGCGTAGATCCTCACTCTGATCAGATCACGGGCATGGGGCACACGGGTCTTGTGACGCCGATAATGATGACACGCCGCATTTTGCGACGTGTACTGAAGGATGCGCTTGCTGTGCAAGAAAAGATTTGTCTCGCATTTCCTGATGGTACAGCGCGTAAACGTTACGGAAAAGTCGTGAAGGAGATGGAGTTGGAATTTGGTCGGCATATACCTATTGTAACGGTGGATGCAGACAGACTAAATGCGGTCGAAAAAAATATTGAAGGCATGACTGGCGATCTTGAAGCATTGAGAGATGCGCTTGTGATTGCGCCAGATGATGAAACAGCAACCGGCGGAACACAAATCAATGCGGCTCGTGAATATCGCACCAAACTTGGTGCTTTCGATGTCTGGGCAGCTGTGACACATGGTGTTCTCTGTGGGAATGCCGTCAGCCTCTTTTCTGATCCGAACTGTCCGATTTCGCGTTTGTACATCACAGACACGATCCCAGTTCACAATCGTCCCACCCTTCAACCGCTCATTGAGTCGGAATTCCTGCGTGTTATCTCGCTTACCAACGATCTTGCACGTGTGTTCTATCATGCTCACTGGGACGAAAACGTTCGAGACATCCGCTAACTGTTTCTGCAAAGAGACAGTTTTTTATTTTTGTTTGTTTGGAATTTTTCGTTCTTCCTGTATGCTTATCTTATACGATTCATTTATTCTTTATGTCATTATTGAAACATAAATCTTCCTTTGTAAAAATACTTCGAGAAAGTCTCTTGATGATTCTTGGAGCTATTTTGATTTGGCGCGGAGTTTGGATCTTGCTTGATTTATTCGACAGTCGTTTTTTTGGTGGAACACACGTTTGGTCTTCTCTGGCAGGGATCATGATTGGGGTTATTATGGTTTATTTTGCCGATCGGGATCTAGAAGATGTTGTTTAAAATATAGCATTTTTTGCGCCTTGCAAGATTCAAGGGCAATTGCTATAATCTCGTCGCGTTTTAAAAAACGTTCCGAGGTAGCTCAGCGGCAGAGCGGCTCGCTGTTAACGAGATGGTCGTGGGTTCGATCCCCACCCTCGGAGCCAT
>CAYOCD010000015.1:0-9105 GCA_964402425.1 uncultured Gammaproteobacteria bacterium | reverse complement strand
AGACACCAAACGATTTTTACGCTAAAATACTGGGGATACAAACTCGTTCTTTCGCGTGCTGTATCGCGCGCAAAAAAAGTGATCAGTATTTCGCACGCAACAACACAATCCATTTTGCATCACGTAAAAAATACAGACCCCAACAAGATTGAAGTGGTGTATGAGGGTGTGACTCCCCTTCCTTCACTTCACGACTCCACAACCCCACAACTTCCCTTCCCATATCTCTTGTATGTTGGAAATGCGTTTCCACATAAAAATCTTGAGCGACTCCTTGAAGCCTTTACACGTATTCAACGAACACACCCAGAAATCAAACTGGTTCTCGCAGGAAGAGAAAACTTTTTTTACAAGCGACTTCTTGAACACAAACCTACAAACGTCGAGTTTGTGAACGGCCCAACCGATTCCGAGCTCGCGACACTTTATCGCAATGCCCTTCTCTACGTATACCCATCGCGCATTGAAGGTTTTGGTCTTCCACCGCTTGAGGCAATGAGCATGTGTGCTCCTGTTGCCGCATCAGACATTCCAAGCTTAAAAGAAATCTTAGGTGATTCGGCTGTCTTCTTTGATCCAAAAGATGCTGAAAACATGGCAACCATCATCTCAGACTTGATTGACTCGAGCGAGAAGCGTGCAAATCTTATCGAAAAAGGCACACAACACATCAAACGCTACTCTTGGCAGAAAATGGCCGTAGCAATTCAAACCATTTACGAAACGTGTGGCAAAAAAAGTTCTTAAACAAACCCCAAAATCAAGCGAACCGCGAACAACTGTTTCTCGCGCGTCTTTTGAGCGCGCGCTCAAAAATGCAGCGCGTCGACAATCCCTTCTTTCGGAATCAATGCGTTTCGATCAAGCCATCCCAGAACACTTTCGCTCAAACAATGCGAATCTTTCAGAAAATCCTTCTGTTCACACACAAGAATCTTCACATCTTTCTCCATTCATCCTTGAACTTCGTCCGCACATTCCATCCCCAGAGACCATTTTGGCAGATGAACCATCTTTGGATGTTCGTCTCAATTTTCTTTCAGACGCGCTTTTAGAAATAGAACGCGCGACAGACTCACAAACAAATACATCGCATGATTTGGAACTGTCCACGGAAGAACTTCATCGACAATTAAAGACGGGTGCGACGCAAGACCTCTCCCCCCGCCCTCTCCTTCAAAAGGAGAGGGGGCTAGGAATCGGATTCACAAGAAACTGGATGTTCCGACCGCGCGTGAATTTTGAACACATGCCGCTTCGGTTGCAAAAGACAGAATCCGTTTCACTTGATGTCTTTGAACCAAAAGAACTTCCAGAAAATATTTTGTCTTATTTTGACTTACCAGAAACAGAAGAGATAGAAAAATCAGAAAATGAAGAAGAAACATACATCGACCTCACATCTCTTTTTGATACAGATGATGTCCCCGAGATCATCGAGGAAGAAAAACCAAAGCGATCTTGGATTCCTTCGTTTGAATTTTTGATCATGCCAAATGGATGGCAGCGCGCAATTGGTGTGTTTGTTCTATTATCTTTTGTGTTCGTGCTTCCGCTTCACGCCATGCAAGTCATGAATGATCTGCGCGACGCAAAACACCAGGCGGAATCAAATGGCGCACAAGCATTGCAAAGTTTAAAAAATGCAGCCGGAGCAAACCTGGTTTCAAATCCCGATGAAGCGGGTGCACATTTTTCCGCAGCGAGCGTTGAATTCGGTAAGGCAAAGGATCAGATCGATTCTCTTGGAACGGGTGTTTCCCTTTTGCTCACCGCTCTCGCCCCAACACAAAAAAACGTCAAAACAAATACAGCTCTTCTCAAAATTGGTTCAGAACTTTCGATTGCAGGTTCCCGCATCGCGGACGGATTCTCTGCCATGCAAAACGAATTAAATCCAACCCCTTCTTCTCGACTCGAACTCCTTCATCTGTATCTCAACTCCGCCCTCCCCCACTTACTTGCTGCAAAAGATGCCATGAAAGATGTGGACATAAGTGCTATTGAGGACACACGCAAAGATACATACACACAACTTGCTTCCACACTCCCTGCTCTCGTCTCATCAACACAAGATTTTCTCTCGCTTGCCGGTGCCCTTTCTTCCATTTTGGGATCCAATGAAACAAAACATTACTTGCTTGTCTTCCAAAACAACACAGAAATCCGTCCAACAGGTGGGTTCATGGGAAGCTTTGCGGAAATGCGTGTACACAACGGTGTCATGGAAGAGCTCACTATTCCAGGCGGTGGAACATATGATCTCCAAGGTCAACAAAAACAATCATTCGTCGCCCCATGGCCACTCCAACTCTTATCCGCAAAATGGGAATTCCAAGACGCAAACTGGTTTCCAGATTTTCGCACAAGTGCACGACACATCATTTCCTTTTACAAAAACTCGCGAGGATCGGAAGTAGATGGAGTGATTGCCATCAACGCAAATTATGTTGAAGATCTGATCGGACTTCTTGGCCCTATTGAAATGCCAGAATATGAACGAACGATCGATCAAGAAAACTTCATCGCGGAAACACAAAAAATCGTTGAACACGAATACGATAAAACAGAAAACAAACCAAAAGCGTTCATCGGAGCCCTCGCTCCAAAATTGATTGACAAAGCTTTGCACGAATCGCCAGACACCTTCCTCAAACTTGCAGGACATGTAAACAAAGGACTCGCAGAAAAAGACATCCAACTCTACTTTACCGATGAATCCGTTGAGAAAGTTGTTTTGTCACGTGGATGGGGAGGAGATCTCAAACAGACAGACAAAGATTACCTCATGATCGTAAACACAAACTTGGGCGGAGGAAAAACAGACGCGGTCATAGAAGAACGTGCAAATGTAGATGTCTCCATTGCAACGGACGGAACCATTACAAACACAGTCACCATTACACGCACACACGCAGGAAATCCAAACGATCCATTTGCGGGAGCAAATAACGTGAATTACCAACGTCTATATGTTCCAAAAGGAAGTATTCTAAAACACGCAAACGGATTTACAATTCCAAACGGCAACTTGTTTGAAGCACCAGATCCAGAATGGATTGTGGATCCGGATCTCCAGTTCGCCGACGCAAGTTTCACCATAGACGATGACAGCCGTACTCAAATTTATGAAGAAAGCGGAAAAACCGTTTTTGGAAACTGGACACAAACAAAACCTGGAGCAACAACTGTAAGTACTTTTACGTACACTCTCCCTTTCAGCTATGAGCAATTGCTCACAAAAAACAAGCGGGGCGAGCAAATAAAATCCTGGATTGGCCTTGAAACAAGAGAAAGTTATTCTCTCATCATTCAAAAACAATCCGGCGCAAACACAAGAAAAACAACCGTTCGTCTCCACGTCCCAGATTCTCTTACAGCGGTTTGGAGCTCTGCAAATCTTTCAGAAACGGAATTTACAAACACACAAGACGCCTTTTTTAGCGCATTGTTTGAACCAACCTTATGATCGTTGAACGGCCACACAAACAAAAAATTTCCCCTCGCGATGTCAAAAAAGATTTGCGCGCGATTTATGAACGAGCGGACGGATCCATTCCGGATATGAGTAAACTCGCTTCGCGCAAAAAATCGGGATTTCGCAGATTCTTGATCCGCGGCATTTTGTTTCTCTTTGTGTTGTCCTTGGTTGCCTGGTCTGGATTCTTTTTCTTCTCAAATGGATTGTTGCAAAAACAAGAAAACTTATCTGTAAAAATCGAAGGTCCTACAGAAGTCAAAGCAGGAGATGCTGTGACGTACAGTATTCGCTATGAAAATACAGGAGATGTCCCCATGGCAACATTAGAACTTTCAGCAAATTTCCCTCCTGACTTTCATCTCACCTCCTCTACCCCAGAAGCTCATGACAAAAATGTTTGGACACTTGGATCCCTCACCCCAAAATCGGATGGAGTGGTCATGGTGAATGGAATTTTTCTTGCGGAAGTTCCTTCAACAGAAAAACTACAAGCCCTCTTTACCTACAAACCCGCAAACTTCAACTCATCATTTCAAACCGTTCAAACATTCAACACAAACGTCAACGATTCTGTTTTACAAATGACCATGAATGGTCCAAATCAAGCGCTTGCTGGGGATGAAGTGCAATATGTCATAAGCGTCGGTCATGCACAAAAAGACTCCGTTCAAGATCTGCGTATCATTCCAGAATTGCCACAAAACTTTGCTATAAGCGGAACAAATCCCGCGTTTGAAAACGGAAAAAATTATTGGAGTCTTTCCGCTCTTGATCCAAATCAACCAAAAACGTTTACCATAAAAGGTTCCTACACGGCCTCTGCAACAGGAGAACAAACCATGAAAGCATCTGTCGGATTTGTCTCTGACAATATCTATCTGAAACAAAAAGATGCGCAAGTTGTCACCAATATGCAAGGTGGATCAATCGCCTTTCATCTCATCGTAAATGGATCAAACACGGATCAAACAGTTGATCCAAGTAAATCTCTCCGAGGATCCATTGATTACAAAAACCAAGCAAAAGAAACGGCCCAAGATGTTTCTTTCACCCTTGCTCTTGATGGCAAAGGCACTCTCCCTATTGATTGGGCACGTGCAGAACTAAAAAGCGGAAAACGAAATGGAAACCAAATTGTTTGGGACGCATCAACACTTGAAAAGCTCAAACAACTCAACCCAACAGACGCAGGTATCATCGATTTTTCTCTTCCTCTTTTAAACGGATCAAACACAGCGGATCATTTCACCATGACACTCACTGCACGTATTGGTTCGCTTGGAGAGTCCGGAGGGATGAGAACCATCTCTGCAACTCCGATTCTCATCTCCATCAACTCACAAGTTGGATTTAGATCGGAAGTCAGATATTTCACCACGGAAGGCATTCCTGTCGGAACAGGACCGCTTCCGCCAAGTGTTGGAAAAACAACCGCGTATCGTGTTTACTGGAACATTACAAACACCATCCATGATTTATCAGACGTAAAAATCACCACAACGATTCCAGCAAATGTCATGTGGATGAATAAACACCTTGCGGACATTGGTGCGGTCGCTTACAAAGGAGCAGATGAATCCATCACATGGTCGATTTCAAAACTTCCAAAATCCATCAACCAAGCAGGTGCCTGGTTCGATGTCTGGATCAAGCCCACAAACTCTGATGTAGGAACAGCCATGCCACTTACAAGTTCAACAACATTTACCGCAAAAGATGCGAGCACATCTCAGATCATCACCAAAACAACAGACGCCCTCACAACAAATTTGGTCACAGATGAATTTGCAAGCGGAAAAGGAACCGTCATAAAATAACAAAAAAACTCGATGCATCCGCGTCGAGTTTTTTTGTTAAAAAAGCGCGAATCATGGATTCGCGCGTACCATTAGTCTTGCCAGCAGACCGTGTTGTATTCAGCCAAAACGAGCTTTCCTTTTTCTGGTGAGTATCGATACACCGTGATCGAACAGTTCTTGGGGTCGTCTTCTTTGCTTTGCAGATACGCTTCGATCTGTTCGAGGCCAAGTTCATCGAGGTACGCTCGCGCACACTGGATGACACGACCATGCGTAAAGATGAACACATGCTTCCCGGAAAATCGCTTGAACAGATCCGTAAGGGCAGAGATGAGACGCTTCTCAAGCATGTCCGCGAGGCTTTCACCGCCAGCTGGACGCGCATAATAATCGCCAACCAAATTCCAGTACGGTTGTTGATACGGAAAATTCTTCTCCACCTCTTCGCGAGGCATGAGATATGTGTGTCCCGCTTCACGTTCGCGAAAACGGCGATCTTCATACACAGGAATCGGAGCGCCTCCATAGGCACTCATCACTCCATGCAACGTCTGACGTGTGCGCAAATGCCCAGAGTGAACGACCGCATCTGGCGTTCCAAACTTCATACGAAGAAACGGACCACTCCGCAACGCCTGACTTTCCCCTTCTTCCGAAAGCGGAATGCGATGATCGGGATGTCGATTTTCGGCAAGAATCTGCTCATGCCGTTCAAGGAACACTTTTCCTGCATAGGCCTTATTGTTTGCAGATTGCGCATGCCGAATGAACACGACACAACTCGGATACCCAAGAAGCGGATGTAGAAACGGAACTCTTGCACAAAACCTTCGCCAATAAACACAAAGGAGCTGAAACATGAATCCTCCTTGAATGAACGACTCCGAACACCTGTCCGGCACGTGAGTGTATCAGAAAAAAACGGTTTGGTCAAGGAATAAAAAGAAAAAGAAGCCTTAATAGGCTTCTTTTATCGAAATCCTCTGCGTAATTTTCGAAGAACTTGATAAAGCGTGTATCGTCCTCGTTTCAACACCACATCTACCGCATCCGAATACGACACTTCTTCTCCACCAAATCCTCGCTTAAATCTTGAGATCCCAGCCCATGGGTGATTCGCGGGTGCGTCAATCGGTGCAACACCCCACCAGTCATAAAATGTGATTCCCTTCGACTGTGCATCCTTCATAAGCTCCCAGTGCAACAAATACGGCGCCATGAGATTTCGTTTTACATTCGAAGACGCACCGTGAAGATATGTTCGTGTATCACCAAAATCGATCATGATGTTTGCGGCAAGAATATCGTCCTCATGTTTTGCGACAGCAAGAAACGCAACGCCGCTTTCAATCATTTTTCGATAATATTCTTTTCCATGCAACCGGAATGCATCGCGTGATGCGGTCGCCTCAAACACAGACCACACCTCATCCATCGTTGCGGATTGCATTTCAATCTTCACCCCTTTCTTTTCCGCGAGTCGAATGTTGTATCGCGTTTTCTCATGCATCCGTGCAAGCCGTTCGTCCGTTGAAATTGCGAGATCTGTAATAAGCGTGTGAACTGGTTGAATTGGATGAATTTTTTTTCCATTGAGAACAGGAATTTTTTGATTCGACTCTGTTCCAAATTCGATACGGATAAATAAATTTTGTGCAGCAAGATCCGTCACATCCGTCCGTGAGATAACACCGATCGGACCGCGTGGAACATATGCATATGTTCCAAAAAATGGAATGGTTTTTTGAATCACCTGTGCGACCGCAACAACTTCGTTTGCATCCGACACCCATGCAACACGATCAATCACATTCCGTTCCTTTCCGCCCCTTCCGCCTTCTCCGCCCTTTCCCAAAAACTCACCCCACGCAAACGATTGCAAAAACCGACCCGAGCGCGGGCCGTGTTTGAGGACAAAAGTATCCCATGTTTGTTGATCGAGTTTGTTGTGAGCGATTTGCATAACATCTACTGTCATTGCGAGGAGTTCGACGACGAAGCAATCTTTTCTCATGTTCTGTGAACACAAAGATTGCTTCGCTCCGCTCGCAATGACACAAAATCTATTTTCCCAACATTTTCAACGCGGCGCGGATGCGTTCTTCTGTTGTCTCCCCAACCACTGTCGAGAGAATTTGTTCTGCGTCTCGTCTTGAATATCCGAGCGCTTGAAGTGCACTGATTGCATCTTCATCGCCGCCCGTTCCCGTTTCTTCATCGACAAGCACACCTTTTAGTTCCAAAATAATTTTTTGCGCCGTCTTTTTTCCGATTCCAGAAACACTCGTAAGAAACGCGAGGTCCCCGTTTGAAATTTTCTTTTTTACGGAGTCAATCTCTTCCGTAAACACAATCCGCTGTGCGCTCTTTGGACCAACTCCGGAAACCGTAATGAGTTTCCAAAATAATTCGAGCGCCTCAATGGTTGTAAGACCATAAAGTTCATGATCCGAATCGCGAATCGCTTCATGTGTATAAAGCGTGATGTTCCCACGGAGTGTCATCGCAATGTTGTCTGGTAAAAAAATCTTATAGCCAAGATTCCCCGACTTCACAATCACAAATCCACTCCCCCGATACATCACCTCACCCTCAATCATCGCGATCATATTCCATGCTTAAATGTGTTTTGATAAAACGCACTCACACGCGCATTCAATTCCGTTTGAATCGGTGCGGGAAGAGCAGGCATTTCTGCCTCTCCAACAACCGCCTCCTGAATTTGTTTAAGCAACGCCCCAAACTTGGGACCTGGTTCCATTTTAAACAATTCAAGAAGTGCCATACCATCTAGTCCAACCTGTTGAAAAACACGATTTCGTTCTTTTGTTTTTTGGGATGTTCGCTCCAGTTCTTTCTTTATTCTCCGGTCTGGAGCGTAATCATGCTCTGATTTAAGGGCGTTGGCAAATTGTCCAATACGGTGGTGCGGGACACCATCAATCGTCATAACAGATCCACAAACCATATCAAGAAATAAGCAGGCCTGAGAGAGACGAAGATAGTTATCCGCGTCGTATCCGCGTTTATCAGCAAGATACAAGTAGCGTTTTACGTGTGATGGATTCATTTCTTCAAAATCCATTCCAAATTGCATGTGATGTGCAATCAGGTCTTCAAGAAGATTACGATCATGTCCCGTAAGCTGATGGGCAACAACAAATCGATCAAGAAGAGCTTGATACACAGGTGTGTATATCAAGGTGTCATGGTGCGGATAATGAATATCGATTTCATACGTCTCATAAAAACGTTTTTGCAGAGTGCGTGCAGATTCATTTGGATGTTCTTTTGCAAACTCATGAAACAATTCTGTATACGCACGTCTGAGTTCTGTGCGGTGCTTTGCATCCGTTGTGAGTTCATATGTAAGTGGTGCATTGAATCCGAGGCGCTCCCCTTCTGATCCTTTTGGTGCAGAAAAAACAATACTCGTCCATTTAGCAATGTCATGCAAGAGAGCAAACACCTCAAAGAGTCCGATGTTTTCTTTAAACGCAAGCTCAAGTTCTTCTATTTCGCCTTCATATCCTTTCAAACGACGGAGTTCTTCTACATCAAGAAGATGCAGTTCTTCTTTTTGTAATGCATAAAGAGTGCACAACATGGATTTTATGTGTGTATGCACAAACGGACCTTCTGCGTGATAACGCATATCTTGTGGAGTCTGCAACAATTCTACAATCAACGGTTCGGCCAATGACGCTCCCGAGAGCAACGCATCCGCAGACAAAAAAACAGCCGGTGTGTGCACAACGCGTCGCAAGGCCGCATCTAAAAATTCTGTTTCATGTTTTTGATGAAATGATCCTGTGTGCCACATAG
>CAYOCD010000014.1:14188-16472 GCA_964402425.1 uncultured Gammaproteobacteria bacterium | reverse complement strand
TTTTTGCAAGTCGTTTTAATGCGATTGAACTCGACAGCGGCGTGGATCTTGAACTCGAGTTCTGGCAAGATTTCTGGATGTCGCTCTATGAGCGCACAATTGAATTCGATCTCGACAACGACGACGGTGAGATCGAATTCATGATCGATCAACGCATCACACTTCGCGTTCGCGAACGCAATGGCGTGATCGTCCGTCGGTTGTGGTCGCATCGGCTGCGTGTGTACACAAAGCTGCAGGCCTATCCGAATCAGGAGAAAGCGAAGGAGATCTACAACGAGATTCTTGCACGAGCGCTCGGCGTTTTGGCGAGCTAGTTCATTTTCAGACTGTTCGACACACTTCGGAATTCCCGAATCATGTCGAACCCGCCTCGACAATATTCCGCAAGAATATTCGTTGGGGCCCTTTTCAGAGACTCTCACCAAATGGTTGGTGGGGAGATCTGCGAAAGTTCAATACGATGAAGAGGGGGTGCATAAAATGAAATATGCGCGTTGGTTTATCTCGTCGCTTTTTTTGCTTGCCGCCTGTGAAGCCTCGGATATGCATTCCGAGATTCAGCAGGTGACGCAAACGGATGCGACAAGCCAGGCGTCGGAAGTGTCTGGCGCGGACATTGTTCTTTCTCAAGACCAGACGATAGTGGTCAAAGAAGATCCGCTTACTGTGGATGCGGATCACGACGGCTATCCAGCCTTTGGCGACTGCAACGACAACGATGCGAGCATACATCCGGGGCTTCCTACTTGCCCGACCGTAGAGGGTGCGGACAAGACTTCGTACAAGCTTGTGCTTGTGTACGGGGATGCTCCTGAATACACTCCATACGTGTCAGCGCTCTATTACAAATTTTCTAAGAATCCAGAATTTAGTTCAAAAACTTTTTTCGATGAATCGTGGTTGGGCGGCACATTCAGTCCAAGGACGTTTGTGGCAATGGATCTCGACAAGAACACTTCTGGTTACACAGTCGCGTTCAACGTCGCGGATTATCCAAGTGTCTGGACGATATGCGAAGGCTCTTTGGTAAAGAAAATTGACTTGACTCTCACGCTTCCAAAGGTCTATCTCATTACGGGTGGAATATGGAAGGATGTTACAAGTCAGATTAAGGTGCTTCCAGCATATGATCTTGAGATCGTGGACTCCTATGATGGAGACGCCATCGGTTTGCCGGCAAAATGTGCGGCAGCACTCGCGTTATAATGGATCTTTCTCAGCTGTTTGATCCTTTCTGCATTCCAGAATTGCATCGAACCTTTTTCAGAGATTCTCACCGAAACGGTTTGGTGGGGAGATCTGAGAATGTTTGTTCATTTCCAATAACCAGATTATTTCTGGTAAGAAGGAGGAGTCATGTCTTTGAAGACGTATCGCGTTCGCTGGAAAGATGGAACTCAACAATTGCTGGTTGGGACGGGCCTAACAGAGGCTTTCATCAATTCAGAGGTGAGCATCAGTCGTCTTTCTTCTGATGCGGAAAAGTATTTTCCAGTCGTTTTTGTGGCCGTTCAGGAGGCTCCGAACAAGAATTTTGTGAAAGAGCTTCCGTATCTGCTCGGAGAGAGTGTTGAAATTACCGGGAAGATCCTTGCGGTGAGAGTGGGGGATTCTCAGGTGTTGATTCATTCTTCAAATGACATCGGCATCAATCTTCGGGTCAATGGAATTGAGAAGATGTTCATGAACGGAGATTGTGTGGTCCGGAGATACAAGGTTTTTGATCTCCTGGAGGATGCAGATCTCTGGCTCGCGAAGCCGTCGGATTTCATCCCAACTTGCGTTCGTTAGAAACACACTCTTCACAAGAGTGCTTTCGTCGTTTTTGAGAGATCATGAACGAAGGTCGTTTGTGGAATCTGAGAAATACAGTCAATCACATTTGCAAGCAGGGGGCGTGATGTCATGGGATCTTTTATTACAGCGACCATCGCTGCGGCTTTTCTAGGACTTCTTGCATTTATCGTCTTCATTGTTCTTCGTCGTATGGCGGAGAGGAGGGCTTTCAAAGAAGAAGAGCTTAGTCAATTACGAGCGGAATTAAATTCTGTGGTCGTTTCTGACCCAGAACCGATCGATGATCGACCAAGCGCAGTAGTGCATCAGTTTTCTGTTCGTCCTCGCGAGCCATCTCTCAACTCGTCTGATACAAAGAAAGGTTCTTCGCCGATTGCTGAACTCGATGAGTGGCGCAATCGACCAAAGCCACCACAGCAACGTTTTCGTAGACCATGATCTGTTCTTTCCTTCGGCGAGAATCTTCTCGCCTCTTTTCCAGAGA
>CAYOCD010000014.1:0-14088 GCA_964402425.1 uncultured Gammaproteobacteria bacterium | reverse complement strand
GGAGGTTTCGAATGACGGCTTGTGCTTATCTGGTGATGTTTTGTTCCGACACAGGTGAATGCGCTCTCATCCCTCTTCGAGGGGAAGAGCAGACGATTACTTTCAACCACATCGGCGCGATTCTCGGGGGGCGTGGAAAAAACGTTTGGATTTATCGTCTTCCACGACATGTCTGGATTGATCGGACAATCCCTGTACAGATGAAGAACAAATTCGTTCTTTCAAGCTTCTCCACTAAGCACATGATCTTTTGTGCGTTCTCCACAGTGGGTCGAGCGTTGGAATGCCTCAGTCTCTGGCAAAAGACAGGCGGCACGCAAAATCTTTCTGCGGAGTAGTTCTTTTTTTTAACTTGTTCGACCCGCTTCGGAACTCTTGAATCGTATCGAACCTTTTTCAGAGGCCCTCATTGAAACAGGTTGATGAGGGAATCTGCGAAAGCCACAGGAGTCAGATATGCTTTTGTTTTTTGTGTATCTTGTCATGGTGTTTTTTCTCAACCACATCGTTGCGCAAGTGCTTCGTGTGCGAGAGGAAGAACAGACGGTTCAACAATCGATCTTGTTCGATGTTGTGACCATGATCGCCGTTTTGTTACGCGTTCCGTTCTATCTGTTCGGCATTGTGCTTTACAACGCGTGCTGTCTTGGCACGATGGTTGCGGCGGGTTTGGATCTTGTTCCTGAACGTGCAACCACCCTTTGGATTTACGTCCTTGCGGATAATCTCGGTTATGCGTCTTACGCACTCCGAGCGTTCCTTGTTCGTGAATTCTATTTCTTGCGTCAATACTCACAAAGTCGTTGGTCGTTTATCTATTACGATTTTCATCGCGGCAACGGTCGTGTGTTCTCGTTTGCGGTGCAGCCTCAAAACGGTTATCGTATGCACTACGTTGCGTCGGAAGTTCGGATGCGACGAAGCATGGCTAGCTGATAAGCTGTAAACAAAGGGGGATACAATAGAATTCATGACGTATCTGAGCGAGGTCGCAAATGCGATCATTCTCCTTGGTCTTGTTGTTTCGGCTTATGTTATTCCGTCTGATCTCTTGCGAGATTTGCGTAATCGACGCATAGGCCCAAAATAATCTCGTTCCTTTTTCAGAATACATAACCGATGGTCGGTCATGTGGCCTGTAAAGTCCTACGGAGGTTCCATGTTCAAGTCTTTTAGTGTGATGGCTCTTGTGTGTTCCGCGATGGCCTGCAACAATCGTCCGGCCGTTCCGGGCGAGCGTTGCTTCACTCCAGAAAACTCTTTCGCAACGAACATTTCCGAGGTCTGTGAGCTCGGACAGAAAGCGGAACGCGAGTGCTACTTGCGTTATCGCAACGACACGAAAGGAAGTATCACCTGCAAGCAGGTCGATGCGATGAAACAAGTCGCGGGCGCGGGCCTCTAAACTCGTGCAGAACATTTCTCTCCACTCTGATCCTTCCAAGGATCTTTTTTTATACAAAAATTCCTCTCCAAACAGGAGAGGAATTATTTTATCTTCGTGCGGTGGCTCCACTTGCAACATCTTCTAATTTTACCGAGAGCAAATTACTGACTCCGTCGTCGCCCATGGTGACGCCGTACAAAATATCTGCTTTTTCCATGGTGGCACGGTTGTGTGTCACAACAATGAACTGTGAGTTTTTTGATAAATCATCGAGGATGGAAGCAAAACGCAACGTGTTTGATTCATCGAGCGCAGCGTCGACTTCATCGAGCACCACAAACGGCGCTGGATTCACGGCCATGATGGCGGAGAGGAGCGCGATCGATGTGAGCGCGCGTTCTCCGCCGGAGAGTAAGTTCAATGATTTCAATTTTTTTCCGGGAGGAGTTGCTTGAATGTCGATTCCAACAACGCCGTCGTCATACGCCGCGATGCGTTCGCGGATGGCGTCTGTTTTATCGCGCTCAGCTTCGCCCGTATCTTCGAACACGCGTTCGGGCGTGACTTCTGTTTCCTCATCTGCTTTCAAATCTTCTTTTGAAAGTTTGACGAGCGAACAAGCTCCGCCGTTAAACAAAATTTTGAAATAACGTTCGAACTCTTTGTTGATTTGCGCAAAGACTTTTTTCGATTGTGTGCTGATGTCTTCGTCTAATTCGATCACGATTTTTTCTGTTGCGTTGATCGCTTTTCGCAAATCTTGAAGTTGTACGTCAAGAAATTCGAAACGTTTTTTTGTATCTTCATACTCGACCACAATCTCTGGATCGATTCCGCCGATGAGTTCAAGTTTGTAGCGAAGGCGTTGAATTTCTGGATAGACAACGTTTGCGTCAACGGCATATTCTTTGCGTGTGGTTCGAACAGCAACAGCCGCGTCTTTCATCGCTTCATCCATTTCGCGGTTCAAGCTCTTTTGTCGTTCTTCAAAACGTGCGGCCTCAATGTTGATGGAGTTTCGTTGATTCTCGAGCAAGTGAATTTGCGTCTGCTTCTCTCGCAGCTCGCGTTGCATGTCGATTAATTCCGTACGCACTTCTTTTTCTTTTTGCGCGTAGGCATCGATCTCGCGTTCTTGTTCGGTGAGTTCTGCTTTAATGCGTTGTTCGTCAACGGCGAGTGCGGCTTTTTTCTCAAGGAGGACAGGATCCGGTTTGATGTCTTCTGGATTTGGTTTGCGCAAACGTTTGTTGAGTCCAACAACTTTGTCGAGCACACCGTCGATCGCCGTATGAAGCGCATCGATGTCTTTGAGTGATTTTAAATTTTTGAGCAAGACATCGAGTCCATCAATTTCTTCTACGATTTTCAAAAGAGGGAGTGGTGCCCAGTTGGATTGTGCGCGTACTTTTGTGAGCTCGATTTCTTTTTCAATCTGAAACTGTGCCTGGCGACACGCATCACGTTCGCGTTGTTTCTCGCGATACACTTTTTGGAGCGCGGTGAGTCCTGCGTCTTCTCCTGTTTCAGAAGTCTCGACGGCTTTTGTACGCGCTTCGATCACTTCGAGTTCAGATCGCTTCTCAAGAATGCGGCTGTCGATCTCTGTAAATTGTGCTTTGATGCCCGCGAGTTCATCGACCAATTTCCACCAAAGCGTTCCGTAGTACGACGTTTCCATTCCGCGCAGTTCGCGTTCAACTTCTTCGCGCTCCGAGAGTCTTGAAACTTGTCGCTTTAACGATCTGAGGCGCGGCTCGATTTCTTGTACGAGCATTTCTACATCTGTTAAGTTTTCGAGTGTGCGTTTCAGTTTTAAAATTGCTTCGTGACGTTTGAGTTGAAGCGGCTTCACGCCGGTCGCATCATCAAAAAAACTTTTGCGTTCTTCGGGGGTCGACACGAGAATGTGGTCAATCATCCCTTGGCCAATGACAGAATAAGAACGTTGTCCAACGTTTGCTTGCGCAAGCAGAAGTTGAATATCCGCGAGGCGTGCAGAGCCATCGTTTAAAAGATATTCCGAGTTGCCGTCACGATATAATCGACGCGTAATGGTGACCTCTGAATAATCGATCGGCATCATCTTGTCTGTGTTGTCGAGTGTAATCGAAACTTCGGCAAATCCAGAACGTCCACGGCCTTCTGAGCCAGAAAAAATTACATCCTCGGATTTTTTTCCACGAAGAAGTTTCATGCTCTGCTCACCCAAGACCCAACGAATCGCGTCCGCCAAGTTGGATTTACCAGATCCATTTGGTCCTACAATAGAGGTGAGTGGATATCGATCCGTCATGGGCGGTAAAAACGAAAGAGACGTTTTTTTGGCAAATGTTTTGAATCCTTGGACGGAAAGGCGGGAGAGGTACATAGTAGGGAAGGCTTGAAAGGCTGGAGAGGCGAGAGAGGCCGGAAGGATTTAAAATGAATAATTGGATTATACACGATGATTGACGTGCGTGTAATTGCTTGATAATCTCTCAGATCCCTTGTTTGTCGTTTTCCTGCTCGGCCTCTCATGCCTCTCAAGCCTTCCCCATGGAACTTCTCACCCACAAACGTATTTATGATCTTTTGCTCGCCGCTCAGAATCCTGTGCTTGTTTCGGATGTGCGACTCGATGGGGATTCTCTTGGGTCTGTGATGGGGATGTATCATTTTTTGGCACAACAAGGAAAAGCGTCGCGTGTGTATGTTGCGGAGCCTGTGCCCGAACAATATCAATTTTTGCCAGATGTTCATGTCTGTTCAACAGACGCATCGCTTTTTGATGATGCATCCATTGATCTTGTTGTGGTGTTTGATTGTTCTGAGGCGGCGTTTGTTGCAAGTCTTGTTGATCGTATTCAAGGAAATCCAACGGTGATCAATATTGATCACCACAAAACAAATCCAAGATATGGGCATGTAAATCAGGTGCTTGTTGATTCTCCTGCAACAACGGAAGTTGTGTTTCGATTTTTGACATCAAATCATGTTGTGATAACGAAGCATGTTTCTACATGTTTATTGGCGGGACTCTGTTTTGATACAAACATGTTCTCAAATTCAGCAACAAATGAACGCGCTCTTGATACGGCGTCACAACTCATTTTATATGGCGCACGCGTGCAAGACGTGATTCGTACCATGTATCAAAATCGATCTGTTGGTGCACTCAAAGTGTGGGGCACTGCGCTTGAGCGATTGATGGATCATGCGGATATTCATGTCATGACAACCGTACTTACGCGTTTGGATATTGAGACGCATCATGTTACGGATGATGAGATTGACGGGCTTTCAAATTTTTTAAATCTTGTTGCAGATACAAACACACTCTTTGTTCTTCGTGAAACAAAAGACGGGGGTATTAAAGTGTCTATGCGATCGCGTACAAATGATGTGTCTCGTATTGCTGCGGCACATGGTGGGGGAGGGCACGCAAAAGCGGCGGGATTTACGCTTTTAGATGCGAGCCTCGTTGAACGTGATTCCATTTGGTGTATTTCAAGAAACAGCGAAACACATCCAATCGCGCACACACTCCGGTTCGAAGAATTTTTTACCATGTCATCCTGAGCGGAGCGAAGGATCTCAGGTTGAGCGAAATTATTTAAACGCGAGATCCTTCAGTCGTCTGACTCCTTCAGGATGACACAAAAAATGCCACATGTTACTATCCCTCTACTATGAATCACAAAATTACTTCCAAATTGCAAACGGTTGAAGATAATTATCTTATCCCAACCGTGATTGAAAAAACCAACATGGGGGAGCGTGCGTATGATATCTATTCCCGTTTGCTTAAAGATCGCATTATTTTTCTTGGAACAGAAATTGATGATACGGTCGCAAACTTGGTGATCGCTCAACTTTTATTTCTTGAGAGTCAAGATAAGACCAAGGAAATTAAACTTTACATCAACTCGCCGGGTGGATCCGTGACTTCTGGACTCGCGATCTATGATGCTATGCAGTACGTGAAACCGGACGTTTCAACGATTTGTGTTGGAATGGCTGCGTCCATGGCGGCCGTGCTTCTTGCGTCCGGTGCTAAAGGAAAACGTTTCTGTCTTCCAAATTCAGAAGTAATGATTCACCAAGTATTGGGTGGTGTTTCCGGACAAGCGACAGACATCAAAATTCATGCGGAACGTATTTTGAAAATCAAAGATCAGTTGAATACCATTCTTGCAAAGCACACAGGAAAAAAGAAAGCTCAAGTTGAACAAGATACGGAACGTGATTACTTCTTGGATCCGGGAGAGGCGTTGACTTACGGATTGGTGGATAAAGTGATAAAATAAACCTGTCAAAAAAACGAGCTCAAAATTTGGCTCGTTTTTAAATCGGTTCCGCAAGACGATGACAATCGTATTGCCTGTTTTCTTTTGTTTTTTGTTGTTATTTTGTGCACATGTCTGTATTTGGTGAACAAAATGCCAACAAACACGCTTGACAAGAGAATGCTTCGCTGTTAGACTGCTTTCTTCCGCTATGGAAGCACAGATTTCCCTGTAACTGAATCGGTTTATTACTGGTAGGACCTTATCGCGACTGACCTGCAGGCACGACAAGCATGGGATTTCAAAAAATGGATGCATCAGGTCTCCGGACTCGATCTCTCCATTTGTGAAATTTCTTGCCTGCAGCTTAGTCACGAGAAGTTTTCTGAAAAGGATCGTTCGCAATTGCGTGCGATCTTTTTTGTTTCCTTCTTCGATCTTACGACGTTTTGTATTTAACGCAAGAGACACTGGGGATAAATTGAATAAAATAAAAACAACGCTGAAGATGAAAGACAGCGTTGTTTTATTTTGTTACTCTGGTTGCAAGATGGGTTCGGTTTCTAATGCTGTATCCACTCCAACTAAACAGATTTTTGGAAGTGGTCGGTAGTGAGAGGTGAATACTTTATCTGTTTTTGTGCCATCTGGATTGAGAATGGTGTAGGTGAACGATGTGTCTGCCCCTTTGTGTGCCTCCTGACATTTTTCTTCTCCTGGTTTAAGGGTTGTTGTTGTTTGAACGACCTTATCGCCGTAAGGAATCCATCGCTTTACAACGGGGGGAGTGTACGAACCTTTTCTTCCGTCGGACGTACCCCAGAATGTGAATTTCAGTTCAGATTTTGTGGTATCGTTTTCTGCCTGAAATAAGATGTAGTGCTCTGTGTTGTTTGTAAATTTAAAATCAGGAGCTGGACTAAAGATGGTGGCATCTGTTCCGGGATTATTATTTGAAGGATCGTTGTAATAATTTACAACAAGCGAATGGTTTCGTCTTTCATCTACGGGGAGGCCTGAATACATGACAGTACGGAAGGTTGTGGTTCCGATTTGGCATAAACCACCTCCAATATCTGGAATAATTTTATCACCTTTGATGACGAGTTCTGGGACATACCCATTTTCAATAGTGAATGGTTGTAAGGCTGCAAGAAGAGAAAATGTTTCTCCTGGCGCGATTAAAAGTCCATTCAACAAATTTACGCCATTTTGAATATTAACCTTTCTGTTTTTTGGACTGTTCTTGTAACTGGAAGTTCCGTATCCAAGAATCTCTGTGATTCCAAGATTATTTACCTCATTTGTTTTTACGATTGGTTCTTCTTCTTTTGTTGCGATTTGGATTAGATTTGTGGACCCCTGTGTGATTTGTGTGAGGGTGTCTTCAAAAAGTTTTTCTGTATCAACAACGAATCCATTTTTACTTTCAGCAAATTTTACTGCGCGATCGCTTTTCATTTCGAATCGGGCGTTTTGTGCTGGGACATTTATGGCTTTTGCGATAGGTTCAATAAATGCATTGAACTGATCTTTGTCCATATTGATTGTCCCGTGAGGAGTTGGGATAAGAAGAGGGGCAAGGACCGTTGCTGTTAATTTCCAAGTTTCTTCTTTTCCGTTCGCGTTTTTATAAACAAGATGATACGGGGCAGCGTTCAAAACAGCGCGTACGATCGGGACTTCTTGTAAGGCAATGGATTCTGAAACAAGTGGTTTCCATTCTGTTTTGATAAGGTCAACAGGTTCTGTGCTAAGTGTTTCCAGTGATTTTGCAAGAGCGGCTTCAAATGCCATTTCATCAATTTTGTTTCCAGAAACTCCCGGCTTTACTTCAATGGTCCAATCTTTTCCGGAGGGCTTGATGACAAACGATGTTTCAGATGCTGGTTGCTCTTTTTCTATAAAGAGAGTGTGAAGGGATTGATTGAGTTTTTTTGATTGAACAGAAAAACGCATGGTTGTATAAAATGGACGGATGAGTGCGTAGAGAATTTTGTTTGTGTTTACAATCGGATTGTTGTCGTGTCGGGCAGATTTAGATATTTCAAGTGTTTTTTCTAAATCAAAATGAACATATTCAATAAGGTCCGAACCAATAAGTGTTGAGAGAGGAAGATTTTTTGTTTCTCCGTCTAGGCGAACGTTGATTCCGCCTGTTAACAATTCGTCTGTTCGTTTTTGCAAAATCCCTTTTGCTTGTTCTGGTGTTTTGCGTCCAACATCAAGAGAGCCAATAAAGACATTTGGTGCAATCACGCCGTCGTATTTTTGCGCATAGCTCCATGCACCCCAACTGAGCCCAATACAAATAATTCCCGTTGCAGCAAGCCCGCCCACGAGATATTTTGACGTATTTTTTTGTTCAGATTCCATATTATAAATCGTCCAGGTCCAAAATACTGATTGGTTTATCCATTTCTGTTTTTTTCAATCGAATGGTGAGAACTCCTTTTTTTAAAACCGCATCGACAGAATTTGGGTCTACATGAGAAGGAAGAATAATGGAACGAGAAAATGCTCCCCAGTGACATTCTTGCACATGAATTTTTCCGCGTTTTGTTTCAGAGATTTCTTCTGCACGTGATCCGCGGATGGTGAGTGTGTCTTCATGAAGGGTGATGTCTAAATCCACTGCATTCACTCCAGCGATTGCGCTTCTTACAATGATTTCCCGTGATGTTTCCATAACATCAACCGAAAGCTGGCCTTCATTTTGGGAAAACCAAGAAGCGTCTGTGAAATCATGTTGGGTGCGTTCGCTGATTGGACTCATAGATATGGCTATTTTACCCGTTTTATTTCTCTTGCGCCAGCGTTTCCATTTTTTTTGAAATGGAATAAAAAAGATCAAAAAAATGTTGGGTTATTTTGTAAATATATTTACTCATAACATGGAGATGTATTTATCGGATTGTTGGCAAAGTATGGTGAATAGATCTAAAACCCGAGAGGTTTACTCTCGGGTTCTTTTTTATGATGTGATTTATTTGATGGAATAGCGTCTAAGCCACTCGTACATGGGACCGATGGTGAATCCGACAATGCCCGCCCAGAGGATTTCTTCAAGCGGAATACCGCCAAGAATGAATGTTGATAACATGTCCCATTCCCAATAGTTGGTGGCGATGTTTGGAAATAATCGAATGAAAAAAAGATGTTCCACAATGAAAACGAGGAGGGCTGTCATGAATCCGGAAAGGATCGCATCAATGAGGAGGTTGTTTCGACTCGCAATAACATACACGCCAATCATGGCACCACCAAAGAGAAGGGCCTGCATGGGAGGAATTGAGAAAGCAATAATGACACCAAGCGCAAGACATATCCAGGAACCGAGGATAAGAATCAGGTGGGCAATCCAGTGAGCGACAGGATTTTTTAAACGCAAACGATCTCCTTTGTATCTGTGAATATGTTTACCAAGCAGGTTGTGATACATGATGGAGGCAATCCCGAAGAGAGAGAATGCAAACAATAAATCTTCGATTCCAAATGAAAGTGCTTGATCTGGAACAATGGCGCGATAGTTTGATCCGGCGATGAGTAAAAGGGCGGGGGCAAGAACAAGTCCAACAGTGCTCATGATGAGTTGCTCTTTGCGTGTTTTTTTTGAGAGAAACAAAAATGCGAGCCAGACAAGAAATAAAATGAGAGAAGAAAAAAAGAATGGAGTCATAGATCTGTATAGTATAGAGGAGATGACAACTTTTTCCAATGTGTTTTTTGACAAAAAAATAGGACAAGAGCAGAATCTGCTTCTTCGTATTTCGTAACGAAGTGAGTGTGACATGCCGCTTGTTATGCATGTGGATCCTGAAGCTGTTCCTATGTCATGGGATCAGTTTTGTAAGAGTACACCACCTTTTTCTATTGCTGTGGATGGATATGTGAGAGATGTCTCTTTGTTCGATGCCTCCGCGCCTCGGGCAAACTTTGATCATCACAGTCTAAACGAGAATGACTCGACGAAGCGTGGTTTCCCTGGAAAGCGAATTGATCGGCTTATTACACGTGCAACCTGCGGACAGATGTACATCGCGATCAGAACCGGATTACTCCAATGTTTTCGTGATGAGGGCGGTGTTCATGCAGAACTGTACACTCTCGACGGAGATCAAGATGTGTGTACGACATGGCACCTTTTGAAACATTCGGAACAGATTGAGCGGGAATATAATCCTCGTCTTAATCGACTCGTCACTCTTGAAGATCACCTTGATTGTTTTGGTGGAGCCTATCCGCTCCCGATCGATCTTCCTGATCTTCAAGAACTCGCATGGGTTTTTGAGCCGTATACAAAATTCAGGTTGTCGGGTGGAGTCGATCGAAAGAATGGAGATGAATTCGTCTCCATGATTCAAGAAACAGAGCATCGTATCTGTTTGTATGTGATGAATAAAGGACACTCAATCCCACTTCAGACCAAGTACAGCACCATCTCTAAAGGGATTGGTTGGTGTATGGTGCATGAAGAGGGGGCTCAGGCTCGTACAGCTATGGTGGCAGATGGTATTCGTGCGTTCATTTCTGTGCGTGAGCGCGGAGATGGGCGTTATACGTATACAGTTGCACGCACCGCTCCATTTGTACGATTCTCCGTTCCTGCTATTTTGGCCGCACTCAATGCCGCCGAAGGGTGCACCATCGATTGTTGGGGTGGATCCGACACGATTGGTGGAAGCCCACACGTTGCGGGAAGCAAACTGAGTCCGCAAGAAGTCAAAGATATTGTCGATCACGTTCTTTCACTTTGTAAGTACCCTTGAGACCCGCACGTAACGGGTCTTTTTTCTTTTTCAATTTAGTGCTTTACTACTTCCATATGTTTACTGGAATCATCAAAGGGAAATTTCCCGTTTCGTCGATTGTTGATCACGAAGGCTTGCGATCGTTTGTTGTTACCTTATCGCCTGAGCTTGTTGAGGGTCTTTCGACCGGCGCGTCCGTTGCGATCAGTGGTGTTTGTTTTACGGTCACGCAGATTGAAGGCCTCCGCGTCTTTTTTGACGCTATGGAAGAAACGTTGCGTAAAACAACGATTGGCACATTGAAAGAAGATGATAATGTAAACATTGAACGTTCGGCACGCATGGGAGATGAAATTGGCGGACATGTAATGTCGGGTCATGTTTCGACCATGGCAGAAATTGTGCATGTAGAAGAAACAGAAAACAATAAAGCGATTACGTTCAAAGTAGATCCTGAGTGGATGCGATTTATTTTTTCAAAAGGATTTATTTCACTCGATGGGGCATCTCTCACAGTTGTTGATGCAGACAAGACAAACGGAACATTTCAAGTCTGGTTTATTCCTGAAACGCTCAGACTCACAAGGTTTGGTGAGAAGGGGATTGGGGATTTTGTAAACGTTGAAATCGATCCGCAGACGCAGGTCATTGTGGAGACTGTTGAAAGTATTTTAAAAAAATAATGTACCAATATGTCCAAACACATTGCGCTCGTTCTTGGTTCGTTTCATAAAAAAGAAGCAGACGAAATGCTTGTGGTTGCTCACAAAGCTGCGCTTGAAAACAATCTTCATATTGTTGAAATTGTTTGGGTCCCAGGTTCTATGGAAGCGCCACTCGCATTAAAACGGCTTTTGAAGCGAGATGATATTGACGGCGCTGTCGCACTTGGCATTATTGAACGTGGTGAAACAAAGCACGGACTTGTGATGGGAGAGGTTGTGTATGATGCAATTATTCGTTTGCAGCTTGAGTTCATGAAACCAATTGGATTTGGAATTCTCGGACCAGAAATTTTGCCTGATCAAATTGCGCCACGCGTAAAACCTTATGCACGCGCAGCTGTTGAAGCAACGGCAAAAATGCTACTTCATCATTGACAGAAACAGAAAAAAATAATATGCTCGCGAAAGTTCTTTTTCGCGAGTGTTTTGTTTTTTGTGCGTACAAAAATACATCACTTGCCGTTTCTTTGAGGAAAACATGCCTGCACATTATGCAAAACCAATGCTCGTGGATGGTCTTTCAATCGGTGTGAATTGTCCGCCGAAGCAAATAACTCGCGTTCGAAGTTTGGCTCCGTACGCGTCACAGAAGGTTTATAATGTGGCGGACTTCAAAGAGTGTCCAAAGAGTTGGCCGCGTGCGCTCGGTCCAAAAGAGGCTTCGTTCTTCATTGGAGTAACGTCGGATCATGAGATGTGGTTTGATTTCAATGCGCTGAGTCGGCATACACACTTTGCAGCTGTGGTTGTCACCGTTCAGCGTATGAATGCTGTGACTGGTCAGAAAGCTGATCATGTCTATCTCGAGAAATACGTCGGCATCTGTCCGAAACATAAGATCTCCTTTGAAGCGGATCGTTTCTGCTCTGAGTGTGGCTATAAGTGGCCAGCGCAGAATTACATCACAAACGCAGCCCCTGGCATTGATGGTGGTTTTTGGCTCGATGGTTGGCGCAGTCAAGACGGTGAGATTCGTCAGTTTGTGTTTGCGGACGTCGAGGCTGGTCTCGGTGTTGCGCAGCAACTGATTGGTGACGAACGCACGGAAGACATCCGATTCGCCATTTTCTTGTCGAAGAATCCAAAGCCGATTTCGCCACGTCTGAATGTATTACGTCGAAATATCAGTGGTTCGACTGTCGCCGCGCATCAGTCGCAGCAGTATGGCACTCTTGGTGGACGCGATCTTGAATCATCCCCGAATGGGATCGGGAGTCCGGTTGGTGTGATGCATCAAATTGGGACGCCGACCAAGCAAGAAGTTTCCTTCGGCCGCGCGGTGGATCAGAAGATTCATACGGATCCAAACGACATCGACTTCTGGCAGCCCGAACCCGCCGCGGTCATCATGCTCACGCCCGCTCCTCAGGACTGGGTCGCGACTGTGACGCGCAATGGCGCCACGATCGATCGTACGCAAGGGGGTATGGGTCCGCTCGCGGGTTTGAAAGGTGTTGGTTAAGATGTGTCTTCTTGAAGGCTGAAAGGCTTTCTTTTTTTGTTCTTGACATTCTGTTACTATGTGTATATTCTACACTTAGTAACATGTAGTGTTCAAAAATAAGTGGTAAATGCTTGACATATTTCAATTTTACACCTAGGGTTCTGTGTTGTTCGGTTTAAAATTTGTTGGTGTGTGGCTTTTGGGAGATTCTTTGAGTCTTTCAAAAGCCGTTCGTCAACCAGGGTGTTCCTGGATCTGTTGAATGGTGGTTCACAAAGAGGAGTTCGTTCCATGACGAAGTCAAAGCCCCCCGTCGTTCCCGAAGCCGCCGTTTCCGGCGTTGTTCCCAGTCCGAAGTGGACCGAGAAGGTCAAGAATTTCGCCGAGACCTGCGATTTGCAGGCGGCGGATGTCGAAGCCAAGTTCACAACGCTCGTCGGCAAGGCGTCCGACAAGGCCGCGAGTCGTCTCGGGAGTGATCAACTCACGCCGTTCGACGAGATCGTGGCGTTGTTCCCTGATGTTCCGAAGGCTGTCCTCCGTGAAGCGGTGGCCGGTCTGCGTGACGTTCAGGCTGCGGCGACTCCGACGGAGATTGCCACAGTCGTCGGCCCTTCGCAGGGTTTCGGCGCGCTGCCGGCATTGCCGGATGACGATAGCTTCATCGCTCAGCTCGTGACGGGTGGCAAGGCCAAGATGCCTGCGCTCGATGCGGTTGCTGCGGTGCGCGCGCATTTTGCGAATACGATGGGCCTTTTCGGTCTGCTCGATCGCATTGCGGACGGCATCGAAAAGCATGCACTCAGTACGGATGAACAGGTCCCCGAGATTTTCGAAGAGATCGATCTCGCGCGTGCGCGTCGTCGGTACCCCGAAGAACTGCGTGCCATGGGCGTGACAACGCGCCTCGTGACGAAGGGTCGCAAGGACGAACTGTTTCGTCGGATGGAAGATGTGTGGCCCGCGCTGCGCGAATTCCAGAACGAGCTCGAGAACTGGATGCGCAGCTATACGGAGAAGTTCTCCGGTCCGGCCGCGCTTGCCTCATTCGCTTCCAAGGTTGCAGGTGGTCCCGGGATGGGTCTTGGCATGAACATGCCGGATTCCGGTCCGGTCCGCGATGCAGCCGCGGCGGTCATCGATACCTTCAACAAGGCGTTCGCTGGTACGGGCATTCAGGTCTCGCGTGGTCTCGCTTTCGAGGCTGCGGAAGAGAACAAGTACATCTCGCGCACGGATCTGCATGTCCACATGGGATTCAGTAGTCGCGATCAGATGCTGAAGGAGCTCGGTGTGGCGGTCGGCGAGCGTGTCGAGCGTCAGGAGCGTGCAACGGCCCAGTTCGTCTGGTGTGTCATGAAGACGCGCGAGATCCTGGATCCGGACATGCCTTCGTACATCGAGAAGCTCTGTGAGCTCGGTCGCAACGTTCCCTGGGATCGTTTCCCGGCTCGTAGGTCGAACGGCGCCAACCGTCCGCTCCCGGCTCAGGGTAACAAGTCCTTCGGTTAGT
>CAYOCD010000013.1:0-20701 GCA_964402425.1 uncultured Gammaproteobacteria bacterium | reverse complement strand
GGCCCCATCGTCTAATGGTTAGGACATCAGGTTTTCATCCTGGTAACCGGGGTTCAATTCCCCGTGGGGTCACCAAAAATAACTACTCTTTATGAGTAGTTATTTTTGTTTCATAAATAGGCTGTGCTAAACTACACGCATTATGAAACAACAATTACACGTCTCATTTATCGGTGCGGGGGAAATTGGATCCGCCCTTGCAAAACTTGTTTCTCGTTCAGGGGCGCATACGGAATTATGGGATGCGGATGCATCAAAAGTTCCTAAGCAAAGATCATTAGAAGAAGTTGTCATACAAGCAGATGTTTTGTTTTTTTGTGTTCCCTCATGGGTTTTGCGTGTGGCCATGAAGTCTATTTTGCCACATCTCAAAAAGAAAACGGTATGTGTGTTTGTTTCAAAGGGGATTGAGGCAAAATCCAAATTATTTATGGATGGACTTGTTCGTTCCATTCTCCCAAAAGGGCAATCGTTTGCACTCCTTTCGGGACCCATGCTTGCAGAAGAACTTGTGGATGGTCATGGGGGAGCGGCGTGTATTGGAACAAAATCGTTAAAAGATTTTAAAACAATTGAACAGATTTTTTTGTGTGAAGATTTGCATCTCACATTTGCATCGAATGTAAAAAGTGTGGCGATTGCGGGTGTGCTGAAAAATGTATACGCGATTGTTCTTGGAATTGCTGTCGGATTAAAATGGGGAGATAATCGCAAGGGTTGGTTGTGTGCGGAAGTGATGCAAGAAATGATTGTGATTATGAAAACATTAAAAGCAGATCCTTCTTACGCGTTTTCTCAAGCAGGACTCGGAGATTTTATTGCAACGGGGATGAGTTCTTATTCTTCCAATCATTCTCTTGGTCGTGAGCTTGCAGAAGCATCAAACTGTAAAAGAAAAAGTGAGGGATGCGAAGCTCTTCCGTCTCTTGTAAAAATGCTCGGACCAAAAACCATGAAGTCACTTCCGCTTCTTGGTGCGTTATTTTTGGTTATCGAAAAAGGAGCTGATGTGAAAGATACATTTGAAAATGTGTTTTGTGCGTAAAAAATATTTTCTTGTTCTTGATATTGGTACAAGTGGCACAAAAGGTGTGTTGTTTGATCGTGATTTAAATCTTGTGGAACAAGTGCGTGTGCCGTTTGAAATGTCTCATCCAGAAAAAGGATGGGTGGAAGAAAATCCATATGAACTGTATCAAAAAAGCATACGCGTTTTAAAACATGTTTTGAAAAAAGCCTGTGTTACAGCAAATCAGGTTATCTCGCTTGGGATTACAAATCAAAGAGAGACGACGATTGTTTGGGATCAACAAACAGGGATTCCTGTTTATCCTGCGATTGTGTGGGAGGATGTCCGAACAAAAGCTGCATGTAAAAAATTAAATGAACAGGCGAAGCTTGTTAGAGAACGAACAGGGCTTACGATTGATCCATACTTTTCTGCAACAAAAATCGATTGGATTCTATCGAATATTCCAAAGGCAAAAGAATTACACGGGGTTGGTCGATTATGTTTTGGTACGGTTGATTCATGGATTCTTTGGAATTTAACGAGTGGCGAAGTGCATGCGACCGATGAAACAAACGCATCCAGAACGTTATTGTTCGATGTGCATAACAGAAATTGGAGTACACAACTTCTACATATTTTTCATGTACCACGATCGATTTTGCCAATCGTGAAGCGGTCACAAGATGATTATAGTGTTACGGAGACATCCATCTTTGGAACAAGTATTCCGATCCGTGCGGTGTGTGGAGATCAACAATCAAGTCTGTATGCAGCCGGATCAAAAAAGGGAACAACAAAGGTGACGTATGGAACCGGAACATTCATCGGCCAACACCTTGGATCCATGTTTGTGCTTTGTGAGCCGTTTTTCACAACGTTTATGCCAAGTGGAAAAACAGCGCAATTTGCGCTTGAGGGAAAAATTGCACGTGGTGGAAAAGAAGTGGAACCTCTTTTGAAAGACGCAAAGCGTCTTGAGAAATTCTTATTCAAACTCGCAAAGGATGTTGATGGACTCATCAAAAAATTACCGAACCAGTCAAAAAAGATTCTGATTGATGGTGGGGTTATGCGTGATGGAATTGTGGGAACGTTTCAACAAGAGATTTCTCACATCCATATAGAGCCTCTGTCTGTTGTAAATGGTACGGCATATGGGACTGCAAAATTGTTGAAAGAACAAACACACGATTGACACATCATGTGTTTTTTTCTACTCTAAACGCATCTATATGCGTATTTTAGGGATCGAATCGAGCTGTGATGAGACTGCGATGAGTATCGTTTCAAAAAACGATGGTGTCATTGTGATTGAAAAAAGTTTGGTTGCGTCACAAATTGATCTTCATAAAATGTATGGTGGTGTTGTTCCGGAAGTTGCCGCGCGTGAACATGTGAGTGCGATTTTTCCCATGTTGCTTGAACTTGGCGTTTCTCGTGATGGGCATGAGATTGATGCTATTGCTGTGACGGCGGGTCCAGGGCTTGTTGCGGCGCTTCGGATTGGGGTTGAGCTTGCAAAAACACTCGCGTGGATTTGGAATAAACCACTTGTTGCGGCAAATCATTTGGAAGGGCATGTATATTCGGTTTGGTCACAAACACCTACGCCCGCTTTTCCAGCTCTCTGTCTTCTTGTTTCAGGCGGACATACAGAATTGTTTTTGATGCGTGATCATGGGCAGTATGAATTGATTGGTATGACGCGAGATGATGCAGCTGGCGAGGCTTTTGATAAGGTTGCAAAACTTCTTGGGCTTGGATATCCGGGTGGGCCGGCCATTTCAAAGATTGCGCTTGAAGGAAATCCAAACGCAATTGTGTTTCCGCGCCCCATGCTCGAAAGCAGAGATTCGGATTTTAGCTTCTCGGGATTGAAAACGGCAGTGCGTGTTTATAAAGAAGCACACCAAGAAGTAATGGTCGCAGATATCGCCGCTTCATTTCAGCAAGCTGTTGTCGATATTCTCACCATTAAAACACTTTCAGCTGTACAACGATTCGCTCCGAAGTCTGTTATCTTATCGGGTGGCGTTTCTGCGAATCGTGCGCTTCGAGAATCACTCTCGAGTGAACTTACAAAACAATTTCCAGACGTTACATTTCACGCCCCAGATCTATCGCTCTCGGGAGATAATGCTGTCATGATTGCGATTGCGGGGTTACATCGTGCGGAGCAAAAAGATTTTGTGGATCCACTTACGCTTCAGGCCAATCCAAACATGAGACTTATATGATGTCACACACTCTTGAAGAGACAAAAAAGATCGCACACGAATTTGCGTCAACGCTTATCGGTGGTGATATTGTGTTTCTTGAAGGTGACCTTGGGGCAGGGAAGACAAGTTTTGTTCAGGGGGTTCTTGAGGCATTTGGTTACACAGAACCGGTCAGATCTCCAACGTTTTCCATTATGAACCTCTATCCGATCATGAATAATGAGACGATAAAGCAAGTCATTCATCTGGATTTTTATCGATTTGAAACACCAAGTGAAATGCACGCACTCGGACTTGAAGAAATGATGGAAGATAAAAAAAATGTGTTTTTGATTGAATGGCCAGAAAAAGGAATTGAAGAGGCTTCACAAATTCGGTATACTAAACGTGTTCAATTTCGAGTCATTGATGAAATAACTCGAGACATAATCGTTTTATAATATGTCCTTTGCAGAAGGAGGAGGTTATCGCGCGGGTAGCGCACCTGTTCGCGCATCTGGTTCAAAATTTGATCTCGTGTATCCCGCAAGCGGAGATACAGAAGCGGCCGCACTTTATCTGCGAGAGATTTATCGTGGACGAGATGTCCAGCCAAGTATTGATGAATTTACACGCGTTCCGCTTGTTAAGCGCGAAGCAGATAGAAAATTGGAACGAGAACTTGAATCAAGATATAAAATGTCGATGGAAAGAGGTATGGCTGCCACAGAAGAGGGTGGTGTTCTTGAACAGTTTTTGATCCATGAAATGGAGCGCAATGATTGGTTGGGTGGATCTACTTTTCGTACAACAAAATTCGATGACTATAAAGGAATTGATACGGTTATGGAGTGGGATGAAGCAGATCGTTTTGGTCGTTACCCACGTTTGCTTATCGATTACACAACATCTCTTTTACCGGAGCGTGTTGCTCTTAAACAACAAAAACTTTTGCAAGGTGGAGATGTTCAGTATTATCGTTCTCCGTTTGAAGAAGATGAAGACGGGGAAGAAAAAGAATTATCGCTCCATGGAATGCCTGTTGTGATATTAGGGATAGAAAAAGAATTCATGCCAAGAATTGCGGGGCTCGCAAAATCACAAGAAAAAGGATCTGTTATTCGCGACGGAAAAAGAGTTCGTGAGATTAAATCAAATACGTTTAATGCACATCCGTTGCAAATTCTTTTGCTTGAACAGGCAATTGCACAAGTTGATGTTCAGGTAAGAGATGCCGCGGCAAGATTATTGAACTTGGAAAAAACAATTGGTGACCAAGAGGCGGAAAATACGCTCAACGCTCTTCGTTTTCGTATCGGAAGTGGGCGTATCATGGCAGTAGAAATGATTCGAATGATTGAAAAAATTGAACCCGCATTGCGTGTGTACCAAGAAAAAAATAGAGGGAACGCCGCTGTAATGAGTAACGTCCTTGCTATTCCAAAATGGGAGAATCTTGCGGCTGTCTATCAGTTATTATCAGAAAAAATGACAGAGGTTCAGGAAAATAAAAATGCCGACCAGTTGATGGCGGCACGAGCGTGGAGGGCAGCGTCTAAGACGCATAAACTTCTTATGAATGTGGCGTAGGCGTCTTCCCAAAGTACTGATCAAACAGTTCTCCAACTGACGGAATGTATGCGTCCCCGTTTCGAACGATGTTTGTCTGCCGTTCGAGCAGGGCACGTTGAATTTCCATCGCTGTGATAATGTTCGGATCAGTTCCCTCAAGACGTGTTGCTAAATCCAGAGGGAGTTTTTTGATAAGAAGCAAGGGTTGCTTCTGTCCCATGATTCCTCCTTTTCCAGCTTATTGAGGGTGAGTAAACCTATCATGTGAGTTTGTGTCTGTCAAGATCCGCAGAAAGAAATAATAAAAATACAAGGCTTTTGCCTTGTATTTTTATTGATTATGCACTTTCTCCTGCAACACGAAGGATTTCTTCCACGGTTGTCAGGCCATCCAGAACTTTCAGGATTCCGTCTTGTTGCATGGTGGTCATTCCTTGTTTTTTTGCGAGTTCACGCACCTGGTATTCTGATATTTGTTCAGACATGGCAGCTTTGATTTCATCACTCATAGTGAGAATTTCATAAATACCGAGTCGGCCTTTGTAACCAGATTTGTTGCAAACATCACAACCTTTCCCTTTATAAAATTTCCATTCTGCCTCGGGCGCCACAACCTCACCGGATGCGGGCGGAAGCTCAACCATAACTTTTTTTACGAAGTCGAGCTGTTCGGGGGTGAGTTCTGTTTGCTCTTTGCATGCTTCACATACTTTTCGTGTGAGTCGTTGTCCGATAATCGCATTGAGTGCTGGGGCGAGAAGAAACGGTTTAACGCCCATGGAGATAAAACGGGGGATTGCTCCAGCAGCGTCGTTTGTGTGAAGGGTCGACAGAAGTAAGTGACCTGTAAGTGCTGCGTTAATTGCCACATCAGCTGTTTCCAAATCGCGAATTTCTCCAACCATCACAACGTCCGGATCTTGGCGAAGAATGGATCTGAGACCTCCTGCAAACGTATAATTTTTTGAGTGATCGATTTGTGATTGGTTGATCCCTTCAAGCTTATACTCGACCGGATCTTCAAGGGTAATAATTTTTACGCCAGGTGTATTGAGTTTACGAAGAATTGCGTAAAGCGTGGTGGTCTTACCAGAACCGGTAGGTCCGGTTGTCATGACCATGCCGTGTGGTTTTTCAATTTCCTTCAATAAGCGTTTTTCTGCGAGTGGACGATATCCGAGCTGGGAGAATTCAACGTTGATTGCGCTTGGCTTCAAGATACGCATAACCACAGACTCTCCGTAGGCGGTTGGGATGGTTGAGACACGAACATCTGTGTCGCCTGATTTCAGAAAGATAGTGAAGCGACCATCTTGCGGACGATTGGTGACGTTGATTTTGAGTCCGGAAATGAGCTTGATACGCGCAATAATTTTCTTCCAAAGATCTGCGTCAAGTGAAGCGACTTCTTGCAGGATTCCATCAATACGCAATCGAATAATAATCTTTTTTTCTTCTGCTTCAACGTGAATGTCTGAGGTTCCAAACTGAAGGGCGGCTGCAATAACAATGGTAATGATGTCCGTAATAGAAGCAGATCCAATGACACCTTGAACATCACCGTACGACTTTAGTTTTGATTGAAAAATTTGCAATTCCTCGTCTGTGATTTTTACTCCTTTGATGATGGCTTTGATGATGGGGAGAGTGTCATATGCCTTAAGGGCAATACGAAAACTTTCTTCGGAAATTTGGTAGATACCTCCGTTTGCTTTTGTGCGTTCGCCAATTTGATAAATAAGTTCCTTGGCTTGAGGATTATTTGGATCAACCGCTGCCAGGCGTACTTCTGTTCCTGTGTACAAAAAACAAACCGCTTTGGTGGCTTCTGCCTGTTCTTTTGAAACTTGTCTGAGTGCATCCGGAGAAATAGGAAACCCCTTGAGGTTTACATAGGCGAACCCAGATTTTTTTGCGAGTTCGGATGTTTCCGCTTCTTTTTCTTTTAAGCGAACATCATGCATTTTATCGGAAAGCGCAGTTGCGGCGGAGGTGGCTCCTGTAGACGCTTCTGCATTTTTTGTTCCGACATGTTGCAATAGGTCTTCGATGCTTTGGGTATCATTCGACATAAACAAAAAACTGAAGATAGTTCTTCTTCAGTTTACTTTGTTTTTGTGTGGAAGGCTAGAGAGGTTTTAGGATCGTTGAAATATCCTGAGGATTTTTGCGATGGGAAGTTTTGGGTGTAAACGGTGTTCTGTGCGTTTGTAAAAAAGATACCAGGCACTGTATTGGAAGGTTACCATTCCGCCACCAAAGGCAAAGACAACCGCGAGGGCAAAGAGACCATAGAGAGCATTTGCGACCACAAAGATGATAAAGGATCCTGTAAGAAGAGATGTTGTATAAACGATGGCGTAGGGGACGCTGAGAAGCACGATAATGCCAAGTAGAATAAAACACGAAAGACTGATCAGAGAAAAGAGAATAAACGCGTATTCAAGTGTTGCAAGCCAATGTGTTTTGAAAATATTCCAAGCGGTAGTGATTGCTTCTGTTACTGTGGATTCGGTTTCGATGACGTGGATGACAGAGAGAATAGATAGGATGCTTAAAATGAGGATGGTCGGAAAGAAGATCAGAATTTGAATAAACGAAATGAAATAATTGTATGTTGTGTATTCGGCGTAATACCAGAGCATTGGAAGTGTTGTGACGCTGACAAGGATTGCTCCAAATGCTTTTGTGAGAACATCAATCGAGAAAATGCGGAAAAGGTGATCGTGTGCGCGTTTGCGAATGATGTTTGGGTGTTCGTGGGTTGATGCTTTAATTCCGTGAATGAGGGATGTTTGAGACAAGACCGCTAAAAATAGAAGTCCAATCGTGATAAGGGTCATGAAAATGATCATGGCCGCAACCTGAAAAGAACCAAAGATTTGTATTTGAGCAACATATCTTCCGAACTGTGTGTACCCAGAAAAAGATGTATCAAGAAGTTGTTGCAACAAAGAACCGCCGACTTGAACACGACGAATGCCTGTTGTTGCAACATCCATAACACCGCCCGTTGAAACAAACGCGGCGAAGATACCAAAAAACCACAGCGTTTTTCTTTGCCAGGTGAGGCGCCAGGCCTCACGCAAAAGCGTTCGATAAATCGCTGTGGAATTTTTGGTGCTCATAGAAAGTCCGATAAGATTATGCGGTGTACGTGTTAGGTTGCACGGCATTGCTTCCGGAAAAGAGTGCGTCGAATTCTTCTTTTTCAAGAACTTCTTTTTCAAGAAGTGCTTTCGCAATCTTATCCAGGTGCATTTTTTCTTTTCGAATTATACCACGAGTTGTTTCAAGCGCGCCATTGATGAGTTTTTCAACTTCAAGGTCGATGAGTTCTGCTGTTTTTTCAGAATAGTTTCTGTGGTCATGCGTTCCTTTTCCAAGGAAGACCATTTCATCCGCTTCTCCAAACACGCGAGGTCCGAGTGTTTCACTCATGCCGTAACGTGTGACGAGTTCGCGTGCAAGACGTGATGCTCTACGCAAATCATCTGACGCACCTGTTGTAACGTCACCAAATGTTTCCTTTTCTGCAACGAATCCTCCGAGCATGACTGCGAGGTCTGCCAGGAATTCCGCACGCTTATGAAGTTTTTTGTCTTCACCTGGAACTTTCATGGTGTATCCACCCGCACTTCCACGAGGGATAATAGAAACTTTGTGAACAGGATCTGAATTTGGAAGGATGTGCGCAATAATGGCGTGACCTGCCTCATGATACGCTGTTACTTTCTTTTCTTCTTTGCTCATGACAGAACTCTTGCGCTCTGGTCCGAGCATGACTTTTTCAATGGAATCAAGAACGTCTTCTTGTGTGACTTTATTATCATTGCGACGAGCGGCGCGAATAGCCGCTTCGTTCAAGAGATTCATGAGATCTGCTCCAGCGAATCCGGCGGTACGTTCTGCAACGCGGCGCAAATTGATTTCTGCAACAAGCGGTTTGTTTTTTGCGTAGATGGTTAAGATGGCTTCACGCTCATTGATGTCCGGAAGATCAAGGATTACTCGGCGATCAAAGCGTCCTGGACGAAGAAGGGCTGGATCCAAAACATCAGGGCGATTTGTTGCCGCAATGACGATGACGCCAAGGTTTGCTTCGAACCCATCCATCTCGACCAAGATTTGGTTGAGTGTTTGTTCGCGTTCGTCATGAGATCCACCCATGCCAGAACCGCGTTGGCGACCAACAGCGTCAATTTCATCAATGAAGATAATACACGGTGCGGATTTTTTTGCGCGCGCAAACAAATCGCGAACACGAGACGCTCCAACTCCGACGAACATTTCAACGAATTCAGATCCGCTCATGTGAAAGAAGGGAACACCTGCTTCACCTGCAACCGCGCGGGCAAGCAAGGTTTTTCCTGTTCCTGGGCGTCCCATCAGGAGAACTCCTTTTGGAATTTTCGCTCCAAGATCGGAAAACTTTTTCGGACTCTTTAAGAATTCAACCACTTCTTGTAATTCTTCTTTTGATTCTTTTGCTCCTGCAACATCAGCAAAGGTGACTTTTTGTTTTTGGTCTTTGTTGAATTCTTTTGCATTTGAATTTCCAAATTGCATGGCCTTACTGTTAGCTCCTTGCATTTGGCGAAGCATGAACCAAAATACGATCATGAGAAGGAAGAGGGGAAGAAGTGATGGCAAGATCACACCCATAAAATACGAGCGTGCAGAGCGATCTTTGACGGTGATATTGGCATTACGCAACTGTTCCGCGGTAACACCATAATCGATCAACACCTCAGGTAAAGAGACAATCGATTCTTTTCGTGTTGTTTGTTTTGCTCCATCTTTAAGGGTGATTTGAATGTCTGTTCCTTCAATATCAATAGCAGACACACTTCCTGCTTGAATTTCCTCAACCACTTTCGCAAGGTTTACCTGTTCGGGTTTGTTGTTTTTGATGGTGTAGTTTGAAAAGATCACGGAAATAACAAGAATCGCGAGAATCGCCATGATCACGTTTTTTGAAAGTGGTTTCATAGAAAAATAGGGGTGGGGTATACCCCACCCGTATAAATTATTCTGCTGCTTTTTCTGTTTCTGTTCCTTCTGATTCTGATTTTGTTTTTAATGAGAGACCGAGACGGTGCTCTTTTGGTTCAATGGAAACAATCTTGAAGGACATAACATCACCTGGTTTTGCAATTTGTGTTACGTCTGTGACAGGTTTGTCAGAAAGTTCTGAAACGTGTGCAAGACCATGAATTTCAGGGTCGAGTTCCACGAATAATCCAAATGGGTTTACTTTGAGGACGGTTCCTTCAACCATTTCTCCAATTTTGTATTTTTCTGCAACGCCTGCCCATGGGTCTTGAATCAATTTTTTCATGGACAAGAAAATCTTGCTTCCTTCAATACCAATGATTTCTGCTTTAACAGTTTGTCCGATCTTGAGAAGATCACGTGGGTGATCAATGCGTTGCCAAGCGATTTCTGAGATGTGAACAAGACCTTCCAAAGAATCAAACTTTACAAAGGCTCCGAAGTCCGCAACGGCTGTTACTTCGCCTTCAATTGTGTCACCAACACCAAATTTAGAGATGACGTTCTTTTGTGTGTCTTCCCAAACGGTTTTTTCTGAAACAATCAATTTTTCTTCTGTTTCATTGACGTCAATGACGCGTACGTTCATTTTAGAACCAACGTAAGAACGCAATTTTTCAAGGATTTTATTTTTGTCTCCACCGCTTACGCGTGGATAGTGCTCTGGAGAGAGTTGAGAAACAGGCAAGAATCCTGTGATGTTCTGAACTGCCACAATGAGACCACCTTTGTTTGCTTCCAAAATTTTGACGTCAAATGTTTCACCTGTTGTGAACAAGCGGCGCAATTCTTCCCAAGCTTTCTTTTGACCTGCAAAGCGGAATGAAAGTTCCATTTCTCCGTTTTCGTTTTCGAGCTCAATAACAGTTGCTTCGACTTCACTTCCTGCTTTCATGTCTCCTGCTTCTGTTCCGCCGGTAAAAAGTTCGCGTCCACGAACAACACCTGTTGCAATTCCATTGATGTCAATGCGAATTTCGCGGCGTCCGGAACCAACAACCTTTCCTGTAACAACATCTCCAATTTTTGGGATGTTTAAATATTGTCCTTCTTCCATCAGTTTCTGAAACTCTGTCTGAGTGTCCTTCATACAAAAATATGCCGCCAGACGGCCCTCAAGAAATCTTGAAAACGGTCCAACGGGGCTAGGGATTAATAAGTGAAGGAAGTGTAATAGATACGGGGTTTTTTGGCAAGGTCTATTGGTAAAATATTGAAAAAAAGCTGATCCGGAATTGGTATGCAATATTCTGGATCTGACCTTTTACCGCTTTTTTGTAACAAACAAAAAACCCAACATTCTGTTGAGTTAGTAGGTATCCTTTAAGGTCGGGGGGGGGGTAAATTTTGATATGAGGGAATGAGGACAAAAACGACTATCGAGGCGGAAGTCGCTCTCGGAAGGGCTTCATTTGGTTATGGTGTGGTTGATTTCGTTTCGGTCTCGACCGGTTCGGTGAGTCCGTCGCGGATTTCTTCGAGGAGGTGCGTCTGACGCACAAGAAGGATCTGTTGTTCTACTTGCAATGTGATCAGTCTTTCGTATTGAGCATTTTGTTGCTCAAGTGTTTTCTTGATGTCATTCAAAACATCCTCACACTCTGTGTTTTCAGGATCGTCGTTGGATTCATCATCTTCATCTTTAGTGTATTTGGCTTTGATTGCATCTGCAAAAGCAATTGCACTCAGCCATGCAAATGAAGCTATGCCCAGGATGGCAAATAAAGTATCGCCAGAACTCATTCCAAGCATGATTTTTCCTCGGCCGTCTGTTGAGGAGACGACGCAAAAGAATAATTCATTTTTGACGAATTGTCAATATGACGGGGGTAAAGTACCATGTGGGAAGAATTTTCGATTTAAACTTCTTGTTATGTCTCACCCACAAAAAGCCCTTCTCGATGAGTTTCAGTATGCCATCCATCATTTTGTTCCAACACTTCCTGATGAAATTAAGGAAGAAGGGCAAAAGATTCATGATGAACTTGAAACTGATAAAACGGCAGATGAAGCTATGATTCGCCGTGCGTTTCATGATGTTGGAGTGAAAGAATATCCGTATCGTCATGCGTATGATGAACTTATTCATACAAAAGAAGAGGGGAAACTGAATCAGATGATTCTCGAACATGTGGATGACGCTGTTCGAAGTGTGATTGGACCTCATTTGAACGCAGGTGTTCATGTAGATGAACTCGTGCGCAGCGATTTACTTTCAGAATCCCTTTCACCAGAACAAATTTATCAAGTAATTGATGGAATTGCGGTTGCAAAATCAAAGCTCGGAGAAGCAATTAAATCTCACGTGAGTGCCGATATGGCTGCTTATGACATTCTCTTAAAGAAGTGGAATGATCACGTAAAAATGATTGAAGGCAAGCTTTCAGAGCTGCTCGGACTTGCGAAACAAGGAGATGAAGGACAAGCATCAGAAATCAAAGGCAAAGTGCAGATGTATAAAGAAGGATTTTTGGTTACGGAGCCTGATCCAGATCTGAAAGAGATCGAAGAAGAAATTTCTTACTGGAAAGAATCGTTGGCGGAGGAGGTTTAGGATGAATGTGTTATAATCTCCATCGTATGCAAATTATCTGGAATGGACTTTCGTGTTTTGAGATTATTACCAATACGTCAGAGGGAGAAGTTACTCTTGTTGTGGATCCGTATGACAATGCAACAGGCTTACGTTTTCCTCGTACTCTTGAGGCGAACGTCGTTTTGGTTTCACATAATGAGGAAGATGCGAATAATTTATCCGCCATTGCAGGAACACCGCAGCTTATTGATATGCCGGGTGAATTTGAGGTTCGCCAAGTATTCATGTATGGCGTAGATGCTCCTCTCAAAAGAGAAACAAAGGGTGTTCGTGTGGCAAATAATCTGTTTCGCATTGAGTGCGAAGGGATGCATGTTGCACACTTAGGATCACTGGATCGTGCACTTACGGATAAAGAACTTCAGGAACTTGAAAATATCGATATATTAATGGTACCTGTTGGGGGCGGGCGTGTTTTGACTGCAAAACTTGCCGCAGAAGTCATTGCACAAATTGAACCGCGTGTCGTTATTCCAATGACGTATGAGCTTCCAAATTTGAAAGAATCATTTCAGCCACTCGAAACATTTTTGAAAGAAATGGCTGGAACAAAGAAAGAAGAAATGAATAAATATAAAGTGGCACGTAAAGATTTACCAGAAGAAGACATGCTTATTGTGACGCTAAGTAAATAAAGTCGGAAAGGTTGGAAATGTTGGAGAGGTTTTGCCTTTAAGGCTTCTCATGCCTTTTAATCCTATGCCACACGCAAAACCTCGATCCTTGCGTCCAATGTCGCGAGAACAAAAGCGTTGGCTTGCCGCGACCATCTTTCTGTTTGTTGTGTTTATGGCTGTTGGATGGTATTTCACCGTTGCTCGCGTATTACAAAAATCGTTCAAAGATTCACGGCAGACCATTTCTGCTCAAATGGATCAAACAAAACAACAATTTGTTGGAGAAGAAGATTTGGAACAAAAATCACGCGAGACCATCGATAAGATGAAAGCCTTTTTTGAACAAATAAAGCAGTCTCTGGAAAATAAACAAAAAGCCGAACAAGCGATTTTAGAAAACGTGAAAGAAGAATTGAAACAAACTTCAACGCAATGATATGGCAACAAAGAAAACTGGTGAAACCGGGCAAAATCCTGAAGAAGTTCAAGATGTTTCTTTGAACGGAATTGGTCGTATTGAGCGCCGCAGTATTGCTGATGAAATGCAAACGTCATACTTGGATTACGCCATGTCCGTTATTGTCGGACGTGCACTTCCAGATATTCGTGATGGTCTGAAACCGGTTCATCGCCGTATTTTATATTCCATGTGGCAAACAGGACTTCGTTCAAGTGCAAAGTTTAAGAAGTGTGCTTCTGTTGTTGGAGATGTTCTTGGAAAGTATCACCCGCATGGGGATTCTGCAGTGTATGATTCGCTTGTTCGTATGGCGCAAGATTTTTCCATGCGTTATCCACTCATTCGTGGACAAGGAAACTTCGGTTCGCTCGATGGTGATCCGGCTGCGGCATATCGTTACACAGAAGCAAAACTTGAAACCATTTCAGAAGAATTGCTTGTCGACATTGAAAAAGAAACGGTTGACTTCATTCCAAACTTTGACGGAACACACAAAGAACCAAAAGTTCTTCCTGCCAAACTTCCAAACTTGCTTATTAACGGAACAGTTGGAATCGCTGTTGGTATGGCGTCCAATATTCCGCCACATAACCTTGGAGAAGTTTGTGATGCTGTGCTTGCTTTGATCAAAGACAAAGACACATCCATTGAAGACTTGTCTGAAATCGTGAGGGGACCAGACTTTCCAACGGGTGGAATTGCCTATAGCAACACGGACATTAAAACAGCACTCGCCACGGGGCGTGGGGGAGTGGTGGTTCGTGGAAAAACGGATATTGTGGAAGATAAGAAAGGAAACTACGCGATTGTCATCACGGAAATTCCTTATCAGGTGAACAAAGCAAACTTGCTTATTCGTATCGCGCAAAACGTACGCGATAAAAAGATCGAGGGAATTAAAGATTTGCGAGATGAGTCAACATCAGAAGGGGTGCGTGTTGTTGTTGAGTTGAAAAAAGACGCTTATCCAAAAAAAGTACTCAACCGTCTTTACCAAACAACACAGCTTCAAGAGTCAACGCACTACAACATGCTTGCGCTTGTAGATGGTGGAATTTTGCCACGCGTACTCAATCTGAAAATGATTCTCGAAGAGTATTTGAAGCATCGCCAAGAGGTGGTGAAGCGTCGAACGCAATTTGAACTCACGCGCGCTCTTGATCGCGCACACATCCTCGAAGGATTGCGTATTGCACTCGCGCAGATTGACAAGATCATCGCGTGTATCAAAAAATCAAAAGACAAAGAAGAAGCGCGTATAAACTTGATCAAACAATTTAAACTCTCGGAACGCCAAGCGGTCGCGATTCTCGACATGCGTTTGCAGCAACTCGCAAACCTTGAAACTCTTCGCGTTGAACAAGAGTATGCAGAAAAGATGGCGCTCATCAAAGAACTCGAATCTATTCTTGCAAGTGCGAAAAAGATGATGGCAGTCATTGCAAAAGAAGTAGAAGAGTTGAAACTGAAATACGCATCTCCTCGTCGCACGCAAATCATTAAGTCGGGGATTAAAGAATTCTCAATTGAAGATGTTGTGCCTGACACAGAGACTGTTGTCATGATCACTAAGGCTGGATACATCAAACGTATCGACCCAGACACATTCCGCACACAAAAACGTGGAGGAAAAGGTGTTGTGGGCATGGCCTCAAAAGAAGAGGATGAAGTCGAACAAGTATTCTCAACGACCACACACAAAGATCTTTTGTTCTTTACCTCTCGTGGTCGTGTGTTCCAGTTGAAGGCGTATGATGTCCCTGAGGCATCGCGCATCGCAAAGGGCCAAGCGCTTGTAAACTTCCTCCAGCTCGCGCCGGGTGAGTCTGTCTCAGCATCGTTGTCAATGGATGAACTTGCGGACTCAAAGTATCTTCTCATGGTGACAAATAAGGGAACGATCAAAAAAACAGAGTTGTCCGAGTATGATTCTGTCCGTAAATCTGGACTTATTGCCATTAAACTGAAAGACGGTGATAACCTGCAATGGGTTCGTCCAACATCTGGAAAAGATCAGATCATGCTTGTAACAAGCGGTGGACAAGCGGTTCGATTTGAAGAAAAAGGTGTGCGCCCAATGGGACGTGTTGCCTCTGGTGTTCGTGGAATTAAGCTGAAAGGGGATGATTCTGTGGTCGGAATGGGAATTATTCCAGGCGGCAGCTCAAAGAAACCGGGAGAAAAGGAAATCCTCGTCGTGATGGAAAACGGATACGGAAAACGCTCGGATCTCATTGAATATAAAGTTCAAGGACGTGGTGGATCCGGAATTAAAACCGCAAATATCAGCAAAAAGACAGGAAAGATTGTTGCGGCGCATATTGTGGATACTAAAGACGAACGCGATATGTTCATTATCTCCGGTGCAGGACAGGTGATTCGCTCAAGTTTGAGCTCTGTCTCCGTTCTTGGTCGTGCAACCCAAGGGGTTCGCATCATGCGCTTCAAGAAACCAGATGACACGGTCGCGAGCGCAGCACTTATCTAGGAAAAGTATAAAACCCCTGTTTTGCAGGGGTTTTATTTTTTTATGGTTGACATAATCGTGATTTTTTTGTATTTTTTACCATCCGGTAAGGTTTGCTTTTGATTCTGTACTGATCAGATTCGTGGGGCCGCTACCGCGAGGTGAGGTGTGTTATGGCAGGTTTGAAACAAGTGTTTGAGTTTCTCTCCGCGTTGAAAAACGTCCCATGGGGAAATATCGCAAGCGGCGAATTACAGAAACTGATTGACGATCCTCGTCGACTCGCGATCGAATTCCCAAAATTCGTCAAAGAGTTTGGGAAAGGCGATCTTGTCAAAGAGACTGTGACGGAGTCCTTGTTCCGATTGCTCTCGACAGATAAAACGATCATGATCGCCGCTTGCGACGGCTCTCGCTACATCGCCAAAGAAAAAGGCGTGTTCAAAGCATTTATCGGAGGTCTCTTCGGAAGTTGGGGTCTCGATAAGCGCGGAAAGTCCACGGCTACCACGAATGTTTCCGTCCATGAAATGATCAAGGACGCGACGTTCGCACAGATGTTCGGCTCTCTCGGGTCGGATCTCGACAAGTTGTGCTTGTCACAACATCAAATTGTCGAGTTCTGCGAGAAACAGGCTAAGTGGCTTCGTGCAGATGGCTACGCCACGTTCTTCCTCTTCAGGGAAGGCGATCAGTTCTACGTCGCGCGCGTGCGTGTCGCTGCGAGGGGCGGTCTATATGTGCGTGTCTCTCATCACGGGGACGCGTTTGTGTATAGTATTGCGCGTATCGTTATCGTCTCGTAGTCCCGCAACTGACCGTTTGAAACTTGTTCGGTTGGTACTTGGTCTCTTATTCCCTTTGACTCTTTGAGTTCGAGGGATTTTTTTATAACAGTCTCTGAAATATCAAAAGACGGTGCTTTTTGCCACAGTCTTTTGATTTCTTGACGCGAGGGCTGAAAAATGGTATAAAAGGAGTAGAAAGTAGGAAGTAGAAAGCATAAAGGGATTTTGATTATCTCTTTTTTCTTCCCACTTCCCACCTTTCTACTTTCTACTCACTCCTTTCTACTTACTCCTATGCCAGTACCAGCCCGTAAGAAATCCAATCCTTCTGGACGTCGTCGTCGTTCACATGACGGACTTTCAAAGAAAGTCGTTCCAAATTGTCCACAGTGTTCTGCACCTGTAAAACCTCACAACGCTTGTCTCTCCTGCGGTTTTTATGGTGGAAAACAAGTTTTGAATGTTGGAAAAACTCCAGCAAAAATTGTAAAAAAAGCAGCAACCAAAAAGGCACCAAAAAAGAAAGCTTAATGCTTTCTTTTGTTTTTAACTCGTTCTTTTTCTATGTCGAATCGTCACCTCTCTCGAACCATCGCCATGCAATCCCTGTATCAATGGGATTTTCTTGGTATGGAGGATGAAAAAATTGAAGATATTATCGCGTTTAACCGACAAGAGTTTGCGCCAAAGTTTGATGACCAGAAATTTGTGGAAGGTCTTGTGCATGGTGTCATGGAGAAACGAGACGTGATCGATGAATTCATTACGCGTTTTGCTCCTGATTGGCCGCTCGAGTCCTTAACGCTCATTGATCGAAACATTCTTCGTCTTGGTGTGTATGAGTTGAAATTCTCGGACGCGATTCCGGCAAAGGTTGCCATCAACGAAGCGATCGAACTTGCAAAAGGATTCGGTGGACAATCAAGTGGTCGATTTGTGAATGGTGTTCTTGGGGCTGTCTATAAAGACATGGTCGCAAAAGGGGAGATCAAGAAAGTTGATCAGGAAGTGAAGGAAGAACCTAAAAAACAGGAGGAAATAATTGAAAAGGCTTAAGAGGCTATAAAGGCAATAAATGCTATAGTGGCTTATCGAAAACGTTTTTCAAAGCCTTTATCGCCTTTACTGCCTTTATCGCATTTATCGCCTTATATCTCTATGCCAAAGACAGATCTTGCCGATCTCGAGCAAACCCTTGGTGTTACATTCCTAAATAAGGATCTGTTACAACAAGCGCTTGTTCATCGATCTTATTTGAATGAACACCCAGACTTTCGTTTGGGTCATAACGAACGTCTTGAGTTTCTTGGTGACGCTGTTTTGGAACTTGTTGTTACAGAACATCTTTATCTTAACTTCGAAAATCCAGAAGGTGAACTCACAAACTGGCGTGCAGCGCTCGTAAATGCAGAGATGCTTGCAGAACTTTGCAACAAACTTGAAATCGAGCCGTATTTACATTTATCACGTGGCGAATCGAAAGACACAGGGTCAAAGGCACGCAAGTACATTCTTGCAAATGCGTTTGAGGCGATCATTGGATCAATTTATCTTGATCATGGTTGGGATGGTGCAAAGAAGTTTATTGATGAGCGTGTATTGTCTGAGCTTGATCGTGTGTTAAAAAATCAATTATACATCGATCCAAAAAGTCGCTTTCAGGAAGCCGCACAAGAACACGAAGGTGTAACACCATCCTATAAAGTTTTATCAGAAACGGGACCAGATCACGCAAAAGAATTTATCGTCGGTGTATTTATTGGTAAAGAACAAGTTGCGACAGGATCAGGTATGTCTAAACAAGAAGCACAGGTTGCAGCAGCACAAGCAGGGATTGAAAAGAAGGGGTGGTGAGAAAAAATCGACTCATGCGTGAGTCGATTTTTCTTTATAAAAAAATCCGAGAGAAGTCTCGGATAGAAGTTATTTGCGATGTGTGATGTTGCCAAGTGTGGTGGAGGCATTTCCGCCCACATTGCCGCCTATGTTGATATCTCCAGTTTGTGTTTTTGCATCACCATGAACATTGCCGCCGATTTTGACGTCGCCCGTTCTGGTTTGTACGTTGCCTTGCACACCGTCACGAACTTCGATATCGCCCGCGTGTAAATTCACACTACCAATTTTTCCAGTTACGGTGATCGCGTGACACGCGTCTACTTGAAGTGTTTCGATATCGCCTTGCACAGAAATGTTAATGTTTTTTTCATCTTTTGGCGTTACGTCTTTTCCGTCTATTTGGACGCGCCCGTTGATGACAACTACGTTGTTTCCTGCGTATCTTTTTCCGTTGAGTGTAACGACAGTTGCCATTTGGCCTCTTTTGTTTGTGGATTGATCAAACGCAGCGAAAGCATAAGTGGAACAGAGAGGCTTGTCAATGAGTTTAGAAGAAAAAAATACACCACATAAAGTGGTGTATTTTTGGTGCGGACAGAGGGATTTGAACCCCCGACCCTCTGTTCCGAAGACAGATGCTCTATCCAGCTGAGCTATGTCCGCATACGTGGAACGACTGAATGGTATCTTAAATATTGACGTCCGTCAACGAATTCAGTATTATTTCGACGCACAGTACGTTCCGTATACGAATATGGGGCGCGTGCATAAACTTTCAAAATTTGATGCATAATCTGCGAAGATCAAGTACTGCAAGTGAGATGGGGCTAAAATCCCTTCAAACGTGGAGCACAGGTCCGAGCTGATTGGATGCAAATTTTGGAAGTTTTGCGCATCGGTAGCTCAGCGGTAGAGCAGGAGACTCTTAATCTCTTGGTCGAGGGTTCGATCCCCTCCCGGTGCACCAAAAAACCATCTCATACGTGAGATGGTTTTTTGTTTATTAAACTGAAAATTTCCTGTAAAATAATTTTAGATTAATGTTTTAATTTTTATTTATGTCTTTGGACGTCACTCTTTCCGAAGAAGATCAAAAAGAGTTGGAGGTTCTTAAAAAAAAGATGGATGCAGATCCTGTTTTTGCAAAAAAAATCTTAACGGAATTAAATGAGGAAATGAAGAAATTCCTTTCCGATACAAATTAACTCTATGGGTTTTGGTGAACGATTTATGGGAATATTTGGTGGGGAATCAAGAGAATCTACAAACAGGGAATTAGATAAGATAAAAAAGACAGTTGATCAAAACGCAGGATTGATTGAAGCACAAGGGAGAACAAGGTCATTTTTGACAAAGATGCGTGAAAGTACGGCAACAAAATTTGTTGCTCTTGCCGCGCTTCTTGTTTTTAGTGATCGTGTGGTAAACGCGCAAGAATTTTCCGCTTCCCAACACCAATCTACAAAACAAGAATCTGTGGTTGGAGGAGGGGAACAAAAAAAGGCTCAAGGAGAAGAACGTTTAAACATTGAAGAGGTTCAGGGGGATCGAGTCGAGTTACATGAACAAGATGCACGATCTTATGCCCCTCGTTATGATGCAGAAGGGCGGTTAAAGATAGATTCAATGACAAATGGGATTGTTGAACAAATTAAACAAGATGGGGGATTCTATAAAGGAGTTGATGTAACTGTTACAACGTTTGCAAGCGCAGAAGGTGACACGGGCAAGAATAGTGAACTCGCAGGAGATTCTGCTCAGATTGTGGGTAATGAAGCAACTTTGATGGCTCAGCAGATTGCAGAAGAATTAGGAATGAGCCCAAGCGATGTTCGTGTTCATGCTGTTTCTGGTGGTGAACATATGCCACAGAAACCAGACGGATCTGAGTTCAAAGACAAGCAAGAGTTTATGTTATGGATGCAACACGAGCTTGGAATGAATGCTTCTCAACTTGCGGATGCGATTCATACATATAATGGAATGAATGGAAAAGCTGCGCAACAAAATCAAAAAAAATACATCGTGAGTTTTTTAGATCGTGCGTTGCGTGATCAGCGTAATCCTACGTACGATATTAAGTTAACACCGGAATCT
>CAYOCD010000012.1:0-21722 GCA_964402425.1 uncultured Gammaproteobacteria bacterium | reverse complement strand
ATTCATCCGCTTTTCTGCGTGAACAGACGCCACGGTCTGCGAGATATTTATTGAGTCGAGTTTGCATACAAAGTTATCCTATCACATTAACTTAAAGCATCTCAATTTCCTCTTGCCATTTGAACCACTCATCTTCTTTTTGTTTATATTCCTCATCAAGTTCCCCAAGACGTGTCGCCTTCTCTGGCGCATACTCCGTTGGATTCTCGAAATAAAATTGAAGGATCTCACTTCGCTCGCGATCGAGAACTTTCATGAGTTTTTCGAGGCGCTCGACGGCTCGTTGTAATTCTTTAAGCTTCGCTCGAGCCTCTGCCTTTTCAACACGCGCCTGCATATGATCTGCCCCCGACCCGTTCTTTGTGATAGAGGAAGTTTTTGGATCACGCGCTTCCATTTCCATAATCTCCGCGAGATCCGAGACGTATTCTTCATATGGCCCGGGATAATTTCTGAGTGTTCCAAATCGGATCTCAAGAACCTTGTCACACAACGCGTTTACGAATGTTCGCGCATGGGAAACAAAGATCACCGTCCCTTCATATTGTTTAAGAGCAATAGCGAGCGCTTCAGCTGTCTCAACATCCAAATGGTTTGTTGGTTCATCGAGAAGGAGGACAGAATGTTCGTGGAGAAGTATGCCAGCAAGACACAAGCGTGCACGTTCGCCACCCGAGAGAACACTTGTTGGTTTCTCAAGATCGTCATCACGAAACAAGAAGTTCCCTGCCATCATGAGGATTCTCTCGCCAGACGAAATATGCGGCGCCATGCGCATCAAATAATTCAGCACCGTCTCGTTTGGAATGAGCGTTGCGTCGACTTTCTGGTCATAATATCCAATGTCGGCGTGATGCCACCATTTGAGTTTACCCGAAAGAGGTTCGAGTATTCCCGCGAGGGTTTTCAGCAACGTTGTCTTTCCCTGTCCGTTTTCTCCGGCGATCACAACTTTGTCTCCTCGGTTGATATGAAAATTAATCTTGTCGACAATCACTTTGTCGCCATAGCCGACCGAGACTTCCTCAGCATAAACAGCCGTTCCAGGCGGAACCAGTGGGCATTGGATCTTGATCTTCGTCGTTGCAAGATCTGCATGTACACCTGCAATCTTCTTTCTCAGTTTGGCGATGTGCTTTGATTTGCTCTGTGCCCGAGATGCCATCGTCGCCTTTGCACCAAATCGGTCAACAAATTCTTGATGATGTTCAATCTCACGCGCGAGTTTCTTGTTCGTTCGAAGGGCATACTCTTTCTGTTCTTCCTTGAACACTAAATAATTTTCCACCGTACCCGCGTAAGTTGTCAGTTCTCCCCGTTCAATCTCAAACGTTGTTGTACACGTATTCTCAAGAAACTCGCGATCGTGAGCAACCAAAATAAAACTTCCTCTGTACGATTTCAAAAAATGTTCAAGAAGCAATAATGTGTTCAAGTCAAGATAGTTCACCGGTTCATCAAGCAGCAGCAAGTTAGGCTCTTCAAGGAGCATGGCAACGATCTTTACACGCATCTGATACCCACCAGAAAGTTGTGCGGCTGTTTTCTCGAGATGATCTGTATGTAATCCAAACTCCGACGCAAGCTTTGCGATTGTCCAAACAGGTTTACCAGTTCGTTCCTCAAGAAACTGCGCGACCGAAACATCACTTGGAAGAACCTCATGCTGACGAATCACCCCCACACGCGTACGGTCAAAAATCTTGAAATCACCCGAATCCCGCTCTTCCGCACCTGTAAGCATATTCATGAGCGTGGTCTTTCCGGATCCGTTTCTGCCAATAAGCGCAATCTTCTGTCCTTCACCCACAACAAACGAGACGTCTTTTACAACGACCTGTTTTCCATACGATTTGTTGAGATGATTCACTTCAAGAAGGGGGCGGGACATAGCTCGAACATACTAACATAAAAAATCAAAAACCGGATCACGAGGATCCGGCTTCTTTTTTAAAGCTTTTTTGTTTTGAGTCGAAGCGAATTCCCCACCACGCTCACACTCGAGAACGCCATTGCCGCGCCGGCGAAAATTGGGTTCAGGAGGAGGCCAAAAAATGGGTAGAACAATCCGGCCGCAAGCGGAATTCCAACAACGTTATAAAAGAATGCCCAAAACAAATTTTGTTTGATGCCGCGCATGGTGATCTCAGACAATCGAATAGCTTTAACGAGCTTCGAGAGATCACCGCCAAGAAGTGTGATCCCAGCAGATTCGATCGCCACATCTGTTCCCGTTCCCATCGCAATCCCAACATCCGCTTGTGCAAGGGCTGGAGCGTCATTGATTCCGTCACCCGCCATCGCAACAACCTTTCCCTCCGCTTGTAATTCTTTGATCTTAGCGAGTTTGTCGTGCGGCATGACCTCTGAGACGACATCGTCGATGTGAACCTGATCTGCGATGAATCTGGCGGTGTTTTTGTGATCTCCTGTAAGCATCACAACTTTGATTCCACGCTTATGCAACTTTGCCACAGCTTCGATCGCCTCAGGCTTTATCGCATCGGCCACAAAGACGACACCGAGAACCTTTTCCTTCGTCGCGAAGATAACGGGAGTTTTCCCTGCCAAAGTTTCCTTTTCAATGAGCGTCTCGTCGAAGTTCAATTTTAGATCCCGTATGAGCTTCACATTTCCCGCAAAGTATTCAATCTGTTCGACGGTTCCGCGAAGTCCTTTGCCTTTAACAATCTCGAATGCACTTACCGCTGGCAAATCCATTTGATTTGCCTTTGCATGAGCCGCAATTGCTTCTGCGATTGGGTGTTCAGATTTTGACTCAAGTGATGCGAGGATTGAGAAGAGTTTCTGTTCTGACGCGAGATCCTTCGCTCCGCTCAGGATGACAGAAACAACTTCCGGCTTTCCTTTTGTGATCGTTCCTGTCTTGTCGACAACAACAACATTCACTTGATGTAGACGTTCGAGGGTCGCCGCATCTTTGATCAGAATCCCCTCACGTGCGCCTTTACCAACACCCACAATCATCGCCGTTGGTGTTGCAAGACCAAGCGCACATGGACAAGCAATTACAAGTACACCCACAAAACAAGTAAGACCAAATGTGAGCGCTTGTGAGAATCCGATGGTGCGCGAGCCAATAACCAACCAAAGTATCAGTGATATAAATGCAATCACCAAAACAACAGGAACAAATACACCCGAGATCCGATCAGCAAGCGCCTGAATTGGTGCCTTACTTCCTTGTGCGTCCTCAACCATCTGAATAATGCGAGCAAGCATGGTTTCTGAGCCGATCTTCGTCGCTTTCATCGTAAACGAACCTGTTGTATTCATTGTTCCTGATACGACCGAACTACCGATCAATTTTTCAACGGGAATTGGCTCACCTGTAATCATGGACTCATCAACAAATGACGAACCCTCAAGAACAACGCCATCGACAGGAATCTTTCCCGCAGGCTTTACGATCAATACATCGCCATGAACAACCTGATCAAGCGAAAGTTCTATCTCCTTTCCATCTCGGATAACAAGCGCTGTTTTTGCTTGCAAGGTAAGCAACGCTTGAATCGCATCTCCTGTTTTCAATTTAGAACGCATTTCCAAGAATTTCCCAAGCGCCACAAATGCAATAACAACAATCGTGACATCATAATAGGACATCTCTACATCAAGGTATGGGCGCAAGACATTTTCAAATGCGGATACAACAAAACTGTACAAAAATGCCGCGAGCGTTCCAAGTCCAATAAGAGTGTCCATGTTCGCTTTCCCATATCGAAAAAAGCGGAAAAGTCCGAGAAGATATGGTTTACCAACAACAAACAGTGTGTACGTGGCAAAAATCGGCAACAGATGATGAAAGAATGTTTTTAAAACAGCATTCATTTCAGCGACAACATTGAATTGCGCTAGAACATCCCAGCTCATCAGCAATAAACTGAATATTGCGAGCGGAATCACGACAACCAACCCTTTTTTCATTTGATCAAGTTCTTTTTGTTTTTCTTCCTTTGATTGATGAATCCCTAAATGTCCTGCATGCTCGTTTTCTGACATCCCCATTTCCTTTGCAGACATTGTGTGTGGTGTTTCATCAATCAATGTATATCCGAGCGGAGTGATAAGATGTGACATTTTTTCTACATCCACTTTTGATTCATCAAACTGAATTTTTGCTTTTTCTGTTCCGTAACTCACTTCCACAGATTCCACTCCATCGAGTTTTTTTAGTGTTCGTTCAATCGTAAGAGAGCAGCTTGCACAATGCATGCCGCGAATCGGAAACGTTTTGTTTATAGACATAAGAATGTGTCATCCTGAGCGGAGCAGAGCGCAACCGAAGGATCTCGCGTTGATTGCGTTTTCTCCGTTCGTCGATAACTTTAGTTTGATATTAGAGAACCGTTAACGTTCCACGGTACATGCCCATGGAACAACTAAATGTATATTGTCCTGGTTTTTTTGGTGTAAATTCAACAACATTTTTTGTTTTATTCAGGGGTAACTGCACTCCGAGTCCGGAAATTTGAAAAACACTTCGACATCCTCCGCCAGGCCCCGAAATCTCAAGTCTTACAGGTCTACCTGCAACAACAGCTGGTTTTGCGGGTGCATAAAATGGAGACGTATCTATAAGAGATAATTGGAGTACTTGTACACCGTTTTCATCCAAAGGGGCTGTTGTTGTGGCGGTTGTATTTCCTTGTTCAGAAACGATTCGATACCCAGCTTGGTCTGAAACGGCCGCAAAGGAAATAGGTCGGCCAAGTAATGTTAATCCGTTTTGAACACTTCCAATAGCTAGGTACAAAATAAAAACTCCGGCAAGTTTCAAAACAAACTTCCCTGTTTTGCCGCTTAATGCACCAGACGCAAATCCAAGTGCCAAAAGCGCCGGAACTGTTCCGATAGCAAATGCTCCAAGTATGGTTGCACCCGTCCAAAAACTTGCGGTTGTAAGTGTGTAAATCTGAAGAGATTGTGTAAATCCGCATGGCAAAAAGAATGTAGCTGCACCAAGCAAAAATGGCGCGAGTGGGTTTGGGTTTCCATCTGCGTCGAGAATTTTATTCGCGAGCCATTTTGGTGGGCGTGGAATGGCACACTTCAGCCAATTTGGAGCCAATTGAAGCATTTCAAGCCCGGCAATAATCATATATGCGGCGGCAAGAAGAGTGATTATTCCCGTAATTGTTGGAGAGAATGTAAAGGTAGAACCAATAAGTCCAATGAGTCCCCCAAGAATGGTGTAAGACACGACTCGACCGAATATAAACATCCACGTAAATTTCATACGTGTCGCTTTTGACATTCCACCAAAACGTTCATTCGAGTGTCCGATGATTGATAATAACAATCCGCCAGAAACAGCAAGACACGAGGAGCTCCCAGCAATAAAACCTAAAATCAATGAAGATAAAATCGTAACACTTTGCATAAAACAAAAACCAAACAATATATGATTTAAATAAAATCACTTGTTTGGTTTAATCCCGAATCATGATGGGTATCAATGTTTTTTTCCGGAGCGTGAGACGTATTGGTTCTGTAAGACGAATATAGTGTGCTTTGTTTGAAACAAATGAAGCATCCACCCTGTTCCCAAAAATAACCAGGATTATTGAACTCAAAACAAACAATAATGCAGGCAAGGCCGTAGATGGAACGATTGGAAACACAGAAGAATTGATGCAATGGTTCACACACTCAACATTATCCATGTGCATCCCCTCTTCCATACCAAAAATAGACTTACCGGCAAAGGTAAGGCAAACAAATAACATAGCCGCAAGAATGCACAACGTTAATGTTTTCATGTTTGTATATGCTAACACGCTTCTTTATAAACAAAAAGGTCTAAATCTTTTTTCGAAACATCCAAAATGCCGCCATAGCTCCGATCCAATCATTCAAAAGATCTTTCATGGTGTTTGCAAGTGATGGTTGTGAAGGTGGAAGATTAAACCATACATGAATCGTCTGATCCTTCATAAATTCATAAAACTCCCATGCCACACCAACCATCATTGCAAATCCAACCACGAACGCAAAATGATACCACCAAGGCGATGTCTTATTATGATGTTTTGTGGAAACTTGATGATGTATGGCAAGACCGAGTATTCCCATCGCAAATCCACCCATAAGGTGCATGGGGACGTCAATTTGATTCAAGTAATAATACCCATCTGTAAGATGAAGGACACCGTGCCAAAAGAGAACAAATACGATCGCAAAAAAAGCGTGTTTAAATTTCATACGGTGGCTTTAGAAAACACAGATGCGAAAACAAAACACACAATTGTTCCAAGCACAATGGTTCCGCCACTTGCAAGGTCAAAATAATAAGAAGCAAATAATCCACCAATAACAGAAATAATAGAAATACAAAGTGCAAGAACCCATGTTGCGTAAAATCCGCGCTTGAACTGCATGGCGGATAAAACCGGAATCACCATAAGGGCCCCAATCAAGAGGACACCAATAACATTCATAGAGATAGCGATAGTGGCAGCACCAAGAATCGCCAAAATTCGATTGAGCCATTTTACAGGGATTCCATTTGCTTCTGCCGTATCTTCATCAATGGAAACAGCAAACAAAACACGCCAAAGAAGAAGGGCGATCAAAAAGGCCGCTCCACCAATCACACCCACAGAAACAATATCTGTATTTGTGACAGTGACAATATTTCCAAATAAATAATTGACTACGTTTACATTTTTTCCACGTGCAAGCCCCAACAGAACAACACCGACCGCAAGTCCACCAAATAAAAACAACGAAACAATTGTTTCTGCAGGAAGCGTTTTACGTTCGCGCATTTTTTCGATTCCAAGAACAGATAAAACGGAAACAGCCATGGCAGCCGGAATGGTAGCGATACCACTTACCAATCCGATTGCGACACCTGCAAGTGATGTGTGCGCAAGCGTGTCTGCAATGGCGCTATATCTGCGTACCACAAAAAACAATCCGATCGTTGGTGCAACGAGAGCCACAACCAAACCAACTGCAAACGCCCGTCTCATGAATTCTAGAGTGAGTATTTCAATCATATGTTAGTGGTGGTGGCGCAAAAGTTCTTTTTTGTCTTTGTGAAACAGGTCTTTTAATTCTTTTTCTCCAATTAAACAAGCCTTAGACCCATGACACACGAGTTGATGTTTCAAACAAATGGCAGAACGCGCTTCTTGTGAAACAGTATGAACATCATGTGAGACAGAAACGATGGTTAAACCGTCTTTATTTAATTTACGAAGTAAAGCATAAAATTCATCACGCGAAGCAGGATCTAACCCATCAACAGGCTCATCGAGAAAGAGAATTTTTGGTTCTGCCACCAAAGCACGCGTAAGCAAAACTTTCTGTCGTTCTCCGCCAGAAAGTTTTCCAATAGGACGAGAAAGCAATGGAGCAATTCCCATCATATCAATTGCTCGTTGAATAGCTTTTTCATCTTTTTCATTCAACCACCCAAACAATCCATGTTGTGCTGTTCTCCCAGAACGCACCACCTCTTCAACGGTTGCAGGAAATTGCGAATCAATATTTCCTCCTCGTTGTGCCACATAACCAATTTGACGACGCACCGCACGATCTGTTGGTTTTCCTCCCAACACAGTGATCTCGCCATGATGCGGACGCAAAAGTCCTAACAATAAACGCAAAAGTGTTGTCTTTCCTCCACCATTTGGACCAATCACCCCAACATAATCCCCCGCTTGAATTTCAAACGAAAAATCATGGATGATGTGTTCGCTCCCGCGTTCAAAGGTCAAATTGTCGACCGAGATAATTGGAGATTTCTTTTTTATCGACACACCATTCCCTTTTTAAGATTGAGTAAATTGTCTTGCATCACACTCAAATAATTTTTGCCATCTGATTGCTCTTCATCACTCAATCCTTCAAGAGGATTAAATACGAGAGTTTCCGCACCAATTTCACGAGCAAGTGTTTCTGATAATTTTGGACTTGCGAGTGTTTCAAAATAGATATGGCGAATATTCTTTTCTTTTGCGAGTCTTGCAATCTCCGCGAGTCTACCTGCCGAAGGTTCTTCTTCTGGCGAAAGTCCAGAAATAGCAAGAACGTCAAATCCATACTCTTTTGCGAGATACGAAAACGCGGAATGTGATGCTACGACTGTTTTATTCTGGCAAAATGCAAGTCCTTCTTTATACGATTGATCCAACTGAGAAAGGGCCAACCGAAACGCTTTCGCGTTTTGCATATAGGCATCTGCATTCGATACATCTTTTTGTTTCAAAATATTCTCAATCGTAGTGATTTCTGCTTGTGCAAGAACAGGGCTCAACCAAAAGTGAGGATCATACATCACATCTGGGTCTTCTTCTCCTTCTGGAGGACCAAGAACATCAAGTGTCTTCCCCATTTCAATTACCTGAACACCGCGAGCAGAAACATCCGCCGCAATACGTGTTGCCCATGCATCAATTCCACCACCATTCAACAAAAACACATCCGCATTATAAATATGTGCGATCTGCTCAGCTGTTGGTTCATAATCATGAGGCTCCGTTCCAGGAGGTGTAATGGTCTCAACATGAACATTCGTTCCACCAACAGCCCGTGCAAATTCCGCAAGCGGATAAAAACTCGCAACCACACGCAGCGGTGCTTCTGAGTCTCCTGTCAGTGAGCTCTTTTGTGTGACAGGTGTTTGCAAAACCCAAATCACAAAACTCAAAATACAAAGAACAAGAAAAATCGCCACTCCATTTTTTTTCAAAAAAAACATAAAGGTTTCATTCAAATCTATTCTATCAAGAAAAAGCACAAAACAAAAACATCACCCACTTTTACACATGGACGATGTTTAGCATGACCCACTTACACCAAACCTGATTTCTTGCCGAATATCATACAGATTAAGAGATACAAACACGATGAGATTGTTCGCAATCTTTTTGACAATAAATGGAAGATTTTTGAGGAGCACAGACTTCACAAATAATCAGCTGCTTGTGACAGTCTGGCCAAGCACAATTTCCAAAACGCTCGCTCGTTGCTGAACATACAACACAGACCCCAATCTTTTGATACTGATCCGTAAATTGCTCCGTCATGCGATTATCAAACACATAAAGCGAACCTTGAAAATCTTCGCCTGGATATTTCTTCATGTACGTCCCGATCCCTCCATGCAGCTGATAGACTTCTTTAAATCCTTGTTGGATGAGGTGTCCAGATGCTTTCTCACACCTCACACCATACGTACAAACAGTCAATATTTTTTTCTCTTTGATATCCTCATGTTCTGAAACAATCTTTGAAAGATCTCGAAAGTTTTTCATTCCGCTGTCTCGTGAACCCGCAAAATGCCCAACGGCATATTCATAATCATTACGCATGTCGATAATCTCAAACTCTTCTCCCTTTTCAATCCAACGTTTAAGTTCCTCCGGCTCAATGTGTGTTCCGGTTATTTGATTGGGATCAATATCCGCATCAAGAGATAGCCCTGTTGCAACAATCTCTGTACGAGCTTTTACTTTCATTTTTTCAAACGACCCGCCATTTGTTGGACTTTCCTTAAACCAAACATTCGAGAAATCTCCAAACTGATCAAGGGTATGCATGCGACGCTCATATTCCTCAATATGATCAATCAAGCCTTCAACCGTTCCGTTGATTCCCTCTTTCGCAATCAAAATTCGTCCAAACAACCCAAGCTCTGCGCAGTTCTTTTTTTGCCAAACAACAAAACGCTCCACGTCAGTCACGGGAGTGTATTTGTAGAAAATAATGAGTTTATGATTTTTCTGCATAGACAGTTGCTGTATCTCCACCCAACCGACGTTCGCGTCGAGCATATTCTGCGAGGGCTTTATCAAGTTCTCCTTCATCAAATGCGGGCCAATACGTATCTGTAAAATAGAGTTCACTGTAACTCAATTGCCAAATGAGAAAATTGCTTACACGCATGTCACCACCCGTTCGAATAATAAGATCAGGATCTGCCTGACCCTTTGTATACAAATGTTGTTCAATGAGTTCCTCATTGATTTCATCAGCCGCAATCCCTTTTTTTACAATCTCTTTAAACGCATTAACGAGTTCTGGACGTCCACCGTAATTCATGAGCACATTACACTTAATGCGTTCATTATCCTTCAAGACCTCAACAGCGTGATTAATCTTGTGCTGAAGACGCTCAGGAAGTTTTGTGAGGTCGCCAAGAAATGCGAGGCAGACGCCTCGTTCTTTCATCTCTTTTGACTTGCGCTGCAACCAAACACCCAACAATCCAAAAAGTGTTGCAATCTCTTTACGACTGCGCTTTTTAAAATTTTCTGTGCTGAACGCATAAATAGTTACGGTTTCCACTCCACGTTTTGCGCATGCTTCAAGAATTGTTGTGAGATTTTCGACTCCGGCCGCGTGGCCATCCCCCGCACTCAAGCCGCGCTCTTTTGCCCAACGACGATTACCGTCCATGATAATACCGATATGTTTTGGAATGTGTGACATATGATTATTTTTTGCGCTTCTTTATAGCCTTTTTTGGTTTTTTGAGCAACTGTATCCATTCATCAACGTCACTTTCCACAATTCCGTTACGTTCGCGTACAAACGCATTGTGTCGCGTTTTCAAATCTTCCTCCGTGAGCATTTCGAGTAACTCCTCTGCATCGTGCGATTGTGTGCGAAACTCTGCATCCTTCATAAGCACATCTTGGTTCACTTCAAGTGCCTGTGCATTCAGTCCACCAAGGTGAAGCCCCTCAAGATTGCGCACACGAGAAAGAGCCACGTACCCTTGTCCACACACAAACGCATTCGAAAGATCAACAAACGCAGCATCAAGCGACATCCCCTGACTCTTGTGAACGGTCATCGCCCAAGCGAGGCGAAGTGGAAACTGTACAATACTTGCAAGCTCTTTATCTTCCGCACGAATAGACCATGATGTTTTTATCACCTCAATCATCTTTCCGGATCTTGTACGAACAATTGGTAATTTCGCGTCTTGCGTAAACCCCTCAATAACACCAAGGGTTCCGTTCACATATTTCTCATCAAAATTGTTTTTGGTAAACATGACTTGTGCCCCTTTTTTCAGGTGTAACACTTCCGGAGAAAGACAGCCACGCTTGAGTTGTTCAACAAGTGGTGGTGCTCCATGAATTTCCATTTCAAACGATTCCTTCTTTCCGGGAATGCGTCTGAGTTCAAATTCATTCAGCGAATCCACATTCGCATTGTGTGGAAAGAGCTTTGGGACATCAAGATCGGCATGATCAAAATTTGTATCGACTGATCGTGTGAGCAAAACATCTTTATCTTCATCTGAAAGAAATCCCGCACGCATTGCACGAAGAACCCCAAGAAAAACCTTGTCGTCTTGTCGATGGTGTTCTGTAAGATAACACACGCGCGGATCCATCATCTGCCAGGATCGAGACTGAAATGCAAACTCTGGAACAGGCTCACCTTGTCGTGAGACAGGAGGTAATTGAAAAAAATCACCCACACAAACAACCTGCATTCCACCAAACGGTTCATCGTTTTTTCGAACCGTGCGACACACAAGATCAATAAGATCAAACGTTCGGCCATCAAGCATGGAGATCTCATCAATAATGAGCACACTCGTCTTGAGCATTCTGTTTACAATACGTGCATTGCGTCCGATTTCTTTCAACTCTTCTCTTGAGAGAATCTTGCTAATCCCAATACCGCACCAAGAATGAATCGTCATTCCCCCAACATGTGTTGCGGCAATTCCGGTCGAAGCCGTGATGGCAACATTCACATTCTTTGAACGCAAATAAGAAACGTACATATTAATAGTGTACGTCTTCCCCGCTCCGGGTTCACCGGTCAAAAAAACAGAGTTACCGGTTTTTAAAATATCGAGCGCTTGCGCTTGGGTCATAATGGGAAAGGTGTGAGGGGCTAGAGATGCTCGAGAGACTGGAGAGGATTATAACACCTGATCATCCTATCGTGAAAACGAAAACAACCGGCGAACCGGTTGTTTAAAATTTACTTCTTGTACTTGAGTTTTGCCCAAGCTTTCTTTTCTGGCTTCTCTGTTGGAGTTGTATCAACTTCCAAAGAAAATTCATCTGTTGGCTCTTTCAAACGTTTCGGTGTTGAAACATATGCTCCAACCGCTTTCAAAATCGCATCCAATTTTGTGTTCAACATTTGGAATTGTTCTTGGGTCATTCCGCTTCCTCCTGTTGAAGATGGACGGTCACCTGGAACAAAACATTCGCGACACTTTACTGGTTTTCCTTGCATTGGCTTGAATGGAACAGTGCAGCGTGCGCCACAATCTCCGCATGTAGCAGGATATGAAGGCTTATCACCATCAAAACGCGTTGGACGATCAAATGAACGATCGTTTGAACGGAACGATGGGCGCTCTGAGCGCTCTGAACGTTCTCCGCCATTGTCATCTTTACGGAAACAGTCGCCACACAAAACTGGCTTTTTTCCGTTTGGCTTAAATGGAACCTCGCAAGAGTTTCCACATTCGGCACAAGAAGCCTTGTGCATCGTGACGGGCCCCCCGTCTCTCTTTCCGAAGGATTTGCCAGCAAATCCACTATTTCGTTTAAACATATTATTTCAGCTCTGTTGATTAACAGAATCCCGCAATGCTACAGGGAAAAGCGGTTTATGTCAATGTTGGAAGCAAAAATTTCAAAAAGCCGTTTTCGACCAAAAATCGATACGTGTTCCATGGCGCGTGTAAGCGCTACATAGATGAGATCTCGTTTAATACGAAGTCGCTCTTCAGCGAATGCTTCCGAGATTGATTGTGTCTCGACAAAATAGTCCGAGGGCACACCAACGAGGTAAACCTCATCAAACTCGACGCCTTGCGATTCGTGGATGGTGAGCACATGTACATTCGTCCGTTCTTGAAATACTTCTTGAAACAGACCCAGATAATCTGCCGACGGGCTCAGGATTCCAATCTGTGTCTGTACATCTTTCATTTCAACTTCTTTTTGAATCCGTTCGAGTTCTTCCTCAACCGACAAACAAGCTTCGTCTATAACTAACTCACCCTCTCGCAACCCTTCCGGTACAGAGACAGCGAATCCAAGAGATAGAATATAAGAAAGAATCGCTTTCGTGTTTCTGTACACTTTTTCCAATTGTACCTTTTGCCCACTTGCAAAGTCCTCCCCCGCATGTGACCAATGACGCATTGTACCGAGCAAGACCTGTTGACCGAGATCGCCAACGTAAAGTATGGCCTGTGTATCAGCTGAGATGCATGTTCGAAGAAGCGATACCTGTTCCGGCAAATAATTTTGAGCTTCGTCAATCACGATCAGAGAATAAACAAGCGGAACAGATCGAGTCTTTCGCGTGACGACAAAATTCTTCCTTTGGATCAAATATTCTTCCCGCCTCTCGAACGGTCCGTTTACCTCTTGTTCAAACCTTAACAAAAGGGAGAGATCAAAGCGATCAAGCTCACGATCACGAACCTGTTGTTTGAATCGAGCAATATCTTCATCAAGGAACACTGAACCATAAATGTGTTCAAGCGTTTTGAAAACATCTTTTGATTTCTTCTCGACAATCGTCTTCGATCGAAGCGCGAGAGACTTGCGATGTTCATATGCATCAACAGCGTCATCCACACCATTTGGTCGTCGAACAAAGCATGTATCTGCAATAGACAACCGCTCCATTGCCCATTCACCAAACGTTGTAACGAACACATCGTGGATTCCGAGATCTGGAAGCAGTTTCGAGAAGTATGCCTTTGTTCCTTCGTCTTGAACGAAAACAATGACATTTTTGGAAGAAAACTTCGAAGCAGTATCTGGCGATTGTAAGAGATAAGCAATGCGATGAAACGCGAGAGTCGTCTTTCCAGATCCAGCAGGTCCCGCAATCAGAAAAGATCCTTGTGCTGGTGCGCGAATGACATCATCCTGCGCGCGCTCCATGCGCTCCACGATTTCCGGAAGCATAAAGCCTGCTTTTTTCTGAGAAAGTTTTTCCTGATAAACAAGCGTTCGTCCATACGCATCCGACTCGCTTGTCATGAACACAATTTTTCCTCCCACGATCATGAACTGATCTTTGCGCTTGAGATCCCCATGCCGCACGGTTCCGTCTTGCAACTGGTAGAATGTCTTTCCTATATCGGAAAACCTCAAACGTGCCGCGGGCGACATCCAAGAAAAAATAGACTTCTCTATGAGAGGAAACTTTGAGAAATACAAAGGTTTTGTTTCCCCATTCTCAGACAAAACATCACAACGTACAAAATACGGGCTTGGAGAAAGCTGTTGCAGTTGATCTTCCCGAATCGCAAAATGCGCCAGAATTTTATCTCGCGTACTATCATCATATCCCCCCGAAGACCCTTGAAGCTTCTCGACGGATTGCTGAACTTGCTCAATCTCCGTCTTAATCGCTTGCTGAATGAGCAAAATATGCTCTTTTGCCGTTTCAAGAGCGTTTAATTTTTCTTGTTCATTTTGCATGTGTGCACAGTGTAACAGAAACATCGTCTCGACTCGAGCCACACTTATCAAAAAGGTTTTCCTTTATATTTTCGGGCAGATAGCCTATACTAAACGCTCAGCATCTTGATTGAATATGAAACAAACTTATGGCAGATACACATCACCCCATTGAACGTCTTACCCAATGGATTGGGTCCATTTCGTCATTGATTGTCCACACATTCGCCTTTATCGGCGCATTTCTTTTAGGTCTTTTTCATGTGTTTTCATGGGAAAATATTTTACTGATTGTCACAACCATCGTATCCCTTGAAGCAATCTATCTTGCAATCTTCATTCAAATGACCGTCAACCAAAACACAGAAACACTCAAAGAAGTTGAAGTGGATGTGGATGAAATCCAAAAAGACATTGATGAAATTGAACAAGATGTTGATGAGATTCAAGAAGATGTCGATGAAATTCAAGAGGACGTGGATGAAATCCAGGAAGTCGATGCAAAAGAAGCAGAGAACGATGCTCAACACAGAGAAACACTCGCAAGCATCAGTGCTCGATTACAACAACTTTTGCAAGACATCGAAGCCATGAAAAAATAACATAAAAATACTCAGTATTCACTGAGTATTTTTGTACACAAACACAAATACAAGATCTGATACAATATGTGCGTATGAAAAAAAGCACGACACGTACCACAAAGCCATTTCCCGAACCAATCGCCATAAAAAAACTGATTGGTCCAAGCTTTGTCATCCTAGCTCTCGGACTTGGATCTGGAGAAGTGATCCTTTGGCCATACCTTGTTTCCAATTATGGACTTGGTATTGCTTGGGGGGCACTCCTTGGAATCTCGTTTCAGTATTTTATTAACATGGAGATTGAACGCTACACGCTCGTAAAAGGAGAAAGTGTCTTTGTTGGAATCGCAAAGTTGTGGAAATGGACCCCTTTTTGGTTCATTCTTTCTACCTTTGTCGGATTTGGTTTACCTGGAATCATTGCCGCTTCCGCAAAAGTCTTTTCACACCTGATTGGATTTGCACAATTTCAATGGATTGCCATCTTCTTTCTTCTTGTCATTGGTTTCATTTTAAGTACAGGAAAGACCGTTTATGGACTCATGGAAAAACTAACGCGCGCAATCATCCTTATTGGCGTTCCGGCTGTTTTTCTTTTAACCATTATCCTTGCATCAAAAACTGATTGGCTCACCCTTGCTTCTGGGGCTGTCGGACAAGGCAATGGTTACACCTTTTTCCCAGAAGGCCTTGCACTTGCAACCTTTCTTGCTGCATTTGCCTACTCCGGCGCTGGTGGAAATTTGAATCTCACACAATCCATCTACATCAAAGAGAAAGGATATGGAATGGGAATGTATGCACAAAAATTAGCTGGTCTATTCCATAAAAAAGGAACAAAGGAACAAATTCATCTTGAAGGTACAGACTTTGAAGACACACCAATCGCCAGAGAACGCTTTTCCCTCTGGTGGCGCAGGATTAGCTTTGAACACGCATTTGTATTCTGGTTCATCGGTGTTATATCCATCCTCTTACTCATGCTACTCGCATACGTTACAACATATGGTTTAGGCGGAAACGCAGAAGGAATCAATTTTGTTTTGAAAGAAGGTGCTGTCATCGGATCCATTCTCTCCCCTGCTGTCGGTGCTGGATTCCTCTTGGTTGTTTCCATCATGCTTTTTCAAACCCAATTGGGCGTCATGGACTCCACCTCAAGAATCATGGCTGAAAACGCAGCGATTTCATACATGCATCTAAAAAAGGAAACATCTGTTCCTCTTTCAAAAATCTATTATGTATTTTTGTGGGGTCAAATCGCCTTTGGAATATTCCTCTTTAGTCTGGGTCTCACAGAACCAAAGTTCCTCCTCATCCTCGGAGCCTGCATCAATGCCGTCGCGATGTTTGTTCATATCGGACTTGTCTCTCTCCTAAACTATCGATCCCTTCCAAAATTCTATCAACCATCAGTGAAACGTCGGATCATTCTTGCAGGAATCTTTGTCTTCTTTGGCTATTTCAGCGGAGTTGTATTGCTAAACCAGCTATTTCGATAAGCACCACAAAAACTCTCATAAATAATGAGGGTTTTTCTTATTCAATCTATTTCTAATTACTTGCTGATTCGTGGTAGAATCATCCTACCAGTATGAAATATCCATTCCCCAGACCATCCAAATACGAATTACGCGTTCGTAAAAGTAAAACAGGACACGGACTCTTTGCAGAAGAAGAAATCCCAAAACGCAGATTCGTTATCGAATATTGGGGCAAGATTGTAAGTGATGAGGAGGCGGAAAAAATTGGTGGCCGCTACCTTTTTGATTTAGAAAAAGGAAAAACAATCAATGGAGCAAACAGAGATAACACGGCACGCTATATTAATCACAGTTGCAAAGCGAATTGTGAAGCAAGACAAATTGGAAATCGTATTTTCATTATCTCTGTAAAAAACATCAAACCAGGAGATGAAATTACTTACGATTATGGAAAGGAATATGTCGGGTCCTATATCAAGCCTTACGGATGCAGGTGTACACCGTGTGAAAAAAAACTAAAAAAATAAATAAAACCCAACATCTGTTGGGTTTTATTTTCGAAAAAGTTAAACACGTTCAAGCATCTTTTTTTGTATCAAATTATGGTTGTAGAATATCTTCCACGTTTCCATTTATAGAAATCACAACTTCCTTTACTGTCGGAAACTGCTTTAGAGTCTGTGTAATTTGAGATCGGATCGCCAACGTTTTGCATGAGCCACCAACACCCGCTTGAAGCTGTTCAGAAAAATCCACTTTCGCAACCCCGTTTTCAATGGTCAATTTTTGAATGGTAATTCCCGTGTTCAGGTTCGTCATGTATCCCTTCTCACTCTCACCAGGAGCAAGCCCGCGCAACAATTCATCTAACGCTGCACGTCCAACCGCAAGGGTTGAATCAATTTTTCGATCAACAGGATACACTTTTGAACAATCCATCAGTCCTGGATCAAATTTTGTATTATTAAAGAATACTTTTACTGTTTGTTCTGCAGAAGTATTCTCATCAACACCTTCCGCTATTGCTTTGTTTGTAACGATATTTTTCTGAGTACACCCCGCACCGGTCAATAAAATCAGTATCAATACACCAGAAAAAAATGTGGTTTTCATATACATTATTGTTCATGAGCTTCAATGCTTGTTTAATCATCTTGAGCATTGCCAGAACAAATGGATTATCGTGTTTCAATTTTTGAACGATCAATTTTCTGTCTCGCTTAATACTTGCTTAACTGTTTAAGCTTGCGCCTCTTCCATATGTCTGTCAACAATGCAACAAAAAAAATGATCCAATATCCGTTGGATCATTTTTGTTCAAAAACACACAACACTTATTCTAAAATCTGTATTCCTTTCAATTTCGCCTTAATTCCAGCAAGATCTTGCTGTGAAACAGCATTCCCTCTCAAATCCAGTACACGCAAAGATGTGAGGTTTCCGAGTTCTGATGGTAGACCTGTAAGCTGATTATTTGAGAGATTCAATTCTTGGAGTTTTGTCAGCTGTCCAATTTCCGCTGGTACGCCAGTCATAAGATTATTGCTCGCATCCAGAATACGCAAATTGCGTAGTTGTCGAATTTCTGCTGGTAAAGCTCCTGTTAATCTATTGTTCGACAGATTAAGTTCTTCAAGTGAGGTCATGGACCATACATTGGAAGGCAATTTCTCTAAACCCGATTTGCTCAAATCAAGATTTACTTTTGATAAAGATGCTTCTTTTACATCATTTGATTGTTGGGTATTTTCTACTTGTTGCGTGAAGGAATTTGAGCAGCCCACACCTAGAAACACACTAAAAATAAGCACAACGAACAATGAAGGTATTTTCATAATAGCACAGAGTTATTTCCGTGGCGGTAAAGGAATAAAGACACTCACTCGATTTTTATACTGAGCAAAATCTGGATGTTCCGCCATTTTCTTCTCAAGAAGTGGAATTCCAGAAATCTTCAAGATAAGAAACGTTATAGTGAGCGGACCAATAATTCCAATTATTCCGGAAGGTGCAGCCATTGCAATCACCCAAATTCCCCACCATTGCGTGACCTCCCCAAAATAATTTGGGTGACGCGTATATTGCCACAATCCACTTTGCATTAACTTACCCTTATTGGTCGGAACTTTGAGAAATCGTGCGAGTTCTGCATCACCAGTTGATTCAAACCAAAACCCAATCGCCCAGATCACAAAACCCATCAGTTCAACGAACCCAAGCGACTGAGCGGGTTGGCTATTAATGACAAGTACGGGCATCACCACACAAAACAACAATACCCCCTGAAGAAAATACACTTGAAAATACGATCTAAGATAAAACCATTTTCCCCACTCCTTCCTCCATGCCAAATAGCGAAAATCTTCAGCTTTACCTTTATTACGACGATGAATGTGCCACGCAAGACGAGAGCCCCAGATGGTCACCATCATGACTACCAAAAGTGATCTGACAAAAAAGGTCTGTTCTAAAACAAGTGATGACCAGGCAAGCAAAACAAAACCGAGCCCCCAAGCAACATCTGCAACATCATTTCTTTTTTTTAAGAGAGAAACAACAAACCATGCTGTCATGTAAACAAAAAGAAGAAGTGCTAGTGTGAGATAATAGTTCATAAACCGAGTTTATGTGCGACAAGATATGTTACAGTTGAAACAGAAGAAGCAAGAACAGATCCCCACATAAGATCTACAACCGTTATAAGCAATGGCCAATTCTTTACGGTTGCCAAATTTGTAAGGTCATACGTTGCGTAAGAAATCAATCCGAATAAAGCCCCGAAAATCAATACATGCGAAAGTGAATTCTTTTCTAATGCAGGAACTACAACAAATAACACCAACCCAACAATAAACAGAAGATAAAACAAAATTGCTGCAACCCAATTCACATCAGGACGAAGAAGAAACCCAATTTGCTTTGCATAAAAATTTTTTGCGATCAAACCAAGCCAGACCATGTCAATGACAAAGAAAACAGGAAGAGCTATGAAATATAATTTCAAAAACATAATACACTAGTAAGCTAATAAATATATAACAAGCAAAATGACACTTCCCCACCAACCAATATCAGAAAACACCAAACTGATGGCAATTTTTCTCTGCCACGCAACAGGAAGCAAATCCTTAGCTTTCCCATCCTTCTCGCGCTTGATCATATAGGGACTTACAACAAAGGATAAAAATATCCCATTCAAAACCAATATACAGGCGAGTATAAGATGCAATAAAGGAATCCCAATTAATATCTGATCTCGATAAAAAATAGATCCGCCAATAAAAGCAAGGAATATTCCCAGCCAAATCATTGGCTTCGTTACCTTATGTGTGCGCGTTGTAGCTTCTGTCCAGTAAGAAGATTTTCTTCCCAGAAAGCCATGAATATCGATAACCGTCACGGCTCCGAGTCCAATGATGAGACCGGCGAGAAATAAAAACAATCCAAGTGCATCAAGAAAATGAATGGTTAAAAGTATTTCCATACATACAAAGCATATCACCAAACCTTGAACCTTTATATATGCAATCTTTCAGCTCACATCTTGACAAATTGAATATTTTCCCATACGCTCCGCTGCCACATTGAATACGTAGACTTCATCACACACAGGAGATTTCATGGGAAATTGGAACTCATTCATATCCACCAAATACAAAATCGTCGATCTGGGACGCCCAGCAGTGTTTCTCATCCCTGAATGCAAATTACAAAACGCGTTTGGGAATACCAACGTTGAAAAATCCATTGAGACATTCTTGCTTGAAAACTTTGGTGCTTTTACTACAACATCCATTCCCTCCTTTGGTGTTTGGATGAACGAAACACAAGTCCACTACGATGAATGTAAGCGCTATGAAGTCTCATTCGTCGGAAAAGAAAAAGTTCAGATCCTCCTTGATTTCCTTTCTGAGATTGCAAAAGCAACACGGGAAATCTGCTTGTACGTGTGTGCCGGACAATACTCCTGCCTCCTCTACCCAACACCCTAATCAAGGGTGTTTTTTCTTAAAACAAATACACCCTTCCATTATTTCAAAAACTGAATCGGAACAGCCATTTTCTTTACATCCCTTAGACGATAATTAAAATATTACAAATCCTGCTCACTTCAGACAGGTTTGTTTTCTGCATTCCGTTTAAAATAACTAAACAACACTGCCGATACGAAAAGTAAAACTCCTCCAATGAGTTGAAACGTCGTAAACATTTCTCCTCCCAACCAGTAGGAAAAAAATGCGGAAAACCCAGGCTGTAATGACAATATGATCGCAGCAGTAATCTCAGACGAATATTTCAAAGACAATACCTGAACGAAAAATACGGAAAAAGTAGGAAGTAATCCTAAAAACAACAGTGGTAATATTTGAGAAATTTCGGGAGTGTCTAAACGAAATCCCTGTGTTGCAAGAGCAGATATCAAACTCAAGATGAAAACAACAAAAAATTGTTGAAAACATAAAATAGCAGGGTCAAGTCCTCGTTTTGAGAAGTATCCAACCAAAACAACATGAACGGCCGTAAATATCGCAGAAAATAATATCAATAAACTTCCAATCCCCATCTGACTTAATCCTCCTGTCAAAAAATAAAGCCCCACAGATGAAATGATGAATATTGGAAAATACACCAATTTAATACGTGTCTTGAATACAAAATAACTAATAATTGGAACAAAGATAAAAAACAATCCGCTAATAAATCCAGCGCTTGTTGCAGATGTATATTTCAGACCCATGGCTATTAAAATAAAAACTAACCAAAGAAAAAAACCCAGAACGATACCGGGTTTTATATTTTCAAATGGATTTTTCCTTTTAGACAATATATAGAAATACAACGGAATTGCTGCAATCAAAAATCGATAGGCAGTGAGAGTGCCGGCGTCAAACGACGAGGATAATTGCTTCGTAATGATGTAATGTGTCCCTAATACAATGGAGCAATAGAATAAACCAAGCACAGACAAAGCTCCCAACGTTTCTTTTTTCATATAAAAAGTTATCTTTTAGATAATTCTAAATAAGCCTGTATAATTCGGCTGCGAGCGATTTATTGTCTGCTGTGACAAATTTTCTTGTCTCACTTACACCTATTTTATTTGTTTTTATTTTTGGGGATTCTATACAACCACTTTCACTTGCAATTAAGGCTCCTGGTGCAAAATCGAAAATGAGGCTATCAATAGAAACAACAGCATTGATTTTATTTTCTGC
>CAYOCD010000011.1:0-25376 GCA_964402425.1 uncultured Gammaproteobacteria bacterium | reverse complement strand
GTTGCTCTCCTCTAATGGTCTCGCTGACACTTGGTCTGTGCGGGAACCGTTGGGGTTGGGATCATCCGCTGTGGAATCACCTGTCTTCAGTATAGCAAAGTCTGCTCAAGAAGACTTCGTATTAAGCCAGAAAAATGCGGATTTGTCAAGAGAACATGAGTGGGAAAAATCAAAATATAACCCATTCATTAAGAAAATATAAAAAGTCTTTGACCTTGTTTTATTTTCTTGACAAGAAAGAAATCATAAGAAACAATAGATTTGCTGCTGGTAATCTCACCAGCTCACAATGCGTAAAACGCATGTTCATTGAGGTTCACATGCCCGCTCATCATCAGGTCTCTTCGGTTTCTCGTGTGCAAATTCCCACATTTGATCTTTCCGATGTGGTTGAACAACTTTCCCACAAACCTGAGTATTCTCATTGGACAGAAGCTAGATTTCAGACGGCCGTTCAGGAATATTGCAAGTTTCTTGCGATGCACAAGATGTATCCTGATCGGATGATCATTCCTGGTCGAGATGTCGACAGCATTTGGCATCGTCATATTCTGAATACGAAACGATATATGTCGGATTGCGAAGCTTACTTCGGTCACTACCTCCATCACTCTCCGCATTCAAGGATTATGGAGGGTAGTCAAGAGGCCAATCAGATGTGGAGGGAAACCCTTCGACTTTACGAAGAAATGTTTGGTGTAAAGCCGAAAGATGGTTGGCTTAGTGGAATGTCCATCTGCAATGGTGGATGTGATGGGGGTGCATGCAGTCCTGGAAAGTGTACTTGATTTCTCGCCGTGCGATTTTTTCGCTCGGTTTTTTCTTACGATATGCAAAATAGCTGGATTCAATATTATCAAAACACAAAAAATCGTCCGCCATCTTTATTGCTGGTTCGGGCTCTGAATTATGTTGAAAAGAAAGACGCGGCATTAGATTTGGGGTCAGGTGCATTGAATGAAAGTTTGTATTTAGTTGATCGAGGATATGGAAAAGTTGTTGCAATTGATAAGGAGCAGATTCCAGAAGAATTTTTGAATAAGATAACGAATAACCAATTTCAATTCATTCATTCAACATTCGATCAGTTTGATTTTATAGAGAAGAATTTTAATTTAATCAATGCGAATTTCTCATTGCCTTTTAATCCACCTTCTACTTTTTCAGAGGTTTGGAATCGAATGGCCAATTCCTTGGTTTTTGGAGGAATTTTTGTTGGACAGTTTTTTGGAGTACATGATGAATGGAATAAACCAGAGCGAAACATGTCATTTCACACAACGGATCAGATAAAAGAATTTTTATCGAATTTTGAAATAATAGAATTTAATGAGGTAGAAAAGGACGGTACTTTAGCAGATGGTTCTCATAAACATTGGCATGTGTTTCATGTTATTGCAAAAAAGAAAAAACCCTGAACATCTGTTCAGGGTTTTTCTTTCCATCACCTCACTCGGCAACCATATCGGCTCTTCTTGTGCAGAAAAACGTCCAAACCAATTCAGTGTGAATGGAGAAGATTCAGGAGTCATTGAAGGAACAGGAAGCAAACACGTCAGTGTGACCATCCCCAAATGGTTGGTGGAGTTGGTTTGAAAAAGAAGTTAGATTTCCTTTGTGTCGAGCGCTCCTCAATCTGTTGTTCTGAAAGAAAAGCATTTTCTAAAGATTTCCTACAAGGATTTCTTTTTTAATTCCGCATTTCTCTTTTCCAGACGTTTTACATATTCCTTAAAAGGTTCAAGTCCTATTCGTTTGCGTCTAATCTCTATATTTTTTTATCTGCAATCGGTTGTGGTAAAAGCTTGTTTGATTTTTTATCAAAATAAAATTGTGTTCCGTATTTTTGTTTTTTGCCTTCATTAACATTTATTCGATCAGATAGATAAGCTAAATGAATTTTTGAAATGGGAGATTTGTGTGTTTGCATGAGCATAAGACACATTTTTTGAAAATTCACATCATGATCAGCGTGCTGTGCGATAAGCCACGCAGCTTCAGCTCCTTCTTTACCGACGAGTATCTCATCAGGCCACCCGTATTTTTCTATGATTTTTTTTAGTGTTTTCGTATTTGTAAAATCAATTTTTTCATCCCAAGTTCCGCTCGCTCGCATCTCTTGATCTTTGTTTTGGAGCTTTATGAGTTGTTTTTGGAGTGGTTTATTCATAGCGATGTTTCATGATTTTTATGCAAGGACCGTTTTTTAAATCCACTCATTGAATTGTGGGTATTATCATTAAAGCATAATTAAGACCAAGCTATTCATATATTTCATTATATTCATAATCGTTGCATGCGAATTCTGTATTTGCAACAGAGTCTTTTGAATAATGACAGATCATAGATCAATGTGAGAGAATAAATCCGTTCCTTCTGGAGCTCTATGAACAGATTTGAAAAAATAAAAAATGATGCCCTTTGGTCTCTTGATTATCAGAAAGGTATTGATGAGATCAATGTGGCGATAGAAAAATTTGGTGAAAGTGCCATAGCATTTTATTGTTTAGGAATTCTTTATGACCATCTTGTTCACGGAATAGATGAGAAAAAAGAAAAAACTTTATTAGAAAAAAAAGCGCGAAACTATTACCAGCAAGCTTTAAAACAAGATCCAGATTTTGCTCAGGCTTATTATGGTATAGGACGAATCCTGCTCAACAAGGGAGATAAAAGAGCTTTGGTTTGGTATCAAAGAGCATTAGATACAAATCCGAAAGATTCAAAATTACAATATAATTTTGCTTACGCGTGTAATGTGTTGGGTCTTCTTGAGCAAGCGGAAAAAATGTTTAAACGTCTTTTAAAAAAAGACGGTCCTTCATTTGGGCTCTTTTATAATCTGGCTCAAGTAAAATATAAAGAAGGAAAACAGAAAGATGCAAAAAAATATGCGGAAAGCGGATTAAAATTATTTGGCAAGCTTGCAAAAAAGGTTCGTCAAAGTCCTGGTGGGACAGGGTTTCGTGATTATCTCAAAAAAATTAGGGAATAAAGCAGGGTTTTACCGGATCTTGAGCCTCATGGAAAATAATGATTGAAAAACACGTCGTAATAACGATGTGTTTTTCATGTCAGGGTTTTTTGACAGGTGAAAAATGGGACCCGCAGATCAAGTCTGATCATCCTGTTATTTAGGGAATGTATTGTTTCTTTTGCCAGATAATTTCAAACATAGGCAGAAAATGGTAGGATTTAACTGATTTTAAAATGAAATTATGAAAAGAACGATTCGTTCAGATCAGGATACGGCAAAAATTTTTGCTGAGGAAATTGTTTCGGCTCTGGGTTTGAATGTTCATGCCGTTCTTCTTTATGGTTCCACAGTTGATGGATATGGGTATGATATCGATCTTTTGGTTATCTTGGATCAGAAGCAAGATGTCTTAGGAGATACGCAGAAATTACGAGGTATTCGTGAAAATTATTCTGACGTAAAAATCGATTTACAGTTGCTTTATCTAGAAGAGCTTGTTCCAGAAAATTCCTTTTCGCTTGATGCACACGGTACGTTTATTGTTTCCGTATTAAAAAGTGCCATCCCTCTTTTTGGAACCAATCCGTTTCTTGCTATGGAGCCGGACGCTCTTTGTGTTGCGTCCGATGCGCTGCAAAAAATCCAATATTATATTTTTCGTGCACGACAAGCGGCATTCGGGTGTGGTGTATTGCACAAAGACACGAACCCTGATTTACACCGAAAGAAACTGAAAAAAATCATGCAAGATATTTTGCTTGCGAATGGAATGAGTGTTAAATCAGACGAAATTATAAAAAAATTCTTTGCCTTGCACGCAACCGTTTTTGATCAACATGAAATGGATTTATTTACGTCGGATCATGCACTGAATATTCAAGAGGCACTTCCTTTGTATGAACGGTTATACCATTTTGCGTTAGGGTATATTCCAACAATTCTTTCTCCAAAAACAAAACCAGTATTAGCGCGTTTCGGAGATGTTATTTTTGAATTTCTCCCAGCAAAAATATCTTCAGAACGTTTTGTGATTTTGTGCGAAGGGATACCATCCGTTCCAAGTCGCCGCGAGCTCATGCAATCGTTGTCTGATTTTGGATGGAACGTCCTTTATCCACGCTATCGTGGAACATGGGAGAGCCCAGGAAATTTTCTGGAACAATCACCAAGAGGGGATATTCAGCAACTGTGTGATGCTCTTAGAGAGGGCTTAGATGTTCGTCATAACATGTATCGCGCAGAGAGAATTTCCATCATTGGAAGTAGTTTTGGTGGTGGTGTTGCACTAACACTCGCGGATCATCCGAATGTTTCACGTGTGATTGCCCTTTCTCCGATTGTGGATTTTAAAGCGAGCGAGCCGATTCTTCATTCGCTCAAGTTGTTTTTGCAAAATATGTATCCTGGAGCATATCGATTTTCAGAACAAGATTGGGCGCGTATGAGTGATGGAGAATTGCTTCAACCAATGAATCATATGGATTCTGATGCCGTAAAAAAGATTTATCTTTTTGGGGGAGGGCTCGATCCAGAAATTTTGATCGGGGATTTACAGACCTTTTCTAAGCGTGTTAACGTTCCATTGGTTGTTTACCCTGAACAATCGCACCTTTCGTTCTCAAAACTTACAGGTCAAGTTTTGAGAGATGTTCTTTTGCGGCTTTAAAAAAGAGGTTTCAATGAAACGCGTGATCGCTACACTTCCGTTGTCTCCAAGGCAAGATCCAGTTCTCGGCTACTGCTTAACCGCATTCGCCGCGCACATATTCGGATCTTTAACGGGGCTTTCTTGTTTGGTTGCCGTGAATACAAAAGGGGTAAAAGGATTGTCTGTAAGAGACGCCGATGCATTCACAAACCTTTTGTCTCGAATCATCGAAACTCCTTTTCATATTTGGCATGATGAAGAACAGAAATGGGCTGAATGTCTAACGACGTTTTCCGTGCGTGGACTTCAAGAAGGTTGGCTCACGATCGAACAACAAGAAACGTATTGTTGTGATTGTGGAAAGGTTGAATTTCTGCCAGAGCCATTGAATCTTGTCCAAAATGATTTTCGTCGTAAGACATATGAAATTCAAAACGGAATAATTCATTGTCGTCTTTGTAAGACGATCGCTCAACGCAAAACATCAACATGTCTTTTGATGCAGCTTCCGCGAACGTTGGTTCCAGTTGTGTGTGTTCCGAATTATGCTCAGTTAGAATGGGAAGGATTCATTCGTCAGCTATGTTGCTGTAAACTGCTCGTGAGTCGAACGCGTGACACGAGTTTACTTGTGCAGATTGGTTCATCTACATTTTTTTTCGATGTTGATTTGTGCTGGATGTTGATGCCTTTTCTTCTTGCACAAGAGGAATTTGAAGTCGATACTCTTGTCTGTGGTCACAAAACATTGAAGCATGCTTTTCTCACGGTTGCAGTTTCACAGTTGATGAATATCCGCACGCCTTCAACGATTATTGCTGTACCATATTTGCACGTGCGCAGTTTTGAGTCAGTGGAGCTGTCCGCAGAAAAATTATTAGAAATGTACGGAGCAAATACATTGCGTGTTTCTCTGGCCATGGCACTTGGAAGTTCTGGAAAAGAACTTACATTGCTTGAACAAGATCTTCGTTTTGCAGGTTACGCTATACAACGGTTTGGCAACGCAGGACCTGTGAATGAATTCATTTCTTTGAAACATGCATGGAGTTCACTTGGATTACAACGAATTCGGCATGCATTGTCTCAAGTTCGGCGTGGTCATATAGATCATTTGACTATGGAAATGAGACAAATCTTATCAGTTCTATCGCGTCATTCTGTATGACGTTTTTTTAATTACCTTGATTTCAAATGTGGGCATTATTGCCAGAACGTGATTCGGTAGTGGGTTCTGACCAAGAAATGACAGATGATAGATCTGTGTAAGAAAATAGGCTTATTCTTTTTGTGGATGCATGAATCGATTTGTTAAAAACAAGGAGGCCATGCCGGAACTTGAACCGCATGGAAAATAATGATTGAAAAACACGTCGTAATAACGATGTGTTTTTCATGTCAGGGTTTTTTGACAGGTGAAAAAGAGTCGTCAAGAATCACGGCTTGTTTTAGCTGTTATTTGAGGATTTCAAGATGTTTATAAAAACAAACAAAAAGTATTTTTAGCTAAATTTAGATGTAGAATGCTTGACAGTATTCATAAATACGTTTATATTGTTTCGTTGCAAGCGTGCAACATTGTTCATTCAACAATGAATTGGATAAACTAATTTGGAGGCTACAATGCGTAAGACTATTTTGGCGCTTACACACGGTCGTGATGACTGTGCAGATCTGGTTTTGGCAGAATTGTCCAAGATGGAGGCTGACTTTGTCCGTTTTAATACGGAAACTTTCCATACAGCTGTTCAAATGTCATTGCGTTTGGGGTCAAATGGAAGGTTCGATGGAGCATTCCAATTTCCACAACGCAAACTCCCCTTTGAGGAAGTTGGTGTCGTATGGAATCGGCGTGTTCACGAGCCTGAAGCTTCAAACGAACTTGATCGTGAGCCTGATCTCCGTGATTGGGTCCTGCAGGAAACAAAATGGGCATTCAATACCGCAATAACGATGTTTGATTGTCCAATCGTGAATCCGTGGGAAATCAATGAGCGAATGAAATTCAACAAGCTCATTCAAATGAAGACTGCAGCAGAAGTAGGACTCGAAGTTCCTGAGACGCTGGTCACAGATGAGCTGGATCGAATTAACGAATTCTGGGGCGAGGTCAAGGGCGAGGTGATCATGAAGAAGATTCGGAAGGGACTCATCACATTAAGTGATGGACGCCGAGTGCTTTTCCATACGTCCCGCATACCGCCCGAAGCGCAGACACCTGTTTCTTTGCAGCGAATGAGATTCGCTCCATCACTTCTTCAAGCTCACATTGCAAAAAAATACGATATTCGATCAATCGTGGTTGGAGATCGAGTGTTTTCGGTAGCTATTCACTCCCAAGGAGTTCCTGAAGGGGTAGTGGATTATCGAAATGCGGCAATGATGGGTCGTTTGCGTGATATGCCGCATGAAATTATTGATCTTGGTAGCGAGATGAATAAAAAGATTATCGAATTCTCCAGGCGGTTCTCGTTGACATTTGGAGCGCTTGATTTTATCGAGACTCCTGATGGTCGCTTGATCTTCCTGGAAGACAATCCTAATGGTCAATGGGCTTGGCTGGAGCATTTGACGGGCGCTCCAATTGCCAAGGCTATTGCCGAGCTCTTGCAAGAACATTGCAGGACATAACGGAGCCCTGAGCCGAAGCAAGGGAAAGGAGGTGATACACATGGACAACAATCTGCCACTGTTCATGGACTTCGTGATCGAAGTACCGGTGAACATGGAAATTGAACAAAACGCAGGACAAGACTGCGTGTCGTGGGGCGATGCTCCTTGCGATGATGACTAGCGAACATTGTTCGCCTTTATCCTTATTCAGCAATGAATAGGGATTTTTTATATCCTTTTGTTTCAAATGCGGGCGTTATTGCCAAAACATGATTCAGACCAAACCATGCGAATGTTCCATTGTGTTTGTTTTGTTCCATTGTTTCTAATGTGTTTTTAAATAATCCGTAATCACGCGCAAGGTTGATTGCTGAGCCTGCTTTGTTGGTTTGAAATGGTCCGTCGTTTGGTTCTTGAGCTTTTTTGATTATTTCGTTGTTGATGGATGTTGTAGAAAGTTTTTCGAAACCGTCTGGAATTTCTAAGATGTGATGATTGTGAAGATAGTCCGATATTCTTTTAAAGAATTCTTTTGGATTTTCAGTGAATCCGTATGTGTCAGAGATTTTTGGTAATGCTTTTTCTAGAAAATCTGGAGAATGCCAAAGTACATTGAGTGTCGCCCATACAGCATGTGCTAAAGGGTCAGGAAAAAGTTGTAATGCCCATTCGGAAATTTCTGTCTGCGTTGGTTCTACACTTACGATTTTTATTCCGTGTTTTTGTGCCATTAGAATTAATACAGCCTTCTCACCATATTTTCGAATAGATTCCTCCTCATTTTCGAGTTCAGCTGGTATGTGTCCCTCCAAACACAAAATGGGATTTTTGTAGTTTTGTTTTATGAAATTGATGAAGTGTGCCTTTAAAATAGCAATTTGAGGATTTTGTGCATTTTGCGTATGTTGTGTTCCTGTGATCCACAAATCGCCGTCTGTTTTCGAAAGTTTGTAGAGAATCGGTGTTTCAATTTGAATATCTTCAATTTCATGAATCCTAAGAATATGGTGTATTGATTCAATAAGATTAGGAATTTTCATAGATTTTGCATTATTATTAATAATCGTCGCACAGGAGTTATATATTAGCAACAGTGAGTTATGTTGAGAAATGGCAGACTATAGATCGATATGAGAGAATATAGGAAGCTTAAAAATCCAAATCTGTGGCCTACTTTTTCTCCCCATTTCGAAACGCTTATACATCTTCGTCACAAGATTGCGCATTTTGTGATCAGGAAAAGGTCTCTTTACAGGCTGTTCGTTACGAAAGCGGCGCTTTATTTGAAAATGATCATTATGTCTGGCTTGTAAACTTCTATCCAAAGTTTGAGGGTCATACAATGATTGTTCCAAAACGGCACTTAGAGTCTGTCTACGATGAAACGTCGATGGAGACTCTTGCACGAAATGAACTGACCTTGAAGGCAATTACAGCTCTCAAAGCTCTTTATCCTGACTCTGGAATTGAATTGTTCATTCAATTTGGTCAAGGATCCGCATCTTCCGTAAAACATTTGCACTGGCACATTGTTCCTGCACATAAAGATGATGAGCTTAGAAGTTTTGAGAAACTCGGTCATTTCTATACGACAGAAGAAGGAAAAGAAAAAGTCGTTTTGTTTCCACATCCAATTCGTCTTGCGAAAGAAGAATTGCGAGATGTACTTTCACAGCTCGCCAACAAACATTCTGGAGGAATATCATGAAAGGTGTCATTTTAACATGTCGTAATTTACGGCATGTTTTTTGTTCTCCTGTTGACTTTCCCCCCATTTCCGTGCTAAAAAACTCCCTCGTTCTTTTTATGGAGGAGGGGTCATGAAAATCCAATTGCTTCCGTTCTTTGCGGTTTTGATCATGTCTTTCATTGCTTCTCATGCGTTTGCGCGTTGTGAAAAACCGACGACGATTCAGGAGCTTTCAAAGATTGGCCTTGATGGCGAGAAAGCGTTCATGGATCCGGATGGCGTGGCGCGCCTGCTTACGTTCACAACGCGTGCGCGGGAGTTGGTGGTGCCGTGTCTTCGGGATAAGATCACTCCGCGTGATGCAGCGGCGTTTCATCGATTGATGGCGCTTGAGGCGTTTACGCATAAAGACATCGAGCGTGTGCTCGCGGAATTTCATGCGGCTCGCAAACTGGAACCTGGGTATGAATTCCCAATGGACGTTCTTCCTGAAGGGCATCGTTTGCGTGGGATGTATGAAAAGGCCGCGGCACGAGAAGATGGAAAACTTGAGGTTGTGTTTCCACCAGATGGTGGATACGTGACCGTGGGTGGTGTGCGGAATGCTCCACGTCCGGAAAAAACTCCGGTGATCATTCAGGTGTTTGATCCATTCCAAAAGATCCTTGAAACGCGTTATCTTCGTCCAGGCGAGAAATTGCCCGTGTGGGGAAAAAATCCATTTGGGATGACTGCGCAAGATCTTGGAATCGATAACAAATCTGCATGGGTCACACCAAAGACTTGGTATATCTCGGCTGGCGTTGCTGCCGTTCTCACGAGTGCGTTGTATGGAGTAGCGATGTATAACAAATCGCAATTCCAAAATACGTCCAATCCCGACTCTTCTGATTCCGATCGGAATCTGCAGGGGTATGCGGATCGTGCGAATGTGTTTGGGACTTCATCGATTGTTACGGGTTCGCTTACAATGGTGTTTGCTGGACTCGGGCTCGGATTTCAATTCATTCCGGAAGAAAAACCAAGGAGTCGTGAATGATTGAGGAAGAGGAAATTCGAAAACTCTTTCGCCAACATCAGGCAGGAAGATTTGAGATCAAAAAGATTCTTGGAATCGGAGGGATGGGGGTTGTTGTACAAGCATTCGACCGAAAGTTGAAAGTGCTACGCGCAATTAAAATCTTTAATCCTGAATTGCTTGCCAATGATTCCTTGGTGCGTCGCTTTGAAAATGAAGCAAGCATCATGGCAGGAATCGAACACACGAACATTGTGAAAGTGTATGACATTGGAGAAATTCAATCGCATCACTTCATTGTGCTTGAGTGGATTGATGGTGGAAGTCTTGGGTCTTTGCTTGAACGCTCGGGCCCCATGCATCCGCGCATGGCCCTTCTCATGATTTATTATGTCTGCGATGCGCTTTCAGTTGCGCACAAGCGTGGCATTATTCATCGTGATATTAAGCCAGACAATATTCTCATCACAAAAGATGGAATGCCAAAAGTTGCGGATTTTGGGATCGCGCACATGGACGGAGATGGTAACCACCCCCTGACAGGTGTTGGGGAAGGGCTTGTAACTCCGGGTATTGGAGCACCAGAGCAATTTTCAGACGCAGCGTCTGTGGATGCGCGGGCGGATGTGTATGCAACCGCCGTAACATTCTGGATGCTCATGACAGCCATGCGTCCACCAGGACTCCTTTTTCTTCATGACATGAAACAAAATCCGGAGTTGCTCAAAAATATTCCTCCGTGTTTGCATGAAATTCTCAAAAAAGCCGTTGAGTATTATCCTCAGGAACGATACGCAACAATGGAAGAATTCACGCAAGCATTGCGGGATGTTGAAGATCAGTTTCCCCCGATGGGGAGGGATATTCACATATCTTCAGACGATGGTCATGAAGTGGGTGTGTGGGCTCAGACACAAATTGGTGCAACGCGCATCGGTTCTAAGCCTGCAATAAGTGAAGTTCCTGAACCAACAACGTTTCCAAAACAGTCGTTTGTTCCTGAACCAACAACATTCTCAAAACAGCCGCCAGTTCCTGAGCCTGATGTTCCGGAGAGTTCTGTTGAAGGGGTTACTCCTGAACCAACAAGCTTTTCAAAACAGGTACCAATTTCTGAACGTGATGGAACGACACTTGCGTATCGTCCGAGCGGAGGAATGGTTCGTGAGGATGTGCCTAACGTCGAAATAGATTTTGTTCCCGTTGTAAACGTTGAGGAAGCTCAAGAGCTTCCTGTGCGGACTGAAACGGAACGTGCAACAGAACCAAAACGTCATCGACTGATTTTGATCATGGCTCTTGTCTTGTTCGTGGTTGGATCTGCAGCATTTGTCTCAATGTTTCTTCGGCAATCAGAAACTTCACAACGCATCGTTCTTGAACAAAAGGTTGTTGTTGCTCTGAGTCCAGATGTGATTTCCGAGCGTTCGTTCCCGACAAAGGAATTGGATGCAGGAGGATTATCTTCAGACGTATCAATGCCATCGGTTGTGACGGTTGTTGTTGTAGAAGCGAAGGGGGAGCAAGATGTTTCCGTTGTTTTTGATCCTGTTTCAAAAGAGCCTGTGGCGGAAAAAATAGGAGAGAAGAAAGAACAAAAGGGTGCAAAGCTTGTTCGCACGACAGGTGTCAAGGCGAGCGAAGCGACTGTTCCTAAATCGGTGATGAAAAAATCGGAACCATTGATGATCGAACCTGCAAAACTAAAACCAGAAACGGTTAAAGTCCAAGTGGGTTTGAGTGTTGCAAGCGATGACTCGATTCGTGCATGGCTTGTGGGTCCGGGAGGACGTCATAAATTGCCCGGATCGGTTGCGCCTGGAACATATAAAGTCATTGCGATCTTCAAAGATCAAGATGTAGAAACCGTCGCTCTTTCCAAGTTGGAAGTGACAGAGGGCACAACACTTCGAATCTCCTGCGACTCCGCAAGAGAACTCTGTCGCAAGATCTAGCGAGAACAATTGTTCTCGTTTTTTTTGTCCCCATTTTCCCCCTTTACTACTTTACTACTTTTCTGCTTTACTACTCTTCGTATGATCGATATCAAAACCATTTTGGAGCAACCAGAGATTGTTGCAAAAAATAACGAAAATCGTGGAAAAACGATTGATGTTGCGGTTGCGGCGGGACTCGCGGCAAAGCGCCTTGAACTTGTTGATGCCGTGCAGGTCTTGCGTACGCGCGGGAACCAAATTGCGGAACTGATTCCAAAAGCTTCTGCAGAGGAACGCACAGGGCTTATTGAAGAAGGGAAGCGGATGAAAGAAGAGGCGAAGGTAAAAGAAGCGGAATTGAATGTTGTTGAAGCAGAACTTGAAACAGAACTTCACAAATACCCAAACCTCTTACGTGAGGATGTTCCGGTTGGAAAAGATGAAACTTCAAATGAAGTCGTTCGTTTGTTCATGGAGCCAACTTCATTTGCGTTTGAGCCAAAAGATCATCTTACGCTCGGCGAGAATCTCGACATGATCGATGTTGAACGTGCAACAAAAGTTTCTGGAACGCGTTTTGTTTATCTGAAGGGAGATTTGGTGTTAATGGAATTTGCCCTCATTCAATATGCGTTTTCTCTTCTTGGTAAAAACGGATTTGTTCCCGTTATGCCTCCGCACATTATTTCGACGAGTGCCATGTCAAAAATGGGTTACCTCGACCACGGTGGAGAAGAAGAAGTCTATCACTTGAAAAATGACGATGCTGTTTTGATCGGAACATCAGAACAAGCAATTGGTCCGATGCTCATGGATGAAATGTTGGACGAAACAAAGTTACCACTTCGTTACATGGGTTTTTCTCCATGCTATCGTCGCGAGGCTGGAAGTTATGGCCGCGATGTGCGTGGAATTTTGCGCATGCACCAGTTTGATAAAATCGAAATGTTCAGCTTTACCGCTCCAGAAGAATCCGATAAAGAACATGCGCTTCTGTTGAGTATGGAAGAACAGTTGATGCAGGGATTAAAGTTGCCGCATCGTGTACTCAAATTATGCTCAGGGGACATTGGTGCACCATCCGCGCGGACATATGACATTGAAACGTGGATTCCATCGGAACAGAAGTATCGTGAAACACACTCAACATCAAACACAACAGATTTTCAAACACGCCGATTAAACATTCGTGTAAAACGAGAAGGGAAAAATGTTCTTGCGCACGCATTGAATGGTACGGCGTTTGCAATTGGTCGCACCCTCATTGCCATTATAGAAAATTACCAACAAGAAGACGGAAGTATTCTTGTGCCAGAGGTCTTGAGAGCGTATGTAGGGAAAGATAAGGTGACAAAATAAAATGTTATACACACAAATACAGATTTTTTTTCGATCTGTATTTTTGTTTCTCAATTAAGCAACGAAATTGATTCGTTGTTTTGTTATGTTAAATGAACATAACAAAAATTATAGCTAAATTTAGCATAAAATAGATTGACGAATCGATTTTATTTTGTTGAAATAAACACAGGTCATGATTGTCACACACACAATCTTCTGTCTGAATCGATTGCAGAGAGTGTATGGATCGGACGGTTTTATTCTCAGCCCCGATCACGCGGAGCATTGTGTGTTTCTTGATCGTTTTCTTACACCGACCATCAGGAGTCGTTGTGATAAAACCGTATGTTTTCGTCGACAACCTCGAACGGCGCGTGTAGATCTCATGCGCCAAGCGAGGATGTTGACACAGGGTCGGCATTCTCTTTTTGAGATGAGTATCTTAGCGTAGGAGAAGTGCCATGTTTCAATGGTTTGATTTTACAATTCGGGCGTTTTGCTGGTCGATGATCATTTCTGTCATCGCTCTCATGTTTATTGGGTGCGAATCCGGTGGGGTGTTTCCCGCAGACAAGGATTCGTTTGCCACCAACGTGGTAACAGTAGAAGAATCCGATACATCCTTTGATGAAGGGGGAACGGCGCCGATCATTCACCTGCCGTTTGCGGCGGGTCATGTGACGCAGTGTACGCAAGGGGCAAATGGTGACATGAGTCACCACAGCACCTCCACTATGTTCGATATTGATTTTGACACCTCAAACATCAAAGCAGAACAATTGCGCGCGCCGGTTTCCGGTACGGCATACGTTCACACAGAAGATGCATCCAAGAATTTTGGATATCACGTGTCCATTGATCTTGGAAATGGGACTTATGTGATTGTCGCGCACATGTCAAAGGTGTCCATCAAAAATGGGACATCGGTTGTGCGTGGACAGTTTATTGGATACGAAGGGTGTACGGGGTATTGCAGCGGAGATCATGTGCATATTGGATTGCATATGGGAGACGCGCGCAAGATGGGTCAATTCGGCACATCCATTCCTGTGCGCTACATGCTTGCGGATAAAACGGCAAAGACAGGACCTGCCGCCATTCAATCCACATCTCTTGTTTGCGGGATCAAATCTTTAGGAGATCCATTGAATGGCCACATGTACGTTTCCGCGTTGCCTTCAATGAATGCACGAGTAGATACGACAACAAACACATCCTCATCTTCAAGAGCATCGGAACCTTCCAACAAAACCCCTGATCCGGCATCATCAGTTCAACCAACATCATCTAATGATGATGTTTGGACGAATGATGCGGACTTAGATGGAATGCACGAAACGCTTATGGTGAGCACAAAACGTTGGGCAAATGTTTTTTTGTCTTCCAAAGACGCCTTTGTCTGGGGGACGGGTGGGTGTTTTGATGGTGTGCTCCTTGATGCGGATCGTGTATATCCGGAATCTGGCTATTATAAAATTGATTTTTCCAAGTTGGGGAAAGCTTGTGGGGGAGACTTCACACTTATTTCCGCTGTTGGAACAGATGGTGGTCTTCCGAATGCGGACATGACGAACTGGAATTGGTGGCAGAACACATTTTTGTGTTCACAAGGCTCGCCATTTTGTCAGTTACAAAAAAATGGACACGTTTGGGAGGAATGGATGATCCGTGTTGCATGGAATTCATCCACAGGACTCATGGCATCCGGCAACGGCTACACAAAAAACTCACAACTTCCATAATCTTTTTGCTCTCGAACTTCACTCGAGAGTTTTTCTTTTTTATCCCTTTCTCCTTTCTACTTTCTGCTCTCTACTTGTGCTATAATATTTTTGAAATATGCACAATGTGTTTGCCCGAATCATCGCGGCGCTTTTGTGGCTAGAGAAACGTCTAGAACCGATTGCAAAACATCCACTCGGACGCGTGGGACTCGTTCTTTTTTTTGTGGCACTCAGTTTTTTTCCGGCGAACGTTGTGCACGCAGCTGAGGGGCCGAGTGTGTTTGAAACCATTTTGCTTTACATTGCAAACATCGCGCTTACGATAGCGGTTGTTCTCTCCAAACTCGTGATTGTTATCATTCAGGTGTTGATTCCTGTCATGTTGTATAACAATTTTTCCAATTCTCCTGTTGTTTCAGCGGGTTGGGCGATTGTGCGCGATACGGTCAACATGTTTTTTGTTATTGTTTTGATCGCGATTGCCTTTGGGACCATTTTTGGAAACTCGCGGTTTAAATGGCAACAACAAATGACAAAATTGATGATCTTCGCGATCGTGATCAATTTTTCAAAAACCCTCTGTGGGCTCATGATTGATATCGGTCAGGTCATCATGCTTACATTTGCAAATGCGATTCGTGAAATTGCGGCGGGAAACTTTGTGCAGATGCTTGGAATGGGAGATATTTACTCGTTAAGTACGTCCAATCAGATTTTTCAAGATGCAGCAACAAACTCAGAGGCAACAGGTCCAAAGGCGTTTGATTGGTTCGCATCTTCTTTTGCGAGTGTCATGATGATGTTCATTGTGCTCACGACCATGCTTATGCTTCTTGCGATTCTTATTTATCGCGTGGTCATGCTTTGGATTTTGATTGTGATTTCTCCGATTGCTTGGTTTATCGGTGGAGCAAATGGAATCATTAAAAGCGGTGCGTATGAGCAATGGTGGAAAAAATTCATCTGTCTTGTTTCAATCGGTCCTGTCCTCACATTTTTTCTCTGGCTTACCCTTGTTGTTGCTGGATCCGGAACAAACATAGATCCAGGATTTATTACAAGTGGAGACGCAAGTACGGCCGGAGGACTTCTTACAAAGATTTTTGAATTAGATCGATTGATCAGTTTTATTATCGCGATCGCCATGCTGTACGCTGGCTTTGATGCAGCAAACGGTGTTTGTGGAGGATCAGGACTTGGATTCATTAGCGATCAAATGAAAGGTGGACCTACAGGAAATGGAGGGGCTCGTGCGGCAAAGGCGATTGCAGGACTCGGTGCGCGCGTTGGAGCAAAAGGGGCACGTGTTGGTGCAAGTGCTGTCAGAACTGGATACAACAAAGGTGTTGTTCCGCTTGCTGGAATGGCAGGAGATAAACTTGCTGGAACAAAATTGGTTCAGGGGACACCACTTAAATATGCTACTTCAACAGGTCGTGAAGGTCTTTATAGAGATGTCGCGGCAAAATCCGGTTCTGGATTAGTTGGAAAAGCGATTGGTCGTGGTGCGCTTGCACGTGCAGAAAAATTGGGTGCAGAACGTGCAGATAGATTAAATATGGCAGGACTTCAGTATAAGGGCGACTCTGCAGAATCAAAGAATGCAACACTGAGACGTATGGCAGAAAACGGCGCTATTTTGCCACAAGGCAAACTTGATGAACAAGCGCTCATGATGGATGCCATGAAAGATCCGTCTCGCATGAAAGAACTTCGTGCAAATGGATCATGGGATACACTCTGGGCACGACACGGAAAAGATCTTGAAACAAATGCAAAAGGAAACAAAATTACAAAAGGAATTGTGGATAGTTTTAAGAAATCCAATCCAGATGTCACAGGATCTTGGGGAGATGTTAAAGATGCAAAAGATGCAGCTGGCTTGAGTGCCTTTGCGCTTGCAAGTATTTCTGACAAAACAGGCGTAGACAGTCCTCTTAAAATGGAATCTAAGTTTGATAAAAAGGGTGGAGGAAAGATGACGGTTGAAGAAGCAATTCGTGCAGGAAAGATGGGAACAAAGGAACAACAAGATGCACTCAATAATGGAATAGGTGCTATTTATGAAGGCATGAAGCCAGAAGAACTAAGCCGTCTTCCAGCACCTGTTCTTGCGGCCAACATGACAGAAGGGCTCATGAATAAGAGTATAGGATCTGCGGGTGGACCAACGGTTGCTGCACAGCTTTTAGCTTCTGGTGACGCATCTGTTCAAGCGGCCTTACACAAACGCTTGAATGCACCGAACGCAAATCCAAAAATGCGTGAAGGTTTATTGAAAGGGGCTGGTGTAGAGGGAGGAGAGATAAAAGATAAAGGACGCTTTTTGGGTGCTCTCAAAGAAAATCCAGCCATGCTTAGTTATTTGAATCCTGATCAGCTTGCGAATGCATCAAAAGATGAAGAATTGATGCTTGGAATGCAAAGTGCTTTTGCAGATCCAAAGGCACTTAGAGGAATTACGGCAAATATTAAACGTAATCCGGACTCTGCACATTCTGCAGATATGAGATCGCGCGTAGAGGGGGTTTTGAGTAATCCATCTACTCCAGAAGCTTTTGATGCACAAAGATCATTCTCTGCACAAATGGAAGTGATTGATGCAAAGATGGCTGGAACAACTGTTGAAGCAAGTCGTGCTGCGGATAGAGCTGCGTATGATACACAAATAGTTGCAGAAGAAGATGCACAACAATCTGCAGAGTTTGCGGAGCGTCAACGTCAAATTGAAGAAAACAGTCCCACGGGTGTTGCAAGAAGAGAAGAAGAATCAATGAATACGGCAGATGAGTCCATGCGTTTACAAGCAGAAGAAGCGGCTGAGCGTCGTGATCAACAAAGAGAAGAACAACGACGGGTGGAAGAAGAACGCGGAAGAGCTGTTTTTGAACAAAAACAAAAAGAAGCCGCAGATAAGCTTGCGGCCGATATGCGGGCAAAAGCAGATACAGCTGCTGCAGCAGCAAAAGCTAAAACAGAGGCCGATCAACAGGCTGCAAAAGCGCAAGCTATACAGGCTGCAAAAGATAAAAAAGCAAAAAGTTTTACAGACATGATTGATGGTACGTAGAGATCAATAAACAAGACAACATATATGTCCGACAGTTTACAAATGCAATTGCCAGACAATGTCCTTGATTTCTTAAGTGATTTCGAGGCCGTTCGTTTTGCGCAAACATTTGTAAAGACATACGGACTAAAAGATGTAGATGTCTCGCGTGTCATGAGTTTGGCGGAAGATATTGTGTACGGAGATGTTGTTGTTGGTGCGCTTCCAGCAGAGATGATGACACGGTTTGGGATTGATCAAACAAAATCTAAACAAGCCGCTCTTGAGCTTGCGGAGGCTCGTTTGCTTCCTATTCAAGATGTTATTCCGGGAGTCTTACAACAAGTTAAGGTTTGGGGTGGGGAATTGATTGTTGCGCAATCTCCCAAATCAGCTTCATTGTCGCCGGATGTATTCGTTTACACTTTTTTGCAAGATGTTATAAAAGAAATGCCCACCAACCTTCAGGGTCGGTTATCGCGTATTCTTACATTATACGTTTCAAAACATTCAGATCGAGCGCTGGTGATTGATTTGTTAACTAAATCGGAAAAGGTTGGGGGTGTTGCGTTTGGAAAAGAAGATGCAGAAGGACTCCTTGCTTATGTGGATGAAAAGATGAAAGGAAAGAATATTGAAACAGGTGAACGGCCTGAAATGGTTGAGATGGAAAAGGAAACAAAAGAAGAATCCAAAAAAGAGTTGCCAGAACCAATCATTCCGGAACCAATTGTGCCAGAATTCGTTGTGCAAGAACTGGTTACACCAGAGCCAATGAAACCTCCAACCAGTCCTTTGTTAAAGGTTGTTGAACCTGTTCGTAATGAGGAAGAAGATGCGCATGATGTTGCGGAGGTTGCGTCTGTAAAGCAGGTTGCCATGGACACTCCAAAACATGAACCGGTCACGATTGAAGAAATGATTGGACAGATTTGTGTGCTTGAACACATGCAGTTGTCAGATGGAACACTTGTTGATCGATGTAAGCAAATTATTGAATCTCGATTACGAGAGGTTAGAGATGCCTCGGAAACGCAAAAACAAATTGAGCGTCCTGTTGAAATGGGCGGGCTTGGAATAGCGGGAAGAAAGCTTGCTGACATGATGCAGACGATTGAACAAGCATTTGATTTGCTGCAAAAACATGCATCAGAAAAAGTTGCACAAGAAAAAGTCGTATATCTTGAAAAACAACAAGCTCAAGAATTAGCAAAACAGACCCTTGCTGAAAAAGAAGAGAAAATGATGACAAAGCGTTATGTGGAATTAACGGGAAAGATGCCGGATGCGCATGTCTCACCCGCAGCACCTTCAAGTGCACGTGTGTCTGGAGCTGTTTCAAAAGATGCTGCCATGAATACACGTGCGCAAAGTATCGATACAGCAAAAGTTCGCACAGTTATTGAAGCGACAAAAAAAGAAAAGTCTTTCTCTTCTGAAGGGGGAGTAGGATCACAACGTCCGTCCGTACAAGATGTGAAATTTGTGAAGCGTTTATCTGGACCGATTGATGAGTTGCGCTCCATTGCTCTCATTGATTTTCGACGCATGGCAAAAACACCAGAGCTTGCGATCGAAAAAATGGTCAGTCTCGTTCATCTTGTAGAAGATCAGGGGTATGACAAGCGTGTGGAAGCGGTCCGTGCGTGGCAATCATCCCCATTATATCAACAGTATTTAACGATTGCGCGTAATGCGATGCAAGAAGGAAAACCTCTTGAAGAAATGCGAAGTGCCCTTGCAAAATCCGGAGAAACACTCACCAAAGATGAGCTTACCGCCATATTAAAATTGAATGGAGAGCTCCGATTCTGATAGAATAGAAAGCGATAAAAGCTATAAAGCGATAGATGCCATAAAGGCCGAAGACAAAAGTACGTTTCAAAAGCCTTCACAGCCTTTATCGCTTCTATAGCCTTTCCCCATATGCCCGAACAGTACGTTGTTCCACAATTTATTGATGCGGAAGATAAAATTTTCGGGCCTGTTACGGCACGGCAATTTATTATCATGATGGTTGTTGGGCTTATTGAATTTTTGTTATTCAAGTTGCTTTCGTTTGTTGTGTTTCTTTTGATCGGTGTTCCGTTTTTTGGAATCGGTGGGGCTATTGCCTTTTCAAAGGTTAATGGACAACCATTTCATTTTTTCATTTTGAATCTGGTACAGACGCTCAAAAAACCAGGATTACGCGTTTGGGATAAGACCATCACAGACGCGCAATTACGTGATTACATGGCAAAAGCACCCCCTCTTGTCTTAACAAGATTCCAACGTAAAGCCTCTGTTGGCAGCTCAAGACTTCAGGAGCTTGCACTTGTGGTGAACACAGGGGGAGTTTATAAACCGGAAGAATAAAAGGCTGGAGAAGCTGGAGAGGCGAGAGAGGCTTGAGATGCCGAAGAAAAATGCATTTTAAAAAGCCTCTCCAGCCTTTCAAGCCTCTCTCGCCTTCCTCAATATGCCCGAAATGCAATCCAAACAACTCGCGAAGCCAAAACCTGGTCCATCCACACAGGCGTATTTGGATATCGCCGAAATTCGGGATGATATGGCCATCTTAAAAGATGGTACCGTGCGTGCCGTTTTACTTGTTTCAAGTATTAATTTCGCTTTGAAATCTTCTGATGAACAAGAGGCCATTATTCAGGGTTATATGTCTTTTTTGAATGGGCTCGAATTTCCCATTCAGGTTGTGATTCAATCGCGCAAAATGAATATTGACGCGTATATGGCTCGTTTGGCCGAGCAGCAAAAAAAGACCACAAACGATCTTTTGCGCGCACAAATTGTGGATTACAGAACATTCGTGAATGAACTCGTTGAGCTTGGGCAAATCATGCAAAAGCGATTTTATCTTGTTTTGCCTTACGATCCAGTTACAAATAAACAAAAAAACTTCTTTGCACGATTGGGAGAAGCCTTGTCGCCAACAGCCGCATCAAAATTGAACCAACAACAAATTGCAGATCGTGTTGAGCAGCTCTCAAGACGTGCAGATATGATTTCCGGGCAATTGGGCAGTATGGGGTTGTCTTCTGTGCGGTTAGATACACAAGCATTGATCCAGCTCTATTACGAAGTGTATAACCCAGATTTGTTCGACACAGAACGTCTGACAGATATGAATCAGATTCTCCACGAATAATATGGCTATTGATATTGGACAATTAAAACAAAGCACACCTTCTGCACCACCAAAAAAACTTGTGGAGCAAAAACCAGAAGATTTGAGGGTTGCAGGCGATCGAACTCTTCTCGAGGAAGAGCGTCTTTATCGTCGTGGTGTTGTTACGGTGCGAGATTTGATTTCTCCCGCTGCGTTTGAAGTCACTCCAAAATATTTACGTCTTTCCGGGATGTACGTTCGTACGCTTTTTATCGTTACGTATCCGCGTCACATTGGTCTTGGGTGGTCGAGTCCTATCATCAATTTAAATAAGACGTTTGATGTTGCCATGTTTTTTTATCCGCTGAAAGCGGAAATTATTTTGAAACAGCTTCAGAAAAAAGTCGGTATTTTTCAAGCAAAAATTTTGGGAGATGCGGATAAAGGGGCGCCACGTGATCCTTTGGCTGAGACAGCGCTCAGAGACATTGAAGATTTGCGTGATGCTCTCACGCAGGGAATTGAACACTTTTTTCAATTCGCTTTTTACCTCACGATTTACGGTAAAGATATAGATGAACTGGATAAGTTTTCTCAACAAGTTGAATCATTGTTTGGAAGTAAGCTTATTTACTCAAAAAGTGGATTTTACCAAACAGAACAAGGATTCAATTCCACAATTCCGCTTGGCAACGACGAGCTCATGATTACATACAACATGAACACGTCACCGATTGCGGCTTCGTTTCCGTTCATTAGTTCAGATCTTACTTCTGACAACGGAATTTTGTACGGCGTGAATCGTCACAACAACTCGCTTATTATTTTTGATCGTTTTAGTTTGCAAAATGCAAACTCGGTTGTGTTTGCTACGTCTGGTGCGGGAAAATCATACACAATCAAACTTGAGATTTTGCGTTCACTCATGATGGGGGTGGATGTGATCGTCATCGATCCTGAAATGGAATACAACCATTTGTCTGACGCGGTTGGCGGAACGTATATCAATGTTTCTCTTGCGTCTGATGCGAAGGTAAATCCATTTGATCTTCCACGTGCCATTGGAGAGGGGACAAAGGTGGAAGATATTATTCGAAGCGCGGTTATTACACTTAAGGGGCTGTTGCGTCTCATGATTGGTGTTCCAATCGGGGAACAGGGAAAGCTTGGATTCACCCCAGAAGAAGATTCTATCCTCGATCACGCCCTTATTGAAACATACGCAAAGAAAGATATTACACCAGACACAAAATCGCTCGCCGATGTTGAGCCACCTGTCATGCAGGACTTTAAAGATGTGTTGGAGGGAATGGAGGGGGCGGAAAATATTGTGGCGCGTTTGAAAAAATATACAGACGGAACATTCTCTGGATTGCTCAACTCTCCAACAACAGTTGCCATGAACAACCAGTTTGTTGTCTTCTCTGTGCGTGATTTGGAAGATGAATTGCGCGCGGTGTCGATTTACTCGATCGTCAACTATATCTGGAACGTTGTCCGTTCAGAAAGAAAAAAGCGCATCTTGGTTATCGATGAAGCATGGTGGCTCATGCAACAAGAAGAGTCGGCAAAGTTTATTTTTGCGCTTGTAAAGCGTGCGCGTAAATATTTTTTGGGAGTCACAACGATCACACAAGACGTTGCGGATTTTCTTGGTTCGCCATACGGTCAAGCGATCGTGACAAACTCTTCTATTCAGTTGCTCATGAAACAATCTCCGTCTGGAGTAGAACGCGTGGTAAACACGTTTAACCTGACAGAGGGGGAAAAATTCTTGCTTCTTGAATCTGGAGTTGGGGAAGGGATCTTCTTTGCTGGACAAAAGCACGCGGCAATTAAAGTTGTTGCGTCCTACACGGAAGATCAAATTGTGACCACAAATCCACAACAATTGCTTGAAATGGAAAAAGCACGTAAAGCGATTGAAAGTCAGGTTTCCGCAGAAAATGAAGCAGCAGCTGCTGTGACAGAACCAGCTTCACCTGTACCAATGGAAGCGGAAGAAACAGAAATAATGGGAGAGGTTGAACTTGAACAGAAGGCTCTCGAAGAACAGAATATGGCCGCCTCAAGCGCGGCACTCGACCTTCTTGCGGCAGAAGCGGGAGGGCAGGCAGAGGCCGATAAAATTCGTGATTCTTTAATGTCGTAATATGATCAGCCCAAAGCAACGTCGTAACACGATTATCGCAATCGGCATCCTTTTTTTATTGATGGTTCTTTGGCTTGTTTCTCTCTTTTTACCAAAAGCAAAGCCGGTTATTGAAACACCTATACCTCAAACAACGACAACACAAGAATCAATCCAAACACCGCTTGTGAATGAACAGCTTAAAGAAGAGCAAGAAGAACGTGTGCAAACTTCTTCCATGACAACAACGGCAAAATTATTTGTCGAACGATATGGAAGTTATTCAAATGAAGCCAATTTTCAAAACATTCGCGACGTCATTCCTCTTATGTCTGTAGCATTTGCCGATGCAACGACAGCGGATTTAGCCACAAAAACACCTCCGACCGGATTTTATGGTGTGACGACGCGTGTGATCTCGGTAAAGGTTGTTTCCCAAAATGAAACAGAGGGAACCGCTGAATTGCTTTTGTCTACGCAACGCACAGAAGAAAAAGGATCTGCACAAAATACAACCACAAAATATCAAGACGTTCAGTTGATGATCGTGACAGAGACTGGTGTATGGAAGGTCGATTCCGTAACATGGTTATAGACGCATTGTTTCCAAGATTTTGCCTTTCGTGTAAAGACGAAGGGCAAATTTTTTGTTTACGCTGCACGTCAAATTGGGTTGCAAAACCAGAACCAGTCGCATGTCCGTTTTGTGGGCAGCGTGGATCTGATCGGACGTGTGAAGGATGTCAAAAAGAGAATCATCTCGATGGGCTTGTGTCCTATTTGCCGTATGGAAACCCAATTATTCGTGAGATGATTGGATATTGGAAATACGATGGTGATCGATCTGTGGAATCCGTGTTGAGGCAATGGATAAAACAATCCCGCGATCGACTGCGGCCTCTGATGGAATCGTTTGTTGTGACACACACACCCGTTCACGCGTCTCGTCGTCGCATGCGTGGGTTTGATCAAGCAGAAGTTCTCTCAAATTGGGCGGGAGAGATGTTTCTTATGCCGGTTGAATCATTGCTTGTTCGATCAAAAAAAACCAAACCACAAGCGAAGGTGGATCATAAGAAACGTCGTGTAGGGACTTTGTATGGAATTTTTGCTCTCCATCCGAATGTATCAGAGCTTCCGCGACGTGTGTTGCTTTGTGACGACGTCTTTACAAGTGGGGCGACGATGGATGCGGCAGCGAAGTGTTTAAAAGAGGCTGGGGTTGAAGAAGTGTGGGGGTTTGTGATTGCGAAAGGCTCGCATGACGCTTAGTGGTGATGATGGATGAATTCAGGAGCATCTGTTTGATAGGTAAGTGTCATGATTCCATGTTCTCGTTCTTGTTTTGCAACAAATGTGAGCTTCTCAAGAAAATCATCTTCCGCAAACACACGCTTTCCTTCGCCTATAAGAACGGGTTCTATGTTTAAAATTATTTCGTTGATCAGATGTTCTTTTAAGAATGCTGTATTCACTTGAGATCCGCCACAGACAAACGCGTGATCAAAACCGGACTCTGCAAGAAAGTGCATGGCCTCATGAGGAGAGGGGAGAACAACAAATTCGGGCGGAACCTCCATGTTAAGATCAGACGAGAGAATAATCTTTGTTACACCTGCAATATCTTGAAACCCAATAGCTTCATTCCAGCTTTGGATCGCTTCATATGTTTTTCTGCCCATGATGACATTTCCATACTGATGACAAAATCGAACATAATCCGCCCAGTGGGCATTCGAAATAAAATCCTCCTCGCCATCCGGACGAGCAATAAATCCATTGACTGACATGGCCATGAAAAGGGTGGTGCGCATAGTATGGGGATTATAACAAAAAACTCGAGTTTGCACTCGGGTCTTTTGATGGCGGAGAGGGCGAGATGGGAGGTCTCGCTCCACATCCCGCTTCGCGGTAGTCCAAACCTTCGGTTTGGCTCCGCCAAACAAAAACACTCAACGTAAAGCTGAGTATTTTTGTCTGGCGGAGAGGGCGAGATTCGAACTCGCGGAAGCTATTAACTTCGACAGTTTTCAAGACTGTTGCCATCAACCACTCGGCCACCTCTCCAGTTGTATGAAATTGTCGTGGCGGAGAGAGAGGGATTTGAACCCTCGCGCCGGGTTTAAAACCGACCTAGGA
>CAYOCD010000010.1:0-26886 GCA_964402425.1 uncultured Gammaproteobacteria bacterium | reverse complement strand
GCATCTAAAAATTCTGTTTCATGTTTTTGATGAAATGATCCTGTGTGCCACATAGAGAAAACGGAAAGGGTTGAGAGACAAAAAAAGACGAATGAAAAAGAAAACTTTAATCTATTGTACTTCAAAAATAATTTCTACGCCAAACAAAAAAACACCCGCTGTGAAAACATCGAGTGAAAGATTTTTATTCTCGTTTTTTAAGGACAACATACGTCACACCAGAAATTTCTGACGGATTTTGTCCATCACGAAATGTTTCGACGATTTGTTGAGTGGACAAGAATGTCTGCACAACCTCACGCATTTTTCCTGTACCGCGACCATGAATGACTTTTACAACATCATCACCGCGCATGAATGTGCTGTGCAAAAACAGATCGAGTTCGTGTACACCGGCCAACACATCGAGACCATGAAGATCGATCGATGGTGCGTTCCCAGAGAGTTCCGCTCCAAAAATTTTGGACTCCGCAATCGACGCGAGCGTATCGATTTCGCGCGAAGCTCCCTTGGATTGTTTCCATAATTTTGGCATAACCCCTCTCCTTATCGCACTACGCTTGTGCAAGAACGTATTTAACTTCCTTTAACCCAACCTTTTTCTTGTCGGGTTCATTACGATACCCCCAATTGTGGTCCATGCCAAATGTGAATCCACCAAACGCCTTAAACAGTTTCATGGCGTGTTTTGATTCTTGAACGTAAATGAGCTGGCGTTTGTGTTCAATGATGATGAGCGACGTTGGCTTTCCGAACTTCATCGCAACTACACGTGAGAGTCGTGGTCGAAGTTGTACATCCGCTCGCGTCTCGACAATAAAATACCCGTTCCACTTCACCCGCTTTGCCCACGCAGCTGCAACCGCGCGATCTTTTTTAGCATCTGTTTTTGGATCCTGAAGAGGTTTCACGAGTTCATCGCGATATGCGACAACTTTTTCGATTTGTTTCTTTGTATACTTCGCGTCTTGAAGCGCCCAGAGATATCCTTTATCCATGATCCCGATTCCAAGGACGAGTTTTGGATCGAACTTCAGCGCTTTTAATTTTGCGTCGGTCAATTTAAATAATTTCAAAAACTGTTCGAGCGACGATGGAAGCAATCGCCCCGTCTTTGCGTTACGTGCACGATCGAGCCCTGTGTAATTGTGATGATCGATCAAAATCAACTCAACTCCGAGCTTACGAATTTTTTCTTCTGTCTTCTCTCCCGGCATTTCAACAATCACAACACGCTTGCATTTCGTTTTTTTTACGAGAGTCACAACATCTTTTTCCTCATCGAGCGACGCTCCATGTTTTTGCACCGACAACAACATCGGAAGCGAGATTGCTTCCGCAAGTTTTTTGATGAGCAAGGCTTCCGCGTCATTTGGCGGGAGGATGAGGAGGGTTTCAGGGAGGTTCATAGTGGAAACAGTATACCAGGAAGATGTTCGTAAGGGAGGGTCACAACTTCCCAACAAAAAAACATCCGTTACAGGATGTTAGAAAGACGCACGCCATTTTAGGAAGGCTTTGCGTCCAAGATCGTAGGTACCAAAATGTCGAATCCAGTTCCAAAAAAGTTCTGGATGCGTTTGCAGAAACCCGATGCCGACACGTTGCCGACCTTTGAGGATCTGGTCAACGCGATGAAACAGCTGTTGCGGACACAGAAAGTACACAAGTGCATTTCCGTTCGGTTCATCAATATCTAGCTCCGCAACGAATCGCGTATGACACGTGGGACACTCGGTCGTGATGTCGAATCGATCATTGAGCCAACCGATTTTAATATCGGCTTCTGACAATGCGTTACGACAATTAGGACAAACGGCGCGTGGCGTAATGACCGCATGTTCGAGTCGAATTCTCAATGTCTGTTTCAACGACAAACGTTGTTCCAAACGATGATGCTGTGAAAGGGAAAAACCGAACTCAAAACTCATTACAATCTCCTCTGCTCTTTCTCACCCAGCATGATCCCCGTGATCATGGGAAAAGTGAATTCGTGATGCATGAAATTATCCATTCATGGAGCCTCCTGTCTGCACAGAAAAATACCCTCGCACTCAACACGAACCGATCGTGTTGAGAATAAAGGGGCCGAACGAGTCTGTATGCTCGGCCAAGGTATGCAAATCTTATGAATCCGCTTTTGTTTTTTTACGGATTTGTTTCAGGTGATAGTCAATCGTATATCGATCAACCTCTTCGCCACTTGGCAAACGCATGGTGTAGTGATATTCACCCAGAAAAGCAAGTCCGATGCCCACAATATTATCCGGAATAAAAAGAGGGGTATGACGAGACGCAACCGTCAGACCATCTGCATTACAAACCGTAAGAACAATCGCTGCCGCCTGTTTTGCATGGCGATCAATCCATGTTTGCAATGAGAACGATCGAGATCGATCTTCGTAGATCCACTTCCCATCTTTATTTCCACCATGTGCATTCAAGACGTGAATCTCAGAACATCCACGTCGCACACCATGTAAACGAACAAACTCCAGGAACTGATCCTGAGCTTTGGCGAAAAACATTTCTTCATACTGATGATCAAACACCTCTTCAATGGAATTTCCATCCAGTGAAGGACCGCCCGCGACAATCTCTTGCGCCTCGCGGTACACAGCATCACTCACATGAACAACGACGCCAAGGAATTTATTTGATCGATGAATGTGCATGTTTCTCCTCTGACTCAGCACGAATGATTCGCGTCGAGAATAAAGGGGCCAAGCGAGTCTGTGTGCTTAGCCGAGAAAATTCACCAATGTTCTGGATCGTGTACGGAAACTTCACCAAGCGAGTCGTCATCGAAATCGATGAGCCCTCCTTTGCGGGCAAACCCGCAGGCATGCCCGGTCTTTTCGAAGTGACCAATCGCTTGCACCAGTTCATTTTCGATGTATGGGTCCACGTCCTCAAAATTGAGTTCGTAATCCTTGGGTTCGCAAGAACCGTCACAAGGTCTGACAGATGGATGATAATTGTTCAACACGATGTGCATCTTTTTCTCAACACACAGATACAGACACGCATCGTCATGTTTACCATAACCCACATCACGAAAATACTCTTTGCATTTCAATGTACGTGCCGCCACAAAAACTTCCTTTTTCTTCATGCGTTTCTCAAGAAAAAAGACAAGATCCTCAGACGCATGTGGCAAGACAAGATCGCGCGCGCGTTTCAACCATTGATAGCGTTGATCACGCGTACTTCCTGGAAAGGATTTTACACACTCTTTATCTTTTTTGCCTTCAAGGCAGGTCAGTCGCATGTATTGAAGGGCAAGAGGCATACATTGACGGAGACTTTTCAAGGTCGGCACCAACGCATCAAAATCACGCAGAGCTCTTTCAAAACGAGCACGATCCAATTCGTCTGCCGCCTGCTTGATTTGCAGCTGCTTCGAACGACTCGTATCTCTCTCGATTTTACGCAACTGATCAATTGCCCAATTACGCGCAATAATGTGCGGAAGTGCTCGAATCGTAAAAACGTATCGATAACTCTGATAGCGCGATTCAATTCCCTCAACATCTTGATCCGAAAATGGAACGCCAAAACTCCGCAAAACCCTTTCTATTTCTTGTCGCATGTTGTCTCCCAAAAAAAATCCTTCTCAGCAACGCGATTCACCTGAATCGCATCGCAGTAAAAGGTCCGAGAGAACCTCAGACAGAAAATTAGCATCGATTTTCTCTTGGACGCAGAGCATTCAACTGATGCAAAAGAGCGTGCGCTGTCCGAATTTGTTCAGCGATCTTCGTGGTCTGCTCGTCGATGAGTGTTTCTGCGAGCTTGTGGCTCACATCTTGCCACAACGATCTTGCTTGATCATTGATCATCCCCTCGTGTTCAATGGAATCTTGTACCTCGTCTGTCAGAACATACTGAACTTTTTCTCCGCAATGTACTTCGAGCGTGCGGGAGAACGTGACGGATCTCCATTCCGTAATCCTATTTCCGTTCGCATCAACACGATGAAGTGTCACTTCGAGTATCTTTTTAAATGTTCCAAGATCTATGTAGAAAACCATGAACCTCCTCACTCTCTCATTCAACACGAACCAATCGTGTCGAGGATAAATGGATCGAAGAGCAAATCGATCAAGCTCTACGCTTCATCATCGTCCTCAACCTCACCGACCGGAGTCGGAGGTGTTTCAAACGTTTCGAATCCGAGCTCTTTCGATAACGCATCGGCCCATTCCAGAACATTTTCCTTTCGGAATGCGCTGTAATAATGAAACGATGGAATCGTGTGCTTGTTATGCGTTCCTCTTGTCTCTTTCGGTGGATCCCAAAAAGAAATTTCACCGAGTTGATCCTTGTGTACGAGCGCTCTTTGCGCGGCAATAAAGTGCAATGGAATGGATCGAATGACTGTGTAATCCACTCCCGGCATCTCGAACATAAATGAAGAATCAACATGCAAAGAGATTGGAACAACACAGAAATGAAACACTTTTTTCTGAACAGGAACCCATTTCCCATCCTGATTTTCATGACTAAGTGTTTCTTCTCGTGCAAACCCAAGTCCAAGCCAACCTTCCTGTGACTTAAGCAACATCTCTGCTTCGATCTCTTTCAGTTCCTGCTGCAATTCCTCACGTCTATACTGCAATTGGTCTAATCGCATGCGTCCTCCGATAATCATCTCACTCAACTCAATCACGATGATCAAGTCGAGAATAAATGGGTCGAGCGAGTCTGTGTGCTCGGCCGAGAAACAATTTACTCTTTGTCCTTGCGTTCGTACTCAGGAAGATGAAACCGAACTCGTAGGAGATACTCGTCTTCTCCTGGAGATTCAGACTCAAATTCTGTTCTGATGAAAAGAAAATCGGACCATGCCAACTCAAACGTTCGAATCATTTCTAAAACTTCCGTGAAATTCTGAAACCCAATAGGTTCTAAATCATACAAAATGAACACAATTTGTCCGGGTTTATGATTTTCATCGAATTTCTGCGAGAGAATCACTTCGATCAGTGTTGTTTCGTGTAATGTGTACACGCAACGCTCAAGCGTATCAAAGAGTTCTTTGCCGACACGTGAAGTCAGGGTCTGTTCAATTTCTTTCCAAATGTCATGTAGTTCTGCTTCAAGCACCTCTAGCTCTTGTCCAATACAAACCAATCGATCTGTTTTGCTCATCAAAAAACTAGACATGAAAACCTCCGTGGGTATTTGAAAGATCGTCCTCTGACTCAACACGATTATGTATCGCGTCGAGAATAAAGGGGTCGAGCGAGTCTATGTGCTCGGCCGAGATAAAAGTTACTCTTCTGATTCTGACGGTTCGACAAGCTTGAAAACGATTTCGATCCCTGCGTCGGTGATGATTTTATTAAGGTCTGCGATGAAACGTTCCAGTTCTTCGATCTTGTTTTGAAGTTCCAGATATCCACGTGTAGCCCTTTCTCGCAAGACATCATCGCGTGTTCCAACGAATGGAGGTGTGCTTTCGATCACGTAAACATCGTCCATTCGGAATTCGTAATCCTCTTCAAAACCCGCTTCGTACTCTGCCTTGAATTCACCGCGACAAATAGCTACACATCTCCACACACCACAGAGTTCATGATCTTCTTCCTGAGGTTCGAGAGTCAGTGAACCGTTCACGAGACGAAAATCAGATGTAGGCCATCCTCGACGAATATATCTTTCTACAATTTCGCCTTTTTCCTCATAGTAATTCTTCTCAAACTCTGGCCCCATACGAACACGGCTTTCGTATAGATACTCGTAATTTTCAGGCATCACACACTCCTCGTTGCATTCTGCGCAACGAAACGTTACAGCAAAAACAAGGAGTGGTTAGACGCGAACCGAATTACGTTTTCTCAAGCACGACCGTCGTCACGTAATAGGCGTGTTTCGCAATGTCAAAAAAAAGAGCTCCTGGTTCATCGAACCGTTCGATGTTTCCATGAAGCGCGATCGATGTTTGTGCTGAGATGATTTTGAATCCACGCCGAAGCAATGGTTTCAGTCGTTTCTCGAGCTCTTCTTCGGGCGTGACGTTCATCGATTTTGCAATGATGACTTTTTGCATGATTCCTCCACTCCACTTCTCAACAATGCGATTCCCTGTTGAATCGCATCGTAGTAAAAGGCCCGACCGAGTGTCAGGCAGAACAGAACTAAGCCGACTTCAGATACTTCGCGCTCCACTCCGCGTCCCGCGCTTTGCGATCCTGTTTTTGCCTGTGCAATAAACATTTTTCGCGGCGCGTGAGCTTTGTGAACTTGCGACACGAACCGTCACAAGGCGAAGTCTCCATAACGTATGTTGCACACGTTTTGGACTTCGGCACACGATTCCAGTCATCGGACATGCTCCAATGCACATGAAGATTCCCGAGACAAAAGTCGCTCGACCGGCTGTTTCGTTTCGCGTACATGGACGCAAACTCCACACCCAGAATCGGCTGACTCGTGGCAACCATCGCGGTCATGACTTTATCAAGCCGGACCACGGTACCGAGGATTTTTTCACCCTCGATTGCCATCATCGTTTCCGCACACGCCTTTGCAAGCAGTTGCCGCAAATCTTTTGTGCGAAATTCTGTCTTACACGAACCGTCACACGCGCTGCGAACAGAGATATCACTCAACGCCTGCGGAAACGCATACAGATCACAAGAGCGATCAAAATGCGTTTTTCCATCACAGATCGACAGAGACTCAATTCCATCGCAATCATAGACCTGAAAAATCCGTGCGCTCATGGGAACCTCCAAAAAAGAACGGTTTCTTTCATCTCATTCGAAACGACAACCTGTCGCGTCGAAAATCAATGGCCCGAGCGAGTTCGCTTCCGGGCAAGATTGTCTTTCATGAGCTGCTTCGCTTAGCTCCACGCTTACGCGGAAACGTCTGCTCCACAGACTTCACGAGCTCAATCTTCCCATCTTTAAAACGGTACGTGTTGAGCACACCTTCCTCGCTAATTGTGACCCCACCCTTGCAACCAAGCTCTGCGAGTTCAAACACATAATGGCGTTGCATACGCTCATCGTGCTTACCCATGGCTTACCTCCAAGATTTTTTGTTTGTTATTCTTTTTAATCCCGACATCACATGAAAGCGAGATACAGGAAGACCCAAAGTTTTTAAAACTTTAGAAAAATTCCCTGGTGGGATTGATATCTCCCTTTCTCCAAAGACCACATACATGATCTATGGGGAAAGAGAGGACAAACACTTCAACGAAGTATTCGGAGCATTTGCCCAAGAATACGTGTAGAAAAACTTCACTCTGCTTTGCCTCTGGAGTTTATATGACTCCCGCTCATCTGCTGTCCCATCCATGGGAATCGGACATGAACCAGCGACAACGTTGTCGTCGTTCAAAAACAAGGACATGGTGGGGACGAAAAGTCTCGTCCCCTTCTCCCTGGCCAGGGAGCATTCCGAGGATTTCCTCGATGGATGACACCAATCTTGCCAACCATTGTGAACCTTGTGCGAACAGCTCTTTCTTGTTGCCACAAGCGAGTCCCTGTTTTGCACCATTTTTTTCATTGCCCTGCAGAAGCAATGAGAGGAACGACGTCACATCGTCGCACCCTTAAGACAATCTTTTTTCAAAGACTGCCTCGCTAAAATAACCAACTTACGTAAGAAGCGTTCTCCCCAAAACCATGATTCTATCGTTTGGCTGGGGAACCAATCGAGTAGAACCATCGTTCTGGGGCGAAATGCCCCTTTTTTTAAACGCGTTTTGATGAGTCTCTCCAGCTCATACTGCAGTGCCGTCTATGCGATCGGTGCTTGGACGAATCCAGGCTAAAGATATTTGATCGATTGACGAACAGTGAAGTGGCGTTTGGGTAAGTAGTTAGAAGTTGGTAGTTAAGAGTTAGGAGAAAAATCTCCTGTCCCTAACTACTATCTACAAACTACGAACTACTTTTGTTCTTGATCTGTCAGCAATCATCGAACGGGATAGACTATCATGATGTTTTAATCTTGTCAAGGGTTAACACGCATTTTTAGATTAAATAGCTAAATTTAGATCAAAATATTGTTAAGTTTTTATGAACAAACAAGATTTTGATTGAATTTTATTTTGTCTGACTGTTTATGACAGAATACTTGACAAAAACGGCAATCTCTGATAGAGTACCGCGTTCGCTTGAAGAGTGAACCATTGAGCCATGGGGCTTAGTGCCATTCAACCAAAGGTACGATCCAGCGTGGATACGACCTTCGAAGTGAGGCCGTAATGAACGGCTAGTCCATTCAATCAACGTCACGGTTAATAAGTTCATTGGAGAAAACAACACAGCCCACAAAGGCTGCCAAAGGAGAGGTACCGTGCCAAAAAAGTGTTCAAGCCTAGGTTGTAGCTCGATGGCAATTGTCTGTTTTCGAGCACGACTCACGCCGCACGCACAACAAGCTCAAGCAGTCTTGCATGATGAGCATGCGTGCAACACGTCGATCTCGCTCGCGCAACTTGCGAACGCGATTTCGAAGGAGCGGTTCAAACCTTAACCGGAGGTGGCCTATGGGAGGCCTGTAAGGAACGCGACCCCCCAGGCGGCAAGTACGACTTGCTGCGCGCAAGAAACGACTTGCCGTCTGCGGTGTCTCGCGTCGCCCCGCAAAAAGGAAAACCGCCGCATCAAAAACGATGCACAGAATTTCGTACATTACGACAAATCAAACCCACACTTCCCCCAACGCAAAACAGACCCTCTCAGGTCTGTTCTTTTTTTCTTTTTTCGGCATCTCCAGCCTATCAAGCCTCTCTAGCTTTTCCCCTTACACATTCTCCATCCTGCTTCAAACAAAACACGAGCTGTATCTGCAAATGGTTCGCTTTCAATAATAACCGCCATCACCTTTCCAACAAACGCAACGAACGCAACACGGTTTCCGTACACCCAAATGTCCCCATGAAAATTTCCAAGATCATCTGGCAATTGCGCGTACTCTACGTATGCACGCTTTTCATGCTTCACTTCACCTCTGTGTAAAATACGCGTTTGCATTTTTGATGGGTCCACAACTTTGCGAACTTCCTTCACGTAATCTGTATCCAAAAATTCGTATAAATCCGCCATGTTTGAAACTTCATCTAATCGTTTTGGTGCAGACTGTGCAAGATCGTTAAACAATGCAAAAATCGCTTCGCGCCCTTCATAAAAACGAACGATTGGGCGTTCACCTCCAGCGAGTAATTTCATTTCGGGAAGAACACGCGAAAAATCATCGAGCCGTGCGGACATATCTGACACCGAATCTTTGAAATGTTTCAAAGCGCGTTCTGGTTCTTCTGCGGAGAAAAATCGTTTCTTTCCGCGCACAAACGTGGAAAGCAAACTGCGTTTTTGCAAAGACTCAATCGCCTCATACGCCGCCGTACGTGAAATACGCGCTTTCTTTGCGATTTCTTGCACGGACGTGGGACCAAGTTCAAAACTCGCAAGATATACTTGCGTTTCAGTCTTCGACAGACCAAGAGATGTAAATAGTTTGAGGAAATCAGTTGCCATAGTAAGTGAATTGTAACACGAATCGAAACACACGACCAAAAAACAGACGCACATTTTGTGAGTCTGTTTTTCTATAAACGCGAGATCCTTCACTGCGTTCAGGATGACACGGTAAATCCAACCACCAGATCAAATTCATTTGCACGAAATGCTTCTTGAATTTCTGGGGCATCGCCATCGACTCGCAAACTTGTTGCGAGCGTGCCGTCGAGTAACGCTTGTTTGTGTTCTTCTGCAGCAAGTTTAATTTCTTCATTTCCTGAAACGTAAATCGCAATGCGATCATTGATTGTGAGTCCGGTTTTCTTTCGAAGATCGTTGATGTGGCGAACGATTTCGCGCACGGTTCCCTCTCTGACAAGTTCTGGTGTGAGCTTGAGATCAAGAAACGCAGCGAGTTCTTCACCCTTTGTAACGACAACCGTTTTTACGTTCACTTCGTCTGCAATCAATGCACGATATGCTTCATCCAATTCCCCACTTGGAAGATGAATTAACACTTCATTTAACACTTGGCGCACGGGAATTCCTGCGTCCGCGCGGTGTTGAAGCGCACGTGAAACGAGCGCACGTGTTGTTCCCATTTTCTCAAGAACCTCTTGATTTGCGTTCTGTACTTCTGGCCATGCATCGAGGTGAACAGATTCAAGTTCTCCACCAATCGTTTTGTAAACATGTTCTGCAAAGAATGGCGTAAATGGTGCCATCACTTTTGAAAGCTCAAGAAGAACATGACGAAGGGTTGTGAGTGCTGCACGAGAATCATCATCTTCTGTTTTGAAACGATCACGTGATCGGCGCAAATACCAGGTAGACATGTCGTCGATAAATGCACGCATCGCGCGGCCAGCACGCACCGTATCATATGCATCCATGTTTTCCGTTGCTTCTTTTACAAGCTCATCAAGACGCGCGAGGATCCACTTGTCGAGAACGTTTTCTCGAGAAACTTCAGCAAGTAATTCGATCTTGTCTTTATACTGTTCGTAAAACGACAGCACGTTTGATGCGAGGTTCAACACTTTCTTCACAACCTCATCTACCTCGCGATCCGAGAATACGGCGTCATCCGCTTTCATTACAGCGGACGTCATAAGATGGAATCTGAGTGCGTCTGCTCCGTATTTTTCAAGAAGAATATCCGGATCTGTATAATTCATTTTTGATTTCGAAAGCTTTTCGCGTTTCTCGTTCAAAACATTTCCTGTTGTAACGACGTTCTGAAATGGCGCGCGATCGAACAAAATTGTTCCCATCACATGCATCACATAAAACCATGCGCGTGTTTGAGCGATGTACTCTGAAACGAATTGTGCGGGGAAACGATCTTTAAACAATTCTTGATTCTCAAATGGTGCATGAAGTTCCGCAAACGGCATGGAAGCCGATTCAACCCAACAATCAATCACCTCTGGAATGCGATGCATGGTTGATGAACACTTCTCACACGTAAACGTAATGAGATCACATTTGTGTTTGTGAAGATCAATTTTCTCAAGTTCTTTTTCTTCACCATAAACTTCCTCAAAGTTTGTCGCACGTGATCGAAGCTCGTCCACACTTCCAACAAACGCAATTCCGTCACATGTTTTTTCATCACATTTCCAAATGGGAAGCGGAGTTGCCCAGTAACGATTTCTTGAAATGTTCCAGTCTGGTGCAGTCTCGAGTCCGTTTTTAAATCGTCCATTCTTCAAGTGATCCGGATACCAATTGATGTCTTGATTGAGTTCGAGTAAGCGCGCTTTAATTTTTTGTACGTTAATGAACCATGCAGGAATCGCATTGTAAAAAAGGGCTGTCGAACATCGGTGACAATGTGGGTAGCTGTGGGTGAATTGTTTGCGATCAAAGAGAAGTCCACGTTCTTCCAAATTTTTCTTAATGAGCTTTTCTGCTTTCTTAAAATATTCTCCTTGAACAAATTCTGGACCATCCGCATTAAAGTTTCCTTGTTGGTCGAGCATCGGCACCATTGGAAGATCGATTTTGAGTCCAAGATTAAAGTCGTCTTCTCCGTAAATAACAGCCGTATGTACAACTCCCGTTCCGTCTTCTGTTGTCACAAAATCGGCCGTTGTCACGTAATAGGCTTTCTTTTCCGTCTTCCGGACGGCAGGTAGTTCATAAAGCGGTTCGTACTCCATTCCTTCGAGTTCGCTCCCCTTAAAATCTTTCACAATTTCAACATCCAATCCCAATACTTTTCCGATCAGATCTTTGCCGAGAATAAAATGCTCCTCATCTTTCTTTACGAGCACATAATCAATAGTTGCTCCAACCGCGAGCGCAACGTTTCCTGGCAATGTCCAAGGAGTTGTTGTCCAAGCGAGAATGGAAGTTCCTTCTGGAAGTTCCATGGAAGAACTTCGCACCTTAAACTTCACGGTCGCTGTTTCTTCTGTCACATCCTTATAACTATTGTCCATCGCGACTTCAAAATTTGAAACAGGTGTCTCACAACGCGGACAGTACAACAAAACTTTTCGGCCTTCGTATAACAATCCTTTTTCTTGAATTTGTTTAACCGCCCACCACACAGACTCCATGTACTTTGTGTCCATGGTCTTGTACGAGTTTTCAAAATCCACCCAGCGACCAATGCGCTCAACGGTCTTTCCCCATTCTCCTGCGTACATAAGAACGGCCGAGCGACATGCATTGTTAAACACATCCACCCCTTTTTCTTCAATCTGTTTTTTTCCAGAAATCTCAAGTTTCTTTTCGACAATATTCTCAATCGGCAACCCATGACAATCCCAACCCCACACGCGGCGCACGCGATATCCTTTCATGGTCCAGTAGCGTGGAATCACGTCTTTGATTGTCGATGCCAAAATATGACCGTAGTGCGGAAGTCCCGTTGCAAATGGCGGACCATCATAAAAAACATAGGAACCGTGCGGTGCAGGTTTCTCTAACGTCTTTTTAAAGATCTCATTTTTATTCCAAAATTCGATGGTTTGTTTTTCTTGTTCGGGGAAGGACATAAAAAGGGATTAGGGGCGAAGGACTAGGGATTAGGTCGAAAAAAATCAGCTCTGTTTAGAGCCGATATTACATCCTTTTTAGGTTCGATGACAATATTGGCTCATGGGTTCATGGCTTCGCAATAATAATTTGCGCAATAATCGTGTTCATCGATTTCATACCTAAAAAGACTATCAGTTGAGCCAAAAAAAGGCAAACAAAAAGCAGACAAATGAATGTCTGCAAGCGTTGTCAGAAACTAGATCCAAAAGGTGCGTTCTTCCGGTGTCGGGATCACCACACCTTTCGGAGCGATGGCGTAGCAAAAACCCATGTAGCGAGGTTTGAAGTAGAAAACCCCATCGCGTACTTGCATGGTGATCTGATGGAAGTCTCTTGTCTTTAAAAATGCTTTACCGTCTGTAATGAACTCAATCGAGTTCCTCTCCGGAACCCTGACCTCGAGAATATTCACGCGACTATATTCGGACATATACCCTTTTCTATCCTCATACTCCACAAGCGTACCGCCCGCGAAATTACGGAAATCTTCTGTATTCGCCATAAGTCATTCCTCCCTAAAAAACCCTTGTCTTCCCAGCCCTGTGCGAAAAAGACCAAAACAGTTTGAATTCGCCGCTTATTTTGCACGTAAACGACGCCTGAGGATATCAGGAAATAGCGATTTTGTCAATGTTTCCTGTATACTGATAAGGAGCAATTTACAAATCGAAATGTATGACTTATATGGAAAAACAAACGGTTTATGTGGGTGGAGATCATCAAGGTTGGGAAATGAAATCTGCACTGGAAGATATGCTGAAAGAAGAAGGATATAAAGTGGTAGACATGGGTAACTCAAATTTGGTTCAGGGTGATGATTATCCAGATTTTGGATATGCTGTTGCAAAACGTGTTGTGAATGATGTTGGTTCCCACGGAATCGTCATCTGTGGATCCTCGGCCGGCATTTGTATTGTGGCAAACAAAGTGAAAGGTGCTCGCGCCGCAACCGGATTCAATGAAGAATCCGCACGCGCCGCACGCGCCGACGACAACTCAAACATTCTTTGTCTTCCCGCACACTTCATGAGCATTGATGACGCCAAAAAAGTAACAGACGCTTGGCTCGGCACAGAATTCTCCGGTGCAGAACGTCACGTCCGCCGCCTCGAAAAAGTCTCACAAATCGAAAACGAGGAGTTCGGTTTATAATTCTTCGGCCTCTCAAACATCTCCAGCCTCTCAGCCTTTCCTTATGCCTCAAATCGTCCCTGCATTCCTTGTTGAATCTGAACAACAATTCGAAAAACAATTGCGCGCGATCGAAAACGATTGTTCGTTGATTCAGATCGATATTCTTGACGGAACACTGTTTCCAAACATTTCTTGGTTCGATCCCGTTGCGATCGGCCAGCTTTCGACAAACGTTGAAATAGAACTTCATCTTATGGTTGAAAATCCGATTCCCATCATTGAAGCATTTCAAAAACATGTTCCAAACATGAAACGTGCAATTGTTAGTGCAGAAATGCATCGTCCAACCGGGGCAGTTACGTCGTATAGCAAAGATGTTCTAAATCTTGAAGTTGGTGTGGCTATCAATCCAGAAACTCCTCTGAAAGAAATAGAGGAAGTCCTTCATTCCATCGACCAACTCACCGTTATGGGAGTTCACCCTGGATCTATGGGACAATCGTTTAAGGGTGACGTTATTTTTGATAAAATAAAACAAGTAAAACATCACAGACCAGAACTTGTCATAGAGATGGACGGTGGAGTCACGGAAGAACTTATTCCGAGGCTGGTAGAAGCTGGTGTTGAGCGAATAGTCTGCGGATCCCTTATCTTCAATAATGAAAATCCAACAAAAGAATTACAACGATTAAACCGACTTGTGTCATCCTGAAGGAGTTCGACGACTGAAGGATCTCAGGTTTATACTGTTCTCATTTTGGCAAACACGAGTTCCTTCGCTTTGCTCAGGATGACAAATACAAATATGTCCAAACTATTAACCATTCTCTCATCCATCGTGTTCACATTCGCCCTTGCATCGACTGTGCAGGCAGCCACGACCCCACTTTCCTCAGTTAAATCAGGGGATCTTATCCGCGGACAAGCATTCTCCTCTGTTTATTACTACGGCGCAGATGGCATGCGTTATGTTTTCCCAAACGATAAAGTGTTTTTCACTTGGTACAAAGATTTTTCAACTGTGAAGTGGGTTTCTGACGCAGATCTCACAAAAATTCAAATCGGAGGAAATGTCACCTATAGACCAGGTGTAAAAATGTTAAAAATCAATTCTGACCCGACCGTTTATGCTGTTTCAAAAAACAGCACCTTACGCCCAATTGGATCTGAAATGGTTGCTATCGATATTTATGGAAACCTTTGGAACAAAATGATCGACGATGTCCCGGATGCATTTTTTGGAAATTACCAAATCGGATCAAAAATCGAATTTCCTTCTCAATACTCCATCAAATCTGAAAAAGTAGAAGTATCAACAATCAATGAAGACAGATCTCTCGTTTCCCCAACCATCGTTCGTGTCACAGATGCTGGTTACTCCGCAACAACAATCCGCGTCCTTTCCGGCCATGCCATAAAATTTATCAATGACGGTCCATCTCTTCACTCTGTTACAGAATGGGATCGCGTCTGGGGATCCGGCACGATGCAACCTGGGGACACCTATACAAAATACTTTTACACAAAAGGAACATGGATGTACTACTCCACCTATGATCCAAAAGAAAAAATGATGGGGGCGATCATTGTCGAGTAAAACCCACCATGTTATACTAAGCACATTCTTAATTGACCTTTTCTTATGACCAAACGTCTTGTTTTGATCAGCGTGTCTGTCATGTTTGCGTTCTCCGCTGCATTCGCCGCAATCGTTGCGACACCTGCCGCAGAAGCAGCATCACTCACACCGATTACAAGCCTTAAGGCTGGTGACCTTATTCGTGGCGAAAGTTTTACAGCCGTTTATTACTACGGTTTGGATGGTTTCCGCTATGTTTTTCCAAATGACAAGACGTATTTCACGTGGTACACCAATTTTGACACAGTCAAATGGGTTTCTGACGCAGATCTCACAAAAATCCAAATTGGTGGAAATGTGACATACAAGCCAGGTGCTCGTATGATCAAAATCAATTCGGATCCACGCGTTTACGTTGTAGCAAAGGGCGGACTCATTCGCGCGATCGGATCTGAAGCGATTGCAAAATCGTTGTATGGCACAACTTGGAACAAGCAAATTGATGACGTTGCAGATGGATTCTTCTCAAACTACAAAATGGGCGGAACCATTGATGACGCATCCATGTTCAGTCCAAACGCAGAAAAATCAGAAGCAATTGACATCAATTTTGATAAAGGTTTGAAAGCTCCTGTTATTATCTCTATTACAGATACTGGCTACTCTCCCGCTACTCTTTCCGTCCAAGCTGGCACAGCTGTTAAGTTCTTGAACAACGGATCAAAAAAACACACAGCAAGTGACGACGCAGGAGACTGGGGTACAGGAACCCTTAATGCAGGTGAATCCTTCACAAAATACTTCAAGACCGCAGCATCATTCAATTTTCATGATGTTTACGGATCCGCAAAAGCAACGCTCACCATCCAATAAACAAACAAAAACGAGGCACAAGCCTCGTTTTTGTTTTCCTATGCGTTTCTTCTCTTCTTCTTTCCTTCTCTCTTCTGTTACAATACCAATACTATGTTGAAATTTTCTCTCGGTCCTAAAGTGCGACAACCTTTGCATTTACACGACAAAAAATTAAAATCCTTGGAACAAAAAGCACAAACCATTCGGGAAGATTTAATCTCCATGTTGGTAGAAGCTGGTTCTGGACATTCTGCTGGTCCGCTTGGAATGGCCGATATTTTTACAGCTCTTTATTTTCACGTACTTGTTCATGACCCTAAACGTCCAAACTGGAAAGACCGCGATCGTCTCATTCTCTCAAATGGACACATCGCTCCCATCCGATACGCCACAATGGCAAACGCAGGATATTTTCCAAAAAAGAACATGATGTCGCTTCGTAAATTAGGTTCTCCCCTTCAGGGTCATCCAGAACATGCATGGATGCCTGCTCTCGAAACCACCTCAGGCCCGCTCGGTGAAGGTTCATCGCAGGCGGCTGGAATGGCGTATGCGGCGCTTATGGATAAATCTCCTTGGCGCGTTTACTGCTGCATGGGCGATGGCGAACTCGACGAAGGACAATGTTGGGAAGCATTTCAATTTGCGGGCGCAAACAAACTCTATAATCTTACGTACATCATAGACCGCAATAACATCCAGATTGATGGCACAACAGAAGAAATCATGCCTCTTGAGCCGCTCGCCGATAAACTCAAAGCATTTGGATTGAACGTCATTGAATGTGCCGGTAACAACATCCGAGATTTTGTTACCGCCGTGGAACGAGCTCATGCCGTAAGTGATAAATGTAGTGTGATTATTGCAAACACCATTCCTGGCTATGGCATCGACTTTATGGAATACAATTATCTTTGGCACGGAAAACCACCAACAAAAGGAAAAGAGGCGGAAGATTCCATCAAAGAACTAAGAACGCTCTGGGGAAAGATTCAATCAGAACACGAATAATATGAGCATAAAAAAACTCCAAAAAGGATTGAATCCAGAAATGTATCTTGCTCGTAATCTTTACGAAACAAAATCCCTCAAACAAATTCCAACACGTCATGGATACGGCGAAGGTCTTGTTGAAGCAGGAAAGAAAGATAAAAACATTGTTGTCCTTTGTTGTGATCTTACGGAATCAACACGTTCAGAAGTGTTCAAAAAAGCCTTCCCAGACAGATTTATTCAAATGGGTATCGCAGAACAAGCACTTGCCTCAATAGGCGCCGGAATGTCCATGACAGGAAAAATTCCATTTATTTCAAGCTATGCTGCTTTTTCTCCTGGAAGAAACTGGGAGCAGATTAAAACAACCATAGCGCTTCAGAACTCAAACGTGAAAATTGCCGGTGCGCATGCAGGCCTTTCCGTCGGACCAGATGGCGCAACACACCAAATGCTTGAGGACATTGTAATTACTCGAGCGATTCCAAACATGACCGTAGAAGTTCCGTGTGATGCACTCGAGACACGCAAAACAACCGTTACGGGTGCAAAAATGGTCGGCCCATTTTATTTCCGATTCGCACGCGCTGCATCTCCTGTCTTCACAACAGAAAAAACACCATTCAAGCTCGGGCGTGCAGAAGTGTATCGTTTCGGAAATGATCTCACGCTCGTTGCGGCTGGCCCCCTTTTATATGAAGCACTCCTCGCGGCTGATACCCTTTCAAAGGAACACGGAATCGAATGTCGCGTCATCAATGCGCATTCCATCAAACCATTTGATGAAAAAACACTTGTCACCGCTGCAAAAGAAACAGGTGCGATCGTGACCATTGAGGAAGGCCAGGCACACGGAGGACTCGCAGGGGTCGTTTGTGAGACACTCGCACTTACAACACCCGTCCCAGTTGAATCTATTGGAACACAAGATCAATTTGGCGAATCCGGAGAACCAAACCAAGTTCTTGAAGCCTTCGGCCTCACTTCCCCATTCATTGCTCTTGCTGCTATTCGCGTGCTCGACAGAAAAATGGGAAAACCTGTTTCAAAAATTCCCGCACACATTCAAGCTGCAGAAGAAAGACGCATGATGATGCGAAAACAAATTTTTGAGGAAGCATTGTCGAGAGCTCCTAGAAAATGGGGAGGAACGAAACCGAATCTAAAAGTACGAACAAGATAAAAAAATCCTAATTCTCCTATGAGAATTAGGATTTTTCTTTAAATTAAGCGAGTTGATCTAAGGTTTTCTGCATTGCTTCTATCTCCATTCCATGTACGGCAAATTGCCCGGCATCAAATTCAAAATTCCTTTGAATTTGTTTTCTAATTTTTGCAAGTTTTTCTTTTACTTGATCTCTCATTTCTTTAGAACCTTCATCTTTAGGCATTTGTGCCAATGTTTCTTGAGCTTCTCTTGTCTCCTCTAAATCAAGAACCCCTAAAAGTCCACCTTGTCTTCGGATTGCATTTTCTGATTGTGAACCTCGTACCGCTTGCCATTTTTTAAAAAGTTGATGGCCTTTTTTATAACGTTCTTGAAGCTGCGTTTTTTCATGCATGTTTCGCGTTATTTTTTCACGCACAAATGCAATTTTTTCAGCCTTCTTTGGATCTCCTTCCAATTTTCCAAGAATGGAATCTATAGAGCGAACATCTCTATTTCCACTCAATGAGTGGAATAGTTTTTCACATTCTTGTTGAAATTTTTGTTCTTCTTCTTGTGTTTTTCTTTCCACTTCTAATTGCGCCAACTGTTCACTTACAGCATCAATGACGGGTAGCGATTCTTTCATGCGACCCACATGCATTTCTGCCGCTTTCCATTTATCATCATCCATCATAATCTGCCAAATTGAACTCTCCAATCTTTCGATTCTCTCTTGTGTCGTTTCGCCTGATTTGGCACGAGCCTCAATTCCAAGTTTTCCCAACACTCTTTCACTCCTTCCAACTTTTGTTTCCATTTTTGACAACTTTTCTGCATCGGATGGCCCTCTGTACCCTTCTCGCATAAATTTATGTTAATTCAACGAATTAAGAATAACAGTACACCTGTCATAATACAAATTCATTATACACCTCATAACCTCATAAACCATTGACCATTCGATGGTTTTTTGTTACGCTTCTGCCTTGCATTTCAACCGCAAGATAGGAAATTTCATGAAAGACATGCAGCACGTCCTTTTGTATGATGTCGACAATGACGCGGAATCACGCCTTATCTTTCTCATCGCCCTTGCGGGCGGAATCACAACGATTCGATCCTCACAACCACACGGAGCATCGCTCGAACGTGAAAACGGTGTGCTTGAGCTTGTGTGTGCATCTCGCAAGACAGAGATTTGGACCGTCGAGCTTCCGGGGCTTGCCACGGAAAATCAGCTTCGTCGTCACGGATTCACTGTTGTGATCATTGATCACCACACATACAGCAATCTTGATCGTGTTCATGATGAACACGGTGTGCGTAGGAAAAGTTCACTCGAGCAATTTCTTGCACTCACAGACATCACAGACGATGATTTGCGTTCATGGAATTTTGACCCACGACTCGTGCTCGGTATTGGCGTCATGGATGATCGTTATACACACGGACTTCGTTCTGAAGGATTTACCCCCGAAGAAATCCGTAGAGTCCTCGCATACAGAGAACATCTTGATCGCCAAATCACACACGAATACGATCTCATCGCAAAAACAGCGAGACTTGTGTGGAACAATCGACACACACAAGACGGCTACATTATTTGCAATTCCACCTCCAATCTGCGCGTCTCTTATGCAGTATGTAATCGAAGTATTGAAGATGCTCTTGAAGAACACTCAATGATCATTGCAGATCGTGGCGGTCGACAAATATATGCAAATAACATCTCCCCAGCACTCATACCTAAATTAGAAGCTGCATTTGCAGGACACAAAACCTTTACATACGGATCTGGCCGTTGTTGGGGAATCGACAATGATGTTACAGATTTACCAAAAATTACCATCGAAGACGTCTTCACAGTACTCACCCAAGCGTAAACCGCTTGGTTTTTTGTGCTATAATTCAAAAAAGAACGCAGTATTTCATCCCCATTCTTCTCTTCTCTCTTATGTACGACATTATTACCATCGGTGACATAAAACTCGACACGTTTGTTCTTCTGGATAATGAAAACACTTCTTGTAAAGTCAAAATGCCTGAACGCCAAATCTGTCTTGATTATGGAGCAAAAATTACCGTAAATATTGTCGATTCTCAGATCGCTGGCACAGCACCTAATGTGGCCGTTGGACTCGCACGCATGAAATTACGTACGGCTGTTATGAGCAACATGGGAAAAGACACAACCTATGACCTTGCCATGACCAAGCTTGCAGACGAAGGTGTTTCAACACGATTTATCCGTACAATTTCATCTATTCCAAGTGCCTATTCTGTTATTCTCATGATTCAAGGTGATCGAACAGTGCTTGCTTCACAAACCAAACGTACATACATCTTTCCAAAACCATTTCCAAAATCAAAATGGCTGTATGTAGGAGAAATGGGACACACATATGAAAAAATGTACACACAGATAACATCCTACGTAAAAAAGAGTGGTACAAAATTAGGATTCAATCCTGGAACAATTCAAATCCAAGACGGCAAACGCGAATTGTATCATCTCATCGCGCAGACAACTGTTCTTTTTGTAAACCTTCAAGAAGCGCAAGCGATTACAAAATTGAAAACAGATGAAATTCACCACCTTGCCACCGCCCTTTGGAAACTCGGAGCAAAACGTGTTGTCATCACAGACGGAAAACAAGGTTCCTATGATTTTGACGGAGAAATTCTCCTGCATTGTCCAATTTTTCCATCAAAAGTCGTTGGCACAATCGGTGCAGGAGATGCCTTTGCGGCTGGGTATCTTGGATGTCTCATCAAAAACACAAAAGCTTTTCCCATCGTTTGGGGTTCCATAAACTCTGCGTCCGTTGTGAGTTATGTCGGACCACAATCCGGTCTTTTATCTGATGCGCATATTCTGCAACGTGCAAAAAAACGAAAAACATTTAAGCCTGTACAAATATAATATGCTCACTTCTCTTTCTTCTGTTCTTGAAAAGGCAAAACTTGGAAACTACGCCGTGGGCGCATTTAATGTAAACAATCTGGAAATGATTCAGGCAATCATGACAGCCGCAGAAACAGAAAAATCTCCTATCATCATTTCAACATCTGAGGGGGCGATTGAATACGCAGGGATGGATGAACTTGGAACACTCGCACACCTTGCTGCCGTACGCTCAAAACTCCCAATTGTGTTTCATCTGGATCACGGCAAAAATATAAAACTCGTTGAACAAGCTATTAAAAGTGGTTGGTACACATCTATCATGTTTGACGGTTCAACCCTCCCTTATAAGGAGAATCTAAAAACCACCAAACGACTTGTAGAAATGGCACACAGACGTGGAATATCCGTTGAAGCAGAACTGGGGGCAATCGCCGGAATAGAAGATTTTGTCACGGTCGAATCTCGGGATGCGCACTTTACAGACCCACAACAAGCTCGTGAGTTTGTGGAGAAAACCAAATGCGATGCGCTCGCGATCGCGATCGGAACTTCACATGGTGCATATAAATTTAAAGAAACATCCACGCTCGATTTCAAGCGACTCCAAAAGATTCGCTCGCTCGTAAAAATTCCACTTGTCCTCCATGGCGCCTCTGGAATTCCCGCGAACGTAAAAAAGATCTGTATAGATCACGGATGCAAAATCGAAGACGCCAAGGGCGTTTCGGACGCACACATCAAAAAAGCCGTGTCGCTTGGGATCAACAAGGTGAATATTGATTCAGACCTTCGCATCGCTTTTGATGCGGGCGTTCGACGATTCCTTGCAGAAAATCCAGAGGTTATTGATCCACGTAAAATTCTCGGGCCGGCAAAAGATCTGATTACACAAGTTGTGAGACAAAAAATGAAAATGCTTGGGAGTGTAGGAAAAGGATAAAAGATAAACTCGATGCGCATGCGTCGAGTTTTTGAAAACAAAAAAACGCCGCACCCAATGTTGACCTTCAACATGAGTACGGCACAGTTGGTACAAAGGACCAAGGTCAAAGTTGCTAAATGCTAAGACGCTTGCAAGCAGACGAAGGCGAAACCACACACACGATTCCACTCGCAGCCAGGATAGTCATTGTACGTAATGAGCCGGCGATCGGCATCGAGACGATCCACCGCGAGGAGGGCCAGATAGCTGCCAGAAACCCTGACGGGTTTGTGCATGGCGACGATATACCACAAACCCATGGCCCTGAGTTCCATGTCTGTGAAGTTCTCACGGATAAGGCATGAGACTTCCGCGTTCGGGGTCGTGAGCTCCATCTCATTCGCCTTCTTGCGGATGTTCTTGGTCGTGCGGTTCTTCTCGTTGTCGAAGAACTCGCCCTTTAGAATGGTGATTTCGTAGGTTATGTTACTCGTTGGTTTGAAGTTTTTGGAGCGCAAGACGATTTTCGCGTAATCGCCCACATGGAAACCCTTCTCTTCGAGACGCTTGATCCACGCTTCACCGCTCGCCCCATCGGAGGTGACAGTGAGGTAAATAATACCGCCTTCTTCACGCCAGCGTTTGACCCGCTCGAGGACGACCAGATCGCCACGAAGGAAACACATTGCCCCGTCACGACCACCAAGTTTTTTAACGATCTCACCCAACTGATCAGCCGTCAGATCGGCAGAAGCAAAATCGGTACCCATGACATTCTCCACACGCGCTACGTTGCACGCTGCAATTCCTCTCATCCGAGGAGGAACCAAAATGTCTTCTGAGCACTCGCTCAGATTTACCATGGCCAGAAATTGCTCTTTTCAGGGCAACTTTTGGCCAAGGTCAATCCGTATTGATATCCAAACTTGCCACAAAATGACGGTTTCGTCAATCATCGACAGGGAGATCATAGGAAAATGATGGTGACTGGGTCTTCATGCCCGCAAAACCCATGCGGATAAAGGAAACAAAAAAACGCCGCAACAAATGTGACATTCACCATAAGTTACGACGCAGTAAGATAAAAGAACAGGTGTCTGAGTGCCGAATGCACAAGGTACGTCGCTCACGAACAATATGCCAAGCAACTGAAGCCCTAGGACCGAGTGACGCTTTCGAAGATCGCGGCTGGACATTTTTCAAACCAGTCATCCGCGAGCTTATGACTATACCCGCGCCACACACCACCATCCCAGTACAGGGATCGAACATGTAAACAACCATGCTTGTCACAATAAATTGTACCCCAAAAACAAATCGCACCGACCCTCTTCCATTCTTCCGGAATCAGTTCTTGATGAAGGAGGAGATACTCAAGAACACAAGCGTTCAGGACGGGAATCTTATTCTCTTCAAGTTCTGTGCGTAGCACATCGCCCTTCATGACTTTGTTATTCTTCTGTTTATCCGACAGATAGAGTTTAAACATCATGGGATCAAGTTCGAGGATGCCATTGCCGACATCATGCTTCTCAATTACCCATTTCCCCGCCTTCCACAACTCGGCCACACAATCACATGCAAGATCAACGACATGTTTTTCAATATGCACAACCCCCTTACCACGCAGAACCGGAAGGATCTTTGCGGCCATATTGCCCGCGCACAACTTGGCGATGTCTGTAGAATCGTATCCTGCGCGACGAAAGGCCATCTTGAGTTCGTTAGCAGTTCCAACATCAAGCATGAGGTCGTTCATGGTTACCCACCTTGTTGCGACAACGTTCCTTTGAACCACGTCGCGTCAATACCGATAGAATTCTGAAACACTTGTTCAGATTTACCATGGCCAGAAATTGCTCTTTTCAGGGCAACTTTTGGCCAGTGTAAATCATTATTGGTATCCCAATATACGATAAAATATCAGCTTCGTCAATCTTATCTCCTCAAAATACTGCGTATAATCAATCTATGTTATTCTATAAAATATGTCTCGAATTGTCCTTCTTCATGGCTTTGCCGTTCACCTAAGCTCACCTGTTATACGTCCACCTTTTGGACCAAGCGCGAGTATGTCTGCGTTTGACAACCTTGTTTCCACAGGTGAAGCAAAGGTCTTTCCTTGGGGAATTGAACGTAACGTAAGCCTTATCAAACTACTTCATCCGAGCACCATTCAAAATCTCTACAAAGAAGAACTGAATTTAATTCATTCAAAAAAACTTCAAACAGACCTGAAACTCTTTCTTGAACAAGAGCAGCCCGAGACGATTGTTTGTCATTCTATGGGTTGTGAATTATTGCAACGACATCTCAACACATTTACCCTTCCCGCTTCTGTAAAATCCATCGTAACAATCCAATCCGATCTTCCTGTTGGCACTTCCTTTCACACGTCCGTTCCAATACATCACCTTTATTGCCCTTGGGATCCAACACTCATTCTTTCTTCAATCGTAAACAATTCTCTTCGTGCAGGACTTCTTTCAAGCAAACATTCAAATGGACGAAACATGCTCTTTCCCCTTGTTCGATTATCGAACTTACACACAAGCAGCATCCGCGATAAAAAAATGATTGATTTTATCAATTCCCTTTCCTGATTTTTTCAGACGCAAACGCGTCTGTTTTTCTTTTTAGTGTATAATAGAGGTCATATGTCTTTTCAGACACATCATTTTATGTCTCACGAAATATTAACGATTGGTGCTGCAACACGAGATATTTTTTTAGTCTCAAACGCATTCCGATCCATTGCAAATAAATCTTTTGAGGGAGGTCATGCAGAATGTGTTCCGCTTGGAAGCAAAATTGAGATTCAAACATTTGTTGCAACATCCGGAGGAGGTGCCACAAATGCTGCAGCAACATTTCGTTCGCTCGGCTTTAAAACAGCTATGACGTGTCGTATTGGGGATGATTCCATTGGTCGCGATCTTCTTGAAGAATTCAAGAAAAATCGCATTGAAACAAAGTATATTAACACCATCAAAGATGGACAAACAGCCTATTCCACCCTTCTCACCATGCCAGAAGGGGAAAGAACAGCGCTTGTATACCGAGGTGTTTCCTCAAAATTTACAGATGCAGATATTCATTGGAGCGCCGTCAAAAAATCAAAATGGATTTATCTCACCTCCCTTGGCGGAAATTTCGAACTATCGAAAAAGATCGTCGAATTTGCACATAAACACCATGTAAAAATTGCATGGAATCCAGGAGGAGCAGAATTGAAAAAGGGAATGAAATTTTTTTCTCCCGTTCTTGCTCTTGTTGACGTCTTCATTATCAACAAAGAAGAAGCTGAACTTCTTACAGCAGAAACGAATCTAAAAAAACTTTGTACCATTCTCAAAAAAGAAGGCGTGATCAGACTTATCACGAATGGATCTAAAGGAACAACACTTATTGACGGACTCTCAATTCATAACGTCGGAACATCTGGAACAAAAGGAATCTCCAAAACCGGTGCGGGTGATGCGTTTGGTTCAGGATTCGTAGCGGCCTTGTTAAAATTCAAAGATGCACACATCGCAGCACGCATTGGAACCATCAATGCAGAATCGGTGATCCAACATTTGGGAGCAAAAAAAGGAGTCTTGAAAGACTGGCCAACGGAATCAAAATTAAGAAAGATCAAAATCGTATGATGTTTAAAATTTTTGTCACGCGCCCTATTCATGATGCTGGAATCAAATTACTCAGAGCAAACAAAAATATTGATCTAGAAATTTACGAACAAGATCAACTGATTCCAAGAAAAGAACTCCTGAAGCGCGTGAAAGGAAAAGATATTATTCTTTCTCTTCTTACCGATAAAATCGATAATGAAGTCATGGACGCCGCCGGCCCGCAACTAAAAATGATTGCCAATTACGCCGTTGGATTCGATAACATTGATTTAAAAGAAGCGGCAAAACGTGGAATAACTGTTTCAAACACTCCACACGAGCGTGTAAATGAATCTGTTGCAGAACATACAATTGCTCTCATGTTTACCTTATCGCATCGCATTGTAGAAGCAGATGCCTTTATGCGTGCAGGAAAATATCACGCATGGAACCCCCATCTTCTCATCGGTTCTGACCTTGTCGGGAAAACCATGGGAATCATCGGAACGGGCCGCATCGGTTCTGGAGTGGTTCACAGATTGTATGATGGGTTCAAAATGAAAATTGTGTATTCCGATGTCACAAGAAACAAAGAGCTTGAAAAAACTACAGGAGCAAAATTCAGAACTATGGAAGCACTCCTCAAGGAATCCGATTTTATCTCTTTACATGTTCCCCTCTTAAAATCGACACATCACCTCATCAGCACAAAACAATTGAACCTGATGAAACCAACAGCGTTCCTTATCAATACGGCGCGAGGACCGGTTGTAGATGAAAAAGCGCTTGTTGAAGCCTTGCGCAATAAAGTGATCGCCGGAGCTGCGATGGATGTTTACGAGTGCGAACCATTTATCGCCTGTAACCCGCGTGACATCAGAGATCTTCGAAAAATGAAAAATGTTGTTCTGACGCCACACACCGCTTCTGCCACCATTGAAGCAAGACAAGCGATGAGTGAAACGGCAGGAAAAAACATCTTGGCATTTGTGCGAGGAAATATTCCACCAAATACTGTGAAGTAATATGGCACATGATCATAAACACCATGATGACGATCATGCATTCGAACATCGATTATCTTTCTGGGCTGGAATGATTCTCCTTATCGTCTTGATTGCCATACTCATCAATGTGGCATAAATAAAAAACATCGACGTAACGTCGATGTTTTTTGGTGGACCAACAGGGACTC
>CAYOCD010000009.1:0-27103 GCA_964402425.1 uncultured Gammaproteobacteria bacterium | reverse complement strand
GCATGGGTTAGGGGAGAAGGTAGATCTGGCCGATGAGACCGTCGCTCACAAGGCAGAATGTTTTTCCAGCGATCATGCGACGGTTCACAGGCATGTCTCTTTCAAAGCCTGAAAGGAGCAGGCATTGGTTGTTGATTTGTTCTATGTCAGTGATTAAATCACTGGTCATCTCGCTTGTTGTTCCGTGATTACAGTTGAAAAAGAGAGATGTTGTGCTCATGTGCGCAATTGCACCAAGAAGGGTTGCTCCGCGAATAGATTCTGTAGGACAGTATCGATGCTTGTAGATGTAGTATCTGCCCCACAGAACAATTTTTCCTTCAAAGATGCGTTCACCAGGATCTTCTTTATACTGATGTGCGTCGTATGCATGCACGAGCGCATCCGTCAGATTTTCAGGTGTGTTCTCTGCATTTATGCTGACAATTTCACCCGATACACATCCGGCTTTGTTTACTTTCGCCGTTGTGCAAAGCAATTGTCCGTTGGCTGGCGCGTGTTGCGTTTCGCCGCGTACACCAATTGGACTTGGGCGAATCTGGATCAGGTGGTGGGATAATGTGATTGGATTCACTACAACTTCGAGCTGGACGCCGAAGTCGATGTTCATGAATACAAGTGAGTCCGTGAGTCCGCGAATCAATTCAGGGAACAGATCCGGTGTCGGTTCGAACTTCACGTCATACGGATTTTCGTGTCCGCTTATTCCTGGATGAAACTCCATGGCAGGGCCAAAGAGTTTTTCTCCCGTGTATGCATCGTACACAGACGTTTGTGCGTTTGCGTCCCATGTTGCGGAGGTGTATCCCGAATATCCACCCGCCTGCAGATTGAGATTTCCTTTTGCAACACGTGCAATTACACGATCAAGCAGCTGGCTGTAGCCGATGTCGATAACACAGCCACAACCCCATACAGTTTGTTGGACAACAACCTGATTGAGATCAGGAAGAGCCTCCAAGTCTGAGGTGAGCAGGTGTTCGTACGTCATTTCACTCTTATGGACACCAGATCGCGGATCGATCCAGTCTTCGTCCAATGCCGAGCTTCGAATGATGCATTGTTTATTGTATCGTCGCGGTTGCCATAGGCCAGCGAGTTCGCTTAGCCTCGACAACAAGTGGCGTCGATCATCAAAGCGTATCCAGATTTTGTTATCCTCATCTCGCACTGGCGCGAAGTAGGACGGAACACTGATCAGGAACAGATGCTTGCGCATCATATGCTTCGCAAGTGCACGGCACAGAATGAGCCCAAAGGACTTTCCGTGTTCTTGTTGCCAATTGCGAATCTCTTCGTCCTGTATGTCGCAAAACGCATCACTCGAACAGTCATCTTCTTGCCGAACCATATGCTTGGCACGCAAAAGGAGTTTTTCCATTTGTGCCGTTTCATTTCCATAGTTCCATGCGTTGACATCAAATGTGTGTGGCATGACAGCTCCTTGTTTGAGTGAAAAGGACAGAATTGTTCACGGTGAACCGCAGATACTACCTATTTTTAGCGTTTTTGTCAATAGATACACCCCTTTGATTTATGGTGAATCATCCTCTCATTTCTTGACCGAATCTACAGAATCGGCTAGACTTCGGCCATAATTCTTATCTGTCCATGACCTGAAGAAGGTCGCCACAGCCATGTGCTGCGGCCAGACAAAACCTATGAACAAGTACGAACTTTTGTATATTGTCCCAACACAATATACCGATGCAGAGGTTGGAGAAATCCAAGCACGCATTGCAGGACAGTTGGAAAAACTTGGAGCGAAGATTCTTCGCAATGAAATGATCGGCAAGATTCGTCTTGCGTACATCATTAAGAAAGCGCGTCACGGATCTTATGTGCTTGTGCACTTTGATGCAGACCCAAGCCTCATGAAGGAATTTAATCGTTCTATGGAATTGAACGAAGAAATTTTGCGCCACACATTGCTTACACGTGAAGCAGGTGCGGAAAACAAAAAATTTGAACTCATTGCTTACGTTCCACCACTTACAGATGAAGGAAAGCGTGTTGAACAAAAGCCAGCGCTTGTACGTGAAAAGTCAGCTCATGTGGAAGAAGTTGCTGCTTTGCCACTTGATCGTGCAGAAGCAAACATGAGTATGGAAGAGCTCGATAAAAAGCTCGATGAAATCTTGGAAGACGACATGTCAGAAAAAGTTTAGTGAGACGCACGCTTAACATAATCCACATCTCTTATGTACTCATTGAATCGCGCAACATTGATTGGAAACCTTACACGTGAACCTGAAATGCGTCAGACTCCAGGCGGACAAGCTGTCTGCTCCTTTTCCATCGCAACAAATCGCGCATGGACAGGGAACGATGGAGTGAAACAAGACGCAACCGAATTTCATAATATTGTCGCTTGGGGAAAGCTTGCGGATATTTGCGGACAATACTTGAGTAAAGGAAAAAAGATTTACGTTGAAGGGCGATTGCAAACACGTGATTGGGAAGGCCAAGACGGCGTGAAGCGCTATCGCACGGAAATTGTTGCTGAAAACTTGATCATGCTTGATAACAAAGGTGGTGCACCAGCTGGAGGTTCTTCCTTCAGTGCAGCATCAGGTGCTGGAGGATTCACTCCACCACAACCAAAGATGCAAGATGATCCGTCTGTAAATGTAGACCAAGAGATCCGAATGGAAGAGATTCCATTCTAAAATATATGATGAATAACAATACTCAAAACTCAAAGCCAGTTGTGGCCGGGGTAAAAAAGCAATGCTATTTTTGCTACAACAACATTGATGATATCGATTACAAAGAATTGAATGTCATGAAGCGTTTTCTTTCTTCATTTGCAAAGATCGTTCCACGCAAGCGCTCAGGTGTTTGCCAAAGCCATCAACGCAAATTGTCGAACGCAATTAAGCGCGCTCGTATCATGGCTCTCGTGCCCTTTGTACAACAGTAAGAACAAGCGACGAGGCTCATCGCCTCGTCTTTGTTTTTCTATGGAAAACATTCTTGAAATACTCAAAGATCGCCAAACAATGAACGATACGATTCGTTCCTTTTTGCGTTCTAGAAACTATGTCGAGGTCGAAACTCCGCTCATGGTTGCGTCACCTGACATTGAGCCGACGCTCACACCGTTCGAGACGATCATAAAAACGCCAGAGGGCACATCGTACACGGCGGGATTGATCACGAGCCCCGAGTATTCCATGAAAAAATTGCTTGGAATGGGTTTGCAAAAGATTTTTACACTGACAAAAGTTTTTCGTAATGACGAATCATTCGGTGGAATTCATAATCCGGAATTCACCATGCTCGAATGGTATACACAGGGCGACGACATGTTTGCGTGCATGGATGAAACAGAAGCACTTGTCCGAGAAGTGTTTGCTGCGTTTGGTCGCGATGTTGGAGTGATTGAGCGCAAGTCTGTTCCAGATCTCTTTCAAGAACTTGTTGATTTGGATCTTGTAAACGCATCAAAACAAGATTTGATGAATGTATGCAACCGACTCGAAGTTCATATTGATGCGTCCGATACAGAATCCGATTTGTTCTATCGATTGTTTCTTGCAAAGATCGAGCCGACATTTTCCGGACGAAACATCTTTGTTCACACATACCCAAAGTATCAAGCAGCCTTGTCTCGACTCACTCCAGACGGGAAATTCGGTGAACGTTTTGAGCTGTATTGTCATGGTGTCGAGTTGTGTAATGGGTTTACAGAATTAACAGATCCAAAGGAACAACGGAAGCGTTTTGAGATAGAATCACAGATGCGTCGAGAATCTGGAAAAACAGCATTCCCCATTGACGAGGATCTCTTAAATCTGTTAGCATCCGTTCAGAATCCGAGTTTTGGAAACGCTCTTGGCGTTGACCGTTTGCTCATGCTCGCAACCGGAAAAACATCGCTTGAAGATGTGTTGCCATTCTCTGCTAAAAAATTGTTTTACGAATGATCCTATGTCTTCACCAAATGATATTAAAAAATCGACCGTCATTAAAATGAATGGCGAACTCTGGGTAACTGTTGATTTCCAACGTGTGTCTCCAGGAAAGGGAAGCTCGTTTGTGCGTACACGTTTGCGCAATCTCAAGTCTGGAAAGGTGATTGAAAATAACTTTAAGTCCGCAGAAACATTGGACTTTGAAGATGTTCAATATAAAAAAATGCAATACCTCTTCAATGACGGAAATTTGTACACGTTCATGGACAATGGAACATATGAGCAAGTTTCTATTGGAAAGGCAGAAATTGCAGAATCGATTCCATACTTAAAAGAAGGATTGGATGTCACGGTTGTCATGCATGATGGAAATGCTCTCACCATCGCTCTTCCTCAAAAAATTCAATATAAAGTTGCGTACGCAGAACCAGCTGTAAAGGGTGATACAGCTTCTGGAAACGTCACCAAAGAAGCAGACTTGGATAACGGCATGAAAATGCGTGTTCCAATGTTCATCAATTCAGGGGATGAAATCCTTGTAAATACAGATACAGGAACATACGTTGAACGTGTAAGTAAATAAACAAAAAATCCCTCGATCATTCGAGGGATTTTTTGTTTAGGTTGCGTGAACTTGACGTTTGAGTTGAAGAAATTTGTAATCCATTACCGTGAATTTTTCATTAATGTCACCGACTGCATCAAAAAGAAGATCAAATTTTGATTCGAATTTTTTGTCGAGCGTGTTTATTCTTTGATCAATTCTTTGCTCGAGTCCTCCAAGATCATCCTTTGTTGTCATCTGAGATTTGACATCTTTTATTTCAGATTTCATTTCCTTGAGGATATTCATGACATCACTTATTGTAACCTCCATTTTGTTTGCCATACAATTTCAATTAAATTGTTTCTTAGTCATCAGATCCAATTTGAGCGATTTCTTTTCCGCCTTCTACAGCAGCGATAATTTCTTTTCGGATGTCCATCATCATGTCCTTGTGTTCATTCATGTACGTTTTTGCAGCCTCGCGTCCGAGCCCGAGTTTTGTTTCTTTGAAGGTGTAATTATTTCCACTCTTTGCGATGACGCCTGTTGGAACCCCAACATCTAAAATGTCGCCTGCAATGCTGATTCCTTCATTGTACATGATATCGAATTCACAGGTGCGGAATGGGGGAGCGACTTTGTTTTTAACGATTTTTACTTTTGTACGATTTCCGATAATTTTTTCTCCTTGCTTGATTTGCGCATTGCGACGAATTTCAATGCGGATGGAAGCGTAAAATTTAAGAGCGTTTCCACCTGTGGTTGTTTCTGGGTTTCCAAATACCACACCGATTTTCATGCGGATCTGGTTAATGAAAATAACGGTTGTTTTTGATTTGTTGACGATACCTGCAAGCTTACGAAGCGCTTGGCTCATAAGGCGCGCTTGGAGTCCCATGTGCGAATCTCCCATGTCGCCATCAATTTCTGCTTTGGGGGTGAGTGCTGCAACGGAGTCTACAACAATGACATCAACCGCATTTGAACGAACCAGTGTTTCCACGATTTCAAGAGCTTGTTCACCGTTATCTGGTTGAGAAATGAATAACTCATTAATATTGACGCCGATTTTTTGTGCATATTCTGGATCAAGGGCATGTTCTGCATCTACATATGCCGCCAGACCTCCGAGTTTTTGTACCTCTGAAACAATATGTTGAGCGAGTGTGGATTTTCCAGAAGATTCCGGTCCATAAATTTCAATGATACGACCACGCGGAACTCCACCAACACCAAGGGCAAGATCAAGGGAAAGACAACCTGTTGAAACAGCATCAACCTGCATGGTTTTTGCTTCTCCAAGTCGCATGATAGAACCTTCTCCAAATTTTTGTTTGATTTGATCAATCGCTTCTATAGCGGCTTTGTTGCGCGCATCTGTAACAGAACTTACTTGTTTTGCCATATAAGGAATGTGGTAAATACGGATTACAGATGAATACAGACAAGGATGAAATGCTTCGAAATAGATATCGAAACGGAATATCTCTATCTGTATTTATTTGTAATCCGCATCTACAAGATTACATGATTCAATTTCTTGTGCTTAGGGTAGCTACCCTCATAAAAACGCACAAGCTACCTGTGGATGATATCAAAAAAGACCGAAAAATCAATGGATGTTTAACAGAGTTGTCAACAGAAACAAAACATCGCCAAGGTTGGCGATGAAATGTGTCTGATGTTTTTTGACAGACATTTAAAATGTTATTGCTGTACTTGCTGGTGTAAGTCCAACCGTTTTTCCATTGTCGAAAATGACGCGTCGGTATTGTTTGATAAGGTTCGAGTAACGCTTGGCTCCTTCTATGTGCAGAACATTTACACCGCGTTCAAGAGCAATTTCTTTTTCGAACGTTCCGTCTTGTGCAAGAAGAACAGTTTGTCCATTGATTTTAATAGAGGCACCTTTTTCCGTTTTTCCTTTAACCATGATGGTTGCATCTGTGGTCAGAAATCCATCCGTTGGTGAAGAAATACTGAGGTGCGGAGGAGAGATAATTGTTTTCACTTCATATCCAATATAAGAAGTAAACGCACCGATAAGAAGAACAAATAAACAGATGTGGGCAAACTGACTTGTGACAAAGAGGGAGCTTGCACGTGTGCGCTGTCGTGGAATTTGGTGTTTATTGACAACGTCACACGTTCCACGTTCTTGTTCAAACTGATCAATGTAGTAGGCCTCTTCTCCGCCAAGGGTGCGCGCGAGTGTTTTGAGATAGTTACGCGCGTAGATAGGATCTGGGAGTTTGTGAAATGCGTTTGCCTCAAATGCCTTCAAATACGATTTTTGAATCTTGGTCATTTCCGACAATTCCGACAGCGTCAAACGAGCTTCTTTGCGAAGCGTGTGGAGTTTTTCTCCGAGTGTTTGATCGTTGTGAAATTGTCGGATAACGAATGCCATATTTAGAAATTTGGTTCATCTTTTTTTGTATCGTCTTGAAACCAGGCGTCATCAATATCGTCATCCCAGTTTGGTTTTACTGATTTTGTTTGAGGTTCTTCCTCTGTTGTTTCTTTTATTGGTGTGACACGTGGATGGAAGAATTCTTCATCGACTTCTTCTAATTCTTCTTCTGTGTGTTTGCTTGGTTTTTCTGCCTCAAGATAATCATCATCTGCGGTTGGCATGCCATTTTTCAGATCATCAACAGGCGGCCAGCTTTCAACCAAGATTTCACGTGGTTTTGCTCCTTCACCTGGACCGACAACCCCTGCTTCTTCCATAAGATCAATCATGCGGGCTGCACGCGAGTACCCAATTTTAAGATGTCTTTGAAGAAATGATGTCGATGCTTTTCCTGCCTTGATGACAAGATCTACACCTTGATCAAAGAGTGGTTCGTCGTCACCGACGCTATTAAAGACCGTACCTGCTTTGGTGATTTCTGTGATAGCCAAATTGTAATCTGGCTCACCTTTTTGTCGCAAGAAGGCAACAACACGTTCGATTTCTTCGCTAGATGCGTATGCTCCTTGAATACGTTTTGGTTTTGCGAGTTCAGCACAGGTGAAAAGCATGTCTCCGCGACCAAGTAATTTTTCCGCACCGCTCATATCAAGAATGGTTCTTGAGTCTGTTTGAGAAGCAACCGCGAAGGCGATGCGTCCTGGAACGTTTGCTTTGATGAGTCCTGTAATAACATCCACACTAGGGCGTTGTGTTGCGAGGACCAAGTGAATTCCTACGGCGCGCGCCATTTGCGCAATACGTACAATCGTTGCTTCAACTTCTCGACCGCTTTGACTCATGAGATCGGCGAGCTCGTCGATGACTACGACAATCTTTGGCATGCGTTCTTCCGACTTTTCATTATATCCATCAATGTTTCTTGCACCAAATTTTGAAAGAACATCAAGGCGGCGTTCCATTTCTCTGACGGTCCATTTGAGAGCGTTTACTGTGTCGTCTGTATTGATGATAGGTGGAACAAGGAGGTGGGGAATTCCCGCGAACATGGTGAGTTCCACACGTTTTGGATCGACGAGAATGAGCTTGAGATCATCCGGACCATTTTGATACAAGAGTGAGACAATGAGGCCGTTTAAACACACGGACTTTCCAGAACCGGTTGATCCGGCAATGAGCATGTGAGGCATCTTTGCAAGATCGATGGTGTAGCTTTGGCCGGAAACGTCTTTTCCAAGTGGAATAGAGAGACCTGTCGCATTCTTTGTGAATTCTTTTGTTTCCATGACATCACGAAGTGTAACGGTTGCAACTTTTGTGTTTGGAACTTCAATACCAACTAAAGACTTTCCTGGAATTGGTGCTTCAAGACGAAGTGGGTGTGCTGCAAGGGCAAGAGCGAGATCGTTTTGCAGTGCAACGATGCGCGAGATCTTAATTCCTTGTGATGGTCGGAGCGTAAACTGTGTAACTGTTGGTCCGACAGATGTTTCGCTCATCTCCACTTCAATCCCGAATTCATGAAATGTGCGTTCAATGATTTCTTTGTTGCGTTCGATGTCTCCTGGTTGTGCTTTTGATGTTGAGTGCTCTAGAAGATCAAGGGGGATTGTGATGTTTCGACGCTTCTTACTTGTAAGCACTGTTTCTGCAATAGGTTGTTCTTTGAGTGGGGAAGCGCGGAATAAAGATTTTTTTGGTGCCGGAATGATTTCTTCCTCTTCATCATCTTCCATTTCATCTGTGTCATCAATAAGGAGATTTTCCTCTTCTTCCTCCTCTTCTTCTTCCTCCTCCTCATCAAGATCCACAGAGGCTTCCGTACTATTTTTTGATACACGTGTTTGTATCCATCCAGAAATTTGTTTGTGTATACCAAGAGCTTGTGAGAGGGAGGTGTTGAAAACAAGCATGATCGAAACACAAAGAAGCGCGACAACGATAACAATCCCTCCCCAATACCCAAGGACAGAAGGTACAAGAATCGCCAGAAATTGCCCAAGATATCCTCCGGCATGTGCGATGTCTGTAAGAGGTTTTGCGACATTAACAAACAGTAAATTCAAAAGAGCATTGAACGAAAGGAAAAAAAAGACGAGTCCAAGATAATTCCATTTTGAAAGACGTCCACGGTCGGGAAACGCGAGGGTAAATCCAATCAAGAGAAATAAAAAAGGCACGAGATATCGATCGATCCCAAAGAAAAGTGAGAGGTGTCCATTAAGCCACAATCCAAAGTTACCAGCGAGGTGAAACAAGGAAAGGACAAAAATGATTGTAAAGGTAAATAGGAAAACAATCGCGATACTTCGTTTCGCTTCAGGACTCAGAGTAAAACGAACAGAATCATCTGAAAGTTTTTGGCGCGATGCGCGTTTTTTCTTAGACATGTGGCTGTATTTTAGCATATTGCGAAAAAAGGCTGTAGGGCTGTTTTCTTATGATGATATCTTTGCGTTTTTTGGCTCATTCTCTTGACAAAATGGCAATTTTATGATATATTTGCCCCTCAAAATTCTTTTAAATTCCTTTATAAATCGAATATTTATTCGAACTTTTCATGGGTTCTCGAAACGGTCGAGGATCGACGATTGGTTTTAAAACGCAGTGAAAGCTGTGTAGGGAGGAATGTCAGATGACAATGGAATTTCCGTATGTGAACAATTCTAGTTTGCCTGACAATGATTATTTAGACGGTGAATGGAATTACGATTGGACCGAAGTTTTGTGCGATGACGGCCGTGACGAGGTCGACGCAGATCTCGAAGAGCCCTACGAAGGTCTTGATGGCTGCACTTGGTGTGGCAATTTCGTTTCCGATTGCATCTGTCACGATGATGATCCCATGATGAGCGCTGATGCTTGGGAGGAAATGATGCTCGCCAATACGGACTTCGACGCCGGCGATCAAATCAAGGTTCGCTATGACTCGTTCGCAAGTGGCAGCAACGGTGGCAAGAAGCGGGCGATTCGCGCTCGTGCGAACGGGCACCTGATGCTGAACAGCTGTTGGAAGCGTTCGAATCGCGGTGTGCGCAAGCAGTGGGCGCGGCATCACAAGTTTTGCAAAGCGTTTTCGAAGATCGCCTAAACCAACCTCAAACAAGGAGTAAGGCCCATGCAGTCGTTTCCAGGAAGGGCACAGTCCTTCAATCATGTTTTGCACAAGCAGCGTGTGTCGCGCGCATCTTACGTGAACCCGACTTGGTCTTTGCGCCAAAGCAAGGACGCGATCTTGGCGGCGAAAGAGCAAGCCAAGAAGGATGCCATCGAGTTCCAGAGGATCAAGGAAGCTCGCCGCGAGCTTCCACACTTGCTCAATCGCGCACTTATCATCTAGTCATCTAGTTCATTCTATCTCTGCCTAAGCTCGCTTAGGCCTTTTCACAGCTTCTCGAAACATTCGAGGTGCGGTGATCAGACGATAACAGGAGGAAACGTGAAATCATTTGGACCAAAAGCAATCCTCGCGAAGGCGTTGCCCAATCAAAAAAAACACAGTCTGCAAAAAGCGTTCCATGGTCGCTCGGAGAATACATGGGGCGATAAGCAGCGCGAGGCGCAAGCTGTTCGCAAAGAAGCGCTTCTGCAATCGAAAGCATTCCAAGCGGTGTGCAATCGATCGGACTCGACGTTTCGAAGCGCTCTTGTGGCGCTGAAGGAACGTGACTGTCAATCAGAACTCGTTGATCGTAGCTCGTGCCTCATCATTTTCGATGGAATGGATCCGTATTTCGATTCCATGATCAATCTGCTTAATGGTGTGAGTCAATTCATTCGTCCGAAGCTTGAAATGATTCTTCCGTTTCATAGATTGGACCGTGATCGAAACTCTGATTTCTTCGTTCTGCCGCATGTGAACATGCCACATCTGCTCCTTTCACAGCGACCAGTGGTTCGTCGCGAACCGCTTTTTCTCATGTCGATTGCTCAGCGCTCCCTTGCGTTGGATGATGGGTTCCGGCTGAATCTCTCGGAGATTCACTCGCTTGTGAAGCACATTGTGTACGAGCATAAACTTGCGGAGTACAAGATGGAGCTCGAAGTATCTAAGTCGGATGACGCGCGTTACGCGCGTGTTGTGCTCGATGAAACGGAACGCTACCTACTCGTGGATCCGAATCCGGAAGCGACGCGTCGGTATTACGATGGTCTGCCGCAGGTCGAACCTCGTGATGCGAAGATCGCTTAATGGAATGAATATATTCATGGAATTTACGCGCACCTTCCCAAGCCTTACTTCAACCAACAAAGGGGGCACTAATGGCTTATCGTCAACCAACCAAAGATGAACTCGCAGCTGCTGATCGCATCGCTGATCTCGACGATGGTGGACACGAAGTTCATCACACAGATCTCGCTGCTCGAGATGAGCGCGAAAAACATCTTGCCGATATTCACGCTTCGTCGAGGGATTTCGCAGACTGGCTCGATGGTTGCAAAAACGATTTCGATTGTGCAGATGGTAATGATGTTGTTGTTTCCACTATGCAACCGTTCAGTTTCTTTCTTCCTCCTCCGTTGCCAAGGATTTGGTAACAATTTTCTCGCCTAAGATTCTCTTGGGTCTTTTCACAAGCGCTTGAAACCCGAGCGCTGGTGATCAGTAAAAACACATGAGGTGATTGATAGCCTCTCAACTCAAGGAGAACTTTCATGAACAAGTTTGGTCAACGTCCACCTGTTCTTCGCTATGTGTTTCCTGTTTCGCCCATTGCGGAGAAATCGTTCCCGGTTGGAATGAACTTCGCGGACAAACAGTTGCAACAACGCAAGGAAAGACAGATGAAAGCAGAGATTGAATTGGGGCGATTCACAGATTTTGATCAGTGTTCGTCGCCGTTCGAGCTCATCGCAGAGTCTCGGATGTATAGATTCGGCTGGTTTTGAGAGTTTATTTAAAGATTCTTACCCAAATTATTTTTGGGCCTTTTCACAAGTTCTCGAGGTTCGAGGATTTGTGATCCGTCTGCTTTGGAGGTCACGTTTAAAATTCCTTACGTGGAGTTGTTCCACGGCTTGGTGCGTTATGGATTGTAAAGCGGGGATACCCGTGGTGCGTGGAAAGGGAAGTCATCGGAAGGAAAAACCCGATGATGAAAAATTAAACCCAAAAGTTTGTTCATACTGCGGTGCTCTGCGAAAGCATTGTCGTTGCTGTGGCAGCGAAGCTAACTTGTTCGGCGATCGGGATCAGGAAGAAGAAGCGGCTTATCAGCAGCGACTTGCGGAAGCGTGTCGTTTGCATGACGAAGTCTGTTCTTGCAATAAGAAAAAGTAGTCGCCAATCTTCTTCTTTGTAGCTAAGAATTATGAAAGAACGTTCTTGCCTGAGAATCTCTCAGGCCTTTTCACAGCCCCTCGAATTGGTTCGAGGTTCGGTGATTAGAAATGAAGATCGAATATAGAGGATGAAGAGTATGTAATCTTTTTTGTCTGCAACTTGTGAGCAGATGAGAGATATCTTTTATCAAAAGACAAAACTTTTCTCTTTCATATTCGGATTTCATTTTCTTGAATTTCGAATCGTTCTTTTTCACCGGAGGTGTCATGAACTCATCGCGTCCAATCGTTCCCGCACGCCCTGTGTCAGATTCATCTATTGCGCGAAGTCCGATCATTCCGCGCAAAGTCGTCGTTCCCGCGCCTGCGCCTGTGGTTGCACGAGCTGCGGTGGTACATGCGCATCCTTCAAATGAGTATGTGCTTGAAGATGAATTGTATCGTTCACCTCAACCTCATCCTGTTCGTCTTGGGGATGTTGTCGGAACACAACTTACAAACATCGCACGTGAAATCGAAGTCAATACGCATCGACGCCGTGTCTTGGAAGATATAACTGTTACGGATTCTTGTTACGTGGGCGGTGTTTATACACGTTCGCGTAGGCGTATCCGTGTTGAATACAAGCGCAACATAAGACCGGAACCGCTGCAGGCATTTTCCGAAGAAGAAATCCTCGCTTCGCCTCTACGTATCGCTTACCCAAAAGGGAAACGATTTGGAGAAACGTCATACCTTGAACTCAAGGTTGATGCGTATGCAACAGAACACGTATTCAACGAAAAATCCGTTCCCATTCTTGAAAAGGGGATGTATGCGGAAATGTTTATTGAGCGACGAACAAGATCTTTTGATCGATGGATTTACAGACCTTGTACGCGCGATGGTTATATCCTTCAAGATCTTGATCTTGTTGGAAAATTCACAGGTCAGCTGCTTGAAAAACAGAGCGCCGACCAGTTGGAATCACTTCGGGATGTCGACTGGAAGGCGATCACCATCAATGACATTAAGTATTTCCTGTGTGTGATTGATTTTTCACACGATGACGGAACAGGATTTGAGATCATCCTCGTCCTTGATCGCGAACGGAAGGTTCGATGCATTGTGCATGACAAAGAAATCCTCAGTGATCCAGATTCAGAGTTAGATCGGGAATAGATAACTTACGGGTTTTTAACGATTCAATGCTTTAAACCCGCCTTTTTCTTGAGTGCGATTCATAAATCGCGTACAAGAATAGGGGAACACTTGAAAGAACAAACAAAGCTTTCTATAATAGAATCAAGTTTTATCGCGGGTCTGATCCGTTTCATGCTGCGAAAGATCGTACGGTGTCCTTGAACCAAAATCGCGAGCCGCCGCGCTCTTCGTGAGTGCAGCAAGAATCTCTCTCCTCTGCTCAAACATTTTGTTTTGAATCTTACAGCGTGGCTATCTTTTGCAGCATAAAGCGGATTAGGATGTGGATAACATGGGTTTCCGTTATGGCCGAAACTTGTGTTTTTTTGTAAATTTAGGCGCATTCAGTGAAATCATTGACAAGAAATTTGGTTTCGGCACGTTCACTTGACGAACGCAATTCTTCATGGTACGATCGCCTTACATTTCAGCGTCAATTTCGCTCAATTGAGCAAAACTTGACCTTCTTCGTTCCCATTATGGCTGGACGGTCCCGGGAAGAAGAAAGAATGAAGACAGCAGTGCAACACCGGATTGACCCCCGGTTAATTGACCCACACTTCTGATCATCCATATTTCCGTCCAAAAGAATAGTTAAAAACGTCGCTTTCTCAACAAAGGCGAGGTTTTTTGTTTTATAAAGAATAGGTTCAGAATGAAAAGTCAGAGATTAGAAAAAGTGAATTTACGTTCATTTTTACTAGTTTCTAACGTCATTCTTTGCCTTGACCCTAATCCCTGACCTTACGTCTAACTTATGATTTTTCAACGCACACCCGTCAAATCCCGTGAGCGCAAAGTCTTCACAGATGTTGTGGATGCCATGGAGCTTCCAGACCTCATTGAAGTTCAACGTCGCTCATACCAATGGTTCTTTGATGAAGGAATCTCAGAACTGTTTCAAGAAGTCACTCCAATCAAAGACTTTATTGGTCGTGATTTGGAATTGTACTTTGATGGCTATTATCTTGATGAGCCTAAGTTTGATGAAAAGACCTCCAAATTAAAAAATGTTACGTATGAAGCACCTCTTCGTGTGAAAACACGTTTGGTGAACTTGCGTTCAAAAACCGTAAAGGAGCAAGAAATTTATTTGGGAGATCTCCCAATTATGACCCCTCGCGGAACATTCGTGATTAACGGTGTTGAACGTGTTGTGGTTTCGCAGCTTGTGCGTTCTGCGGGAGCCTTTTTCACAGGAGATGTTTATCGTGGTCGTCGTTATTACGGAGCAAAAATTATTCCAAATCGTGGGGCTTGGCTTGAGTTTGAAACAGATCCAAAAAATGTGATCTGGGTAAAGATTGATCGAAAGCGTAAAGTTGCCGTGACCGCTCTTCTTCGTGCATTCGGTGTCACAACAGATGAAGAAATCATGGCCATGTTTAAAGATGTAGATACACATCCAACCAATCACTACATTGAATCCACACTCAACAAAGATGTTTCAAAAACAGAAGAAGAAGGACTTATTGAAGTGTACAAGCGTATCCGCCCAGGAGATCGCGCAACTTCAGATAACGCTCGCAGCTTGATTCATGCGATGTTCTTTAATTTTGATCGCTATGATTTGGGAAAAGTTGGTCGTTATAAATTTAATTTGCGTTTTGGAGACTCTACAGATCCAAGCGTGGTGAATCCAGAAGCAAATCGCATCATCGGAAAAGAAGATTTAAAGAAAATCATTTCAGAAATCATTCGCTTGAACATCACCCAGGACGAACCAGATGACGTTGACCACTTGGGAAACCGTCGCGTTCGAGCTGTTGGAGAATTGATCCAAGGTCGATTCCGCGTTGGACTCGCACGTATGGAGCGCATTATTAAGGATCGCATGTCGACCCAAGATATTGATGCACTTACGCCAGGACGACTCATCAACGCACGTCCCGTTATTGGTGCAATTCGTGAGTTCTTCATGTCCTCACAGTTGTCTCAGTTCATGGATCAGACAAACCCTCTTTCAGAACTTGAACACAAGCGTCGTTTGTCTGCGATGGGACCTGGTGGACTTTCTCGTGAACGTGCAGGATTTGAAGTTCGTGACGTTCATCCAACTCACTACGGCCGTATCTGTCCGGTTGGAACACCAGAAGGACCAAACATCGGACTCATTGGTCAGCTTTCCAGTTATGCCATCATCAACGATTACGGATTTATTGAAACGCCGTATCGTAAAGTTGTAAAAGAAACAAAAGATGGAAAAACACGTGCACGCGTAACGGACGAAGTTGTTTATGTAAACGCCTTTGTAGAAGAACGCGCTGTTACGGTTCCAGCTACGGTTCCACTTGATAAGAACGGATATGTTTTGGAAGAGTTCGTTGGTGGACGTAAGTTTGGAGAACCAAAAGTTGTGAACCAATCGGAAATTGACTACATGGACGTTTCCTCACGTCAGATTGTTTCCATTGGAACAGCGCTTATTCCATTCTTGGAGCACGATGACGCAACACGCGCGCTCATGGGAACAAACATGCAACGTCAGGCTGTTCCTACCGTTAAACCAGACGCGCCGATTATTGGAACCGGTATTGAAAAGCGCGCCGCAAAAGATTCTGGTCACGTGATCGTTGCAGAACAAGACGGAGAGATTTCTGCGATTGACGGAAGCCATATTGAAATCACAGATAAAGACAAAAATGTCTTTAACTACGAATTGAAAAAATTCCAACGCTCAAACAATTCAACCTCTATCAACCAACGCCCTGTTGTGATGCCAGGATTGAAAGTGAAAAAAGGAGATGTTATTGCGGACTCTTCTTCTGTTGACCAGGGAGAACTCGCACTTGGACAAAACATGTTGGTCGCCTTCATGTCATGGGACGGGTATAACTTTGAAGACGCTGTTATTTTCTCAGAACGTTTGGTGCACCAAGATCGATTTAGTTCTGTTCACATTGAGCACTACACACTTGATGTTCGTGACACAAAACTTGGACCAGAAGTTGTAACATCAGACATTCCAAACGTGTCAGAAGAAAAATTGAAAAATTTGGATGCTGAAGGTGTGATTCGTGTCGGAGCAGAAGTAAAATCCGGAGACATCTTGGTTGGTAAAATTACCCCAAAGGGTGAAACAGAATTGTCCGCAGAAGAAAAATTGCTTCGCGCTATTTTTGGAGAAAAAGCACGAGATGTTCGTGATTCTTCTATGTACCTTGAACATGGTGAACATGGAAAGGTGGTTGGAATTACCGTCTTCTCTCGTGAAGAAGGGGACAAGCTTTCACCTGGAGTAATCAAATCTATTCAGGTCACTATTGCAGACATGCGTAAAATTCAGGTGGGAGATAAAGTTGCGGGACGTCACGGAAACAAAGGTGTTATTTCAAAAGTGGTTCCGGTTGCTGATATGCCATTTTTGCCAGACGGAACACCGGTTGACGTTATCCTTACCCCACTTGGAGTTGTGTCTCGTATGAACCTCGGTCAGATTCTGGAAGTTCACATGGGTCTTGCAGCAAACGCCCTTGGATACAACGTTACAACACCAGTCCTCAATGGAATTTCAGAAGAAACCATCAAAGAACAATTGAGGCTTGCAGGTCTTCCAGAGACAGGACAAATGATTTTGTCCGATGGAAAAACAGGAGAAAAATTTGAGAATCCTGTGACGGTCGGTTACATGTACATGTTGAAGCTCGCTCACATGGTGGAAGATAAAATGCACCAACGTTCGATCGGTCCATACTCTCTTATTACGCAACAGCCTCTCGGAGGAAAAGCACAGTTTGGAGGACAGCGTTTTGGAGAAATGGAAGTTTGGGCACTGGAAGCTTACGGCGCCGCTCACACACTTCAAGAAATTCTCACTATTAAGTCTGACGACGTCCCTGGACGCTCTAAGGCTTACGAATCCATCATCAAAGGAGAACCGATCCGCAAAGTCAACATTCCAGAATCATTCAACGTGCTTATTCGTGAGTTGAAAGGATTGTGTCTGGACGTCGAATTGTTGAAGGACGGAAACATCGTCGCACTTAGCGAAGAGAAAGGAGTAATGAAGAAATAATATGTTCAAAAAACAAGATGCTCTGAAGTCAACCGACTTCGACTCCATTCGCCTTCGCCTTGCTTCACCAGAAGCAATTCGTTCTTGGTCTTATGGAGAAGTTTCAAAGCCAGAAACCATCAACTATCGAACACAAAAACCAGAAAAATCTGGACTCTTCGCAGAAGAAATTTTTGGACCTTCCAAAGATTGGGAATGTTATTGTGGAAAATACAAAAAAATTCGTTATAAAGGAATCGTTTGTGATAAGTGTGGTGTAGAAGTGACGCACTCTATCGTTCGCCGTGAACGTATGGGGCACATTGAACTTGCTTGTCCAATCACACACATTTGGTTCTTGCGCGGTGTTCCGTCAAAAATCGGAACCGTGCTTGATCTGTCTGTGCAGAACTTGGAAAAAGTTATTTACTTTGCAAGCTTCCTCATTACAAACATCAACCAAGAAGCAAAAGACCAAACAGAAGAACAGGTCAAACAAGAATTGAAGAGCAAACAAAAAATGATCGAGGGTGAATTTAAGCGTGATGTTGGTCGCTTGGAAGAAAAGTTCCAAGGAGATGCAAAAAAGATTGCCGCAGAAATTAAGCGCTTGGAAGAAATTCGTGATCAAAAAACAGCCGAACTCGACGAAGATTTTGAACAGGTTGTGAGTGACTTAAAGGAAATGGAAGTCATGCGCATTATTTCAGAACAGACCTATCATGAATGGTCACTGAAGTATGGTCATATTTTTGAAGCGGGGATTGGTGCAGGAGCGGTCAAAGAAATGTTGAAGCGTATCAACGTTGAAGAGACCATGAAAGTTCTTGAAGATGAACTGATAAACGCAACACGCACAAAACGTGATCGCGTTCTTCGTCGCTTGAAGCTCTTGAAGTCTCTTCATGTAAACGGCATTAAGCCAGAATGGATGGTTCTTGCTGCTGTTCCAATCATTCCACCAGATTTGCGTCCAATGGTTCCGCTTGACGGAGGTCGTTTCGCAACATCTGACTTGAACGATTTGTATCGTCGTGTGATCAACCGTAACAACCGTTTGCGCCGTTTGTTTGAACTGAACGCACCGGATGTTATTTCAAGAAATGAAAAGCGCATGCTGCAAGAAGCGGTCGATTCGTTGATCGACAACTCTGCACGTCATTCAAAAACGGTTATTGCGGCAACAGGAAAGAAGCGCCAACTCAAATCACTTGCTGACCAGTTGAAAGGAAAGCAAGGACGCTTCCGCCAAAACTTGCTCGGTAAGCGTATCGACTACTCTGGACGTTCCGTCATTGTGGTCGGACCTCACCTTAAGCTCGACCAATGTGGTATTCCAAAAAAGATGGCACTCGAACTCTTTAAGCCGTTTATCATTTCAAAGTTGATTGAACGTGAGTACGTTCACAACATTCGCAGTGCAAACCGCTTTATCGAATCTGATCGCCCAGAAACATGGGATATTTTGGAAGAGGTAACAAAGGACGCATTCGTTCTTTTGAACCGTGCTCCAACCCTTCACCGTTTGGGAATTCAGGCTTTCCGTCCGGTTTTGATCGAAGGAAAAGCCCTTCAGATTCACCCATTTGTGTGTGATGCATATAACGCCGACTTTGACGGTGACCAAATGGCCGTTCACGTTCCGCTCACAGAAGAAGCGCGCGCAGAAGCACGTGAGCTCATGCTTGCAACAAAGAACTTGTTGAAGCCTGCACACGGTGGACCAATTGCAACGCCAGGAAAAGATATTGCGTGGGGAATTTATTACCTCACCATGACGCTTGATGACATGCCAACGGAAAAGACAGGTTTGCAAATCTTTGCAAACGAGTCTGATGTCCAATATGCGGTGAAAACAGAAAAGATTTCTCTTCGTACATGGATTGTAGCCCGATTAAATACGGGAGAAATCATGATTACAACACCTGGTCGTATCATCGTGAACATGCAATTTCCAAAAGAAGTTCCGTTCCAAAACTCCACCATGGGAAAGAAAGAATTATCTTCCATTGTGAAGTACTACCTGGAGCTTCATGGATCTGAAAAGACAGCAGCGTTCTTGGACCGATTGAAAGAAATCGGATTCCGTTACGCAACAAAGGCTGGATATTCTTACGGAATGTCTAACCTCCCAATCATTGAACACAAAAAAGAAGCGATCCAATCTGGTGAACAACGTGTTCGTGAAGTGGAAGACTTTTTTGCTCAAGGACTTTTGACACAATCTGAACGTCACTCCTCCATCATCAAAATTTGGAATGAGATTAAAGATAAGATTGCAGATGAATCAAAGAAGGCTCTTCCAAAAAATAACCCAGCTTACACCATGATCGAATCTGGTGCGCGTGGAACATGGGGTCAGATGACACAGACGGTTGGTATGAAAGGACTTGTGTCAAACCCTTCCGGAGAAGTTATTGAGCTTCCTGTTACATCTTCGTATCGTGATGGATATGATGTGCTCGAGTTCTTTATCTCTTCTCATGGTGTACGAAAAGGATTAACAGATACTGCGCTTCGTACAGCAAACGCTGGATACCTTACACGTCGTTTGGTGGATGTTGCACAAGATGTGTCTGTTCGTGAAGAAGATTGTGGTGATGCAGCAGGAGTTGTTCTTACCAAAAAAGAATCCGATGAAATTGGAGAGCCACTTATTATTCGTATCCTTGGACGATATACCCTCACGGATATTTTGAAACCGGGTGGACGAAAAGTGATTGTCCCCGCTGGTGAATTGATCACAGAACAACACATTCGTGAGATTGAAGAAGGAAAAGTAGAAATTGAACAAGTGAATATTCGATCCGTCATGACCTGTAAACTTCGTCGTGGAGTTTGTAAGAAGTGTTACGGTTATGACCTTGCCTACAACAAAGAAGTTAAGCTTGGAACATCGGTTGGAATTATGGCTGCGCAATCCATCGGAGAGCCTGGAACACAGCTCACCATGCGTACTTTCCACACCGGAGGAGTCGCCGGAAAAGACATTACGCAAGGATTGCCACGTGTGGAAGAATTGTTTGAAGCTCGTAATCCAAAACAAAAAGCGATCATGTCTGAAGTGGCTGGAAAAGTATCGATCGATACCTCTGCACGTGAAATTGTTCAAGCAGGAACAGGAAAACAAATCGTTGATATGCGTCCAGGACAAAAGACGGTAAAGATTGCCTATCAAGGAGTTGAAGAGGAATCGGTCATCTACGGAAAAGCTGGAAAGCTGAATGTAAAAGATGGGGCAAAAGTCAAAATGGGACAATTGCTCGCGATCAAATCCGACGGCACAGAACTTGCATCTCCACACGATGGTGTAGTGAAGGCAGAGAAGCCTGGAATCGCGACCGTTATCTTTGAGACAGAAAAAATTCGTGAATACATCATCCCGCCTGGATTCTCTTTGTACGCAAAAGATGGCGACGAAGTACAGGCAGGTGACGCGCTTACGGATGGAAATTTGGACTTGCAAGTTTTGTTCAAAACAAAAGGACAAGACGCGGTGCAAAAATATTTGTCCAAAGAAATTCAGTTTATCTATGCCTCTCAAGGACAGAAGGTAAACAACAAACATATCGAAATCATCATTCGTCAAATGTTCTCACGTGTTCGCGTGTTAGATACAGGCGACACAGATTTGTTGCCAGGAGAAATTATTGAAAAGGCAACATACCTTGATGCAAATGATGTTGTGTTGAAAGGCGGTGCGCCCGCAACGTGTGAGCCATTGTTCCTCGGAATCACAAAGATTTCGCTTTCTACAGATTCCTGGCTGTCATCCGCTTCCTTCCAAGAAACCGCACGTGTTCTCATTAACGCGGCCGTGACAGGAAAAGTTGATACCCTCCAAGGATTGAAAGAAAACGTGATTATCGGACGTCTCATCCCAGCAGGAACTGGATTCAAGGACATGGGCACAGAGCTCATTGGCCAAATGCCGGTCTATGACGATGAGGAAGTAGACGAAAAAGTTGACGTGCTTGATGAAGAAATCAAAAAAGCATTTGAAGAAAACAGAGCTATTGAAGTTGCGGCCGCAAAAGCAGAAATTGCCGCAGCAGAATAATGTAGGGACAGGTCTTGTGCCTGCCCTCAAAAAACACCACTCAACGCCATGTGCGAAGGGTGGTGTTTTTGTGTTTGTTGAGCGGTTGACAAAGAGGTCATATTTTGTTAGATTCCCCCTCTCGATTCATTGGGGATCGATGAGGGGGTTTCCATGTCAGGTGTTCGTTTCAGCACACAGTTTCACCAGCCGCCGGGTTTCAATAAAGTAATCGAAGGGATTAAAAAACACGGCACATGCAAACAACGCGGATATGTGAAGTATGACGATTTGCGGTCAATCGCCCTTGCGTCTGATCGCAGTGGCTATGCAAATAAAAGCGAGGTTGCGGCACTCCGTGCTTTTTTGCTGACAAGCGGAACCATCATTGAAGATGGTTCACAGAAATACTATTTTGATTCAGAGCGTGCACAGGTTGTTCTTGAACATTGCGACAAAAAAGAAATTCTTCCTGCCGGAATCAATCCGCAACTGCGATTAAGGTTTCTAAAGTATAAAGTGACAAGAAAGACAGAAGATGTGTTGGCTGATGTGAATGGTGCCCAAGTGACTTCAGAAGGGTATGAGGAGACGAAAACAGCATCGTCTGATGATGAATCTTTTCAGATGCGTTGGGTTATTCGACTCACATCCGAGCAAGCGAAGATTCTTCTTTCTGTTGTCGCGGGTCATGTTACAACACGCGTGAGCACACTTCTTGGTGTGGGAACAACAGAACCATTGAAGCAAATTGGGTTGCTTATTAAGCATGGTGAACGTCGACTCGCTGTGTGGAAATATAATCTTGCGATTGCAAAGCAATGCCGATTTGATCTGTTTCTTCGTGAGAATCATCGGGGAATTTCCACGGTGCATGAAGTTCGGGATGTTCAGGTCATTGCGCATGGTCAGTGGCAAGAAGATCTTAAGAGTGTTGCCATGGGTACAGCAACTGGAGCTATGACCATTACACCTGAACAGGCTGTCGTGATTGTGGATCCTGTTGTGAACACCTCTACACCTGAGGTGTTTGCCAAAGAGCAGGAAGTTCTTCCGAACATTCAGATGAACTTGCCAGTGCAATATGCATTGATTCAAGAGTCGCCGCAGACAATGACGGATGATCAGCTTGAAGAGGCGATGCTCGCCATCTTGGTCTTTACGGCAAGTCTAAAGAATCGTCATGCGCAATTCGTTGAAGAAAAGAATCAACGTACGCAAACGAAGATTAATGATGCGCGTGCAGAAAAAGATCGGCTCGACGCAGAACTGCGTGATTTACGTTCGCGCGAACAAGAACTCGAACAGGCACGTGAAGCCGCAGAAACCAAGTTGGCTTTGCTGCAGCAAAGTATTGCCTCATAAATACTCTCCCATCTATTGCCTCGTGCGGTAGATGGTTTTTTCTTTTATCTTGGCGGATAGTTTGAGTTTTGGTACCATTGCGTCACTATGAGCGGACATTCTAAATGGAGCACAATTGCAAAGAAAAAAGGCGTTCTTGATAGTAACCGTGCAGCCAAATTTACCAAGGTTGCAAAGTTGATTACGATCGCGGCGCGTGACGGTGGGGGAGACCCAACGTTTAATTTTCAATTACGCGTGGCGATTGATCAGGCAAAGGTTGTAAACATGCCAAAAGAAAACATCGAACGTGCTATTAAGCGCGGCTCGGGTGATGGGGATGGCGGTTCTATTGTTGAAATTTTGTATGAAGGATTCGGACCAGGGAATTCAGCGCTTCTTATCAAATCCCTGACAGACAATCGCAACCGATCGATCTCAGAAATTCGTACAGCCATCACAAAAAACGGCGGCATCATGGGAAACTCCGGAAGTGTTGCGTGGATGTTTGAAAAGAAAGGCGTTATAACTGTTGCGGACGTCTCGACTGTAAAAGATCATGACGCGTTTGAGCTTGCTGTTATTGATGCGAGCGCGGAAGATATTTTAGAAGAAGATGATTTCATGCAAATCATTTGTCCACCGGATCATTTGAAAAAAGTTTTAGATGTAATGGAAGGACTTGGAATTAAAATCGATGGGGCAGAAATTGAATACCGTGCAAAAGAGCTGATGACCCTTGAAGAAGGAGAAACAAAACAACAATTTGAGAAACTCATGGAGGTTTTAGATGAACTTGAAGATGTAGATACGGTGTTTACGAATGTGAAATGAACCTTGTCATTGCGAGGAGGAGTCATCGATGACGAAGCAATCTTGCGGGAACGTAACGTCTTGAAAAGATTGCTTCGTCGTCTGACTCCTCGTAATGACATACTTTTTATGCCCCCACACCCTCAAACAATTCTTGGTATTGATCCCGGTTTTGGTCGTATGGGTTTTGGTGCGATCTCTCTTGATCACGGAATTGTTCGGTTGATTGATTATGGTGTGATCACAACAAAGTCAACGGATACATTCGATGAACGTCTTGTTCAGATTGCAGAAGATATTCGTGCACTTTTGAAAGAACATAAACCAGATTTGATCGGGATCGAAAAACTTTTTTTTGGAAAAAGTTCCACAACTGCCATGTATGTGTCTGAGGTTCGAGGTGTGGTTCGGTTACTTTGCGCTGAGGCTCGCGTTCCGATTGTCGAATTTACGCCCGCACAAATAAAAAAAACGACAACAGGGGATGGGAAGGCAAACAAACAAGGGATGCAAAAAATGGTGCAGCACCTCCTTGGATTAAAATTGATCCCAAAGCCAGATGATGCAGCAGACGCCCTTGCCGTTGCACTTACGGCCGTAGGGAGCACAAACAGGGCTCTTGCCAAGAAAACAAGAATCATTTAATATATCGTCACTAATCGCGGGTATCGTATAGCGGTTATTATCTCAGTTTTCCAAACTGATGATGCGGGTTCGACTCCCGCTACCCGCTCCACAAAAGACTCTGACTTACGTCAGGGTTTTTTGTTTGTGAGGTAGAACCTTTTTCTTCAAACTGATAAAGTATGGTTACTAATATCAATTGCTATTTTATGAGAGAGGGAATGTCTGAGGCATCGATTCATGAAGTCAATAAAATGAGACGAATCGATATTTCTGAATTAAAGGATCAGCGCGGGCGTATTGGGAAACAGGGATTCACAATGGAAGGTGTTATTGGTATTTTTGATCATCTTGGAATAAAATTCTCTCCGGAAACCTCTTTGAGCGAAGCGCTTGAGACAATTCGTCAAAACCCTGACCATCAAAAAACATTCCAAAATTTTTTGGAACAGAACCCAATCAAAATCTCGCATCTTCCTGATGGTACTTATCATCTTGATGATGGGCATCATCGGGCATTTATCGCGGATCAAGTAGGAATGAAGTCTGTTCCGATTGTATTGCGCACTTAAGTGAAATTTATTTACCCGCTCCAACAAAAACACTCTTCTTCGGAAGAGTGTTTTTGTTTTATTTTTTATGTTTATTCGATCTGTCGTTATTTATTGAATGGATCATATTATATTGACAAAACATCACAAATGGTGCACGATCATCGCGCCATAACCATACAGGAGGCGTCATGGCAGGTGCATCGAGTGAGTTCGTTGAAGACTATTTGAAGCGTGGTTTTTCCGACATTGTTGTCATTGATTATTCGCACGAGGAAGAACGTTACGGATATAATAATGAAACAACGACGGAAACGGTTGTGGCTAAAAAGGGTGACACATTCATCCAATTTAATGTTTCTCTTTACCAGAAATTCAATCCGCATCGCCCTTCGAGGGAGTTGACTCCGGGGAGTGAGATGCGCATTTCTGAGGCAGAGTATCGCTCAAAAGCAGAAGGAAAACCGATTCTTGAGACAAAGGCAGTTTCCGAAAAGCTGGAAGCTTCAGCTGAGCTGCGTCAAATCACTCCGGTTTGTCCGCATCATAATATTCAGCTTATTGTTCGATGGAACTCAAAGAAAAAACAGAACTTTTGGGGATGCCCAAGATTTCCAAATTGCAACATAACGCAGAATTTCACACCGAAACAGTTGTGTTTGTACACGGTTGTGTCTCGTACCACAATCTAACCTACTCCAAACAATGATTTGTTCGGAGTTTTTTTTATTGAACCAAAATGGTTGATTCATTTTTTAAAATTTGTCATACTCACCTCACATTCTTTGGATTGTGAGGTGTAAAATGGATTTTCTTTTCCAAACCTGGGAAGAGACATCGAATGATTTGATGATGATGGCATCTCAAATCAAAGAGCTCCCTGAGCGTCCGAATCTTATTATTGCGATTGCACGCGGTGGATTAGTCCCCGCACGCCTTCTCAGTGATTTTTTGAGTCTACCTGTTGCGTCCTATACGGTCTCAAGTTATGGGGATCTCAAACAAAAAAAAGAAGAACAGATGTTTTTTGGCGTCGGGGGGAGACTTGATGGCAAACACGTTCTTCTTGTTGATGATGTGTCAGATACTGGCATGACGTTTACTCGCGCAAAAGAATATTTGATCAAACTTGGTGCGGGCAAAATCACAACAACGGCCATTTTTTCAAAACCATGTTCCATTCTGCCTCCAGATGTGTTCGCGAGGGAAACGGATGCGTGGATTATTTTCCCTTTCGATTTGTTCGAGAATCTTTTAAAGATTCGAAAGCGATGGAGAGAAGAAGGGGTGAAAGAAGCGCTGATTTTTCAGCGTTTTGGAAAAATGAAAATTCCGCACACGTATCTCAAGCGACTTCTTCTTGAACCGTAATCCGGTTCATTTTTTTTATTTTTAAATGCATCAGCCATTCTCTGTTTCCACCTTTGCTTCCGACAATAGGGGACTCAGTTTCACCGAGTACATCGACATGAAATTTCGACAAGGTCTCGCGTACATTCAATAAAACTTCCGGAACATGTTCTTCTGGTAATTTTCCTTTGCGTAATTGTCTTGGGGAAGCCTCGTAATGCGGTTTAATAAGAACGATGATTTCACCGTCCGGTTTTAAATTTGCGAGAGCGTTTTCAATCGTATTTTCGATCCGTGTCCAACTTGTGTCCATGGAAATGAAATCGACTTTTTCTGGCAACGCAACATGCATGGCATTTGTTCTTTCCATGACAACAACACGTGGATCGTTACGCAGTTTCCAGTCGAGAAGTCCATAACCCGTTTCTACGGCGTAAACTTTTTTGGCGCCGAACTGTAACTGACAATCTACAAATCCTCCTGTTGATGCGCCAAAATCCGCACAGGTTTTCTCTGCGATGTTTATGTGAAATGTGATGAATGCATGATCGAGTTTTTCACCCGCGCGGGAAGCGTATTTCATATGCGCTTACGATAATCATTTGTCATACGTTGGTCAATACAAAAACCGCGACTCAAGAGTCACGGTTTTTGTGGTCGGGGCGACAGGATTCGAACCTGCGGCCTTCTGGTCCCAAACCAGACGCGCTACCATCTGCGCTACGCCCCGAGACGAGACATCGATGTACGACATCTTATCGTAAATTGTGGTGGTGCCGAGGGCCAGGATTGAACTGGCGACGCAAGGATTTTCAGTCCTTCGCTCTACCACTGAGCTACCCCGGCAAAGAGCTGTGTGGCGTGAAAGGATTTTCAAAATTGGATGAGATACGCCGAGCTGGAGTCAAAAAGATTGTGAGCTGTATACAGAAATACAGCGAACAATTTTTTGACGAAGCTCAAGCAGCTCGCCAATTTTGTAAATCCGACTGGTGGGCGTGGGAGGACTCGAACCTCCGACCTCGACATTATCAGTGTCGCGC
>CAYOCD010000008.1:0-47645 GCA_964402425.1 uncultured Gammaproteobacteria bacterium | reverse complement strand
CGCGGGGTTGCGCCGCAGAATATTTTGTTGCTTACGTTTACAAACAAGGCGTCGAAGGAAATGCTTGCGCGTGTTGAGTCGCTTCTCGGAACATATCCGAAGGGGCTTTGGGGTGGCACCTTCCACTCCGTCGCGAACAGAATCTTGCGCATGTATGCAGACGCAATCGGCTTCACGCAGAACTTTACGATTCTCGATTCTGAGGATTCCGAATCGCTCATCAAAACCATTTTGAAAGAATTACAGGTCGACACAAGTGAGCGACGATTTCCGTCTGCGTCGAAATTGAATTCTATTTTGAGTTACGCGCGTAACGCCGGTAGAACGATTAAACAAATCGTTGAAGAAAAGCACGAGCACTTTTTTGATCTGATTCCGACGATTGAACGCATCGGTGAAGTGTATGAATTGCGTAAACGCCAAGCGGACGCGATGGACTTCGATGATCTATTGATTCGACTTCGAGACCTCCTTGTTCAGAATCCCGTTGTTCGCGACAGACTCGCGACGCAGTTCGAATATGTTCTCGTCGATGAGTATCAAGATACAAACGTGTTGCAAGCTCAATTGATTGCCATGTTTGCGAGTGCACACAAAAACATTCTCGTTGTGGGTGATGACGCACAGTCGATCTATTCTTTCCGCGCGGCAGAGATTAAAAATATTTTGTCGTTTCCGGATCAGTACGGAAGTGCAAAGACATTTCGGTTGGTGACGAACTACAGATCGTCACCAGAAATTTTATCGATCGCGAACGAATCCATTCACAACAACAAGAATCAATTTAAAAAAGATCTGACGGCGGTCAGAGGGAGTTCGGAAAAACCACAACTTGTTCCGGCAGCGAATGCGCCGCAAGAAGCGCAATTTATCGCGCAGCAAATCACAACGCTTCGCGACGCAGGGACACCCCTCAGAGAAATCGCCGTGCTGTTTCGCGCCGCGTTCCATTCGCAGATGCTTGAACTTGAACTCATGCGCCGGGATCTTCCGTACGAGTATCGCGGTGGATTGAAGTTCTTCGAACGCGCACACATCAAGGATCTTGTGATGCACCTTCGTATCAAAGCGAACTTAAAAGATGAAGTAGCGTGGATGCGTGTGCTTGGATTGCAAACCGGAATTGGACTTGTTACGGCGCAAAAGATGATTCAACAGATTCATGGATTTGATTCGCTTGAAGAACTTGTTGAACAGAATATTGGAAGTGGTGCGCGTGCATCCGCCGGATGGAAGACGCTCGCGGTCACGCTCAAAAAGTTTTCACAACAATCTACTCCGGCTGAACTGATCCGCACGGTCGCGTCGAGTGACTATCGTGCGTACCTCGAGGCGGAGTATCCCGACTTCAACGATCGCTGTGAAGACATTGAACAATTCGCCGTCTTTGCCGAACAATACAAAGACCTCACGACATTTCTTACGGATGTTTCACTCACAGCAGATTACGGAATTCTTGAAGAAGAAACGCATGGAGATGAAGAGCGATTAATCCTTTCGACCATCCACCAGGCAAAAGGTCTCGAATGGGACGCGGTGTTTATTATGAACCTTGTGGACGGAAAGTTCCCGAATGGGCGCGCACTTGAGGAGCGCGACGGACTCGAAGAAGAACGCCGCTTGTTCTATGTTGCGACGACTCGGGCAAGAAAATATTTGTACTACACATACCCGCTCGTTTCCGGCACAGAATCGCTCATGTTCAACCAGCCTTCCATGTTCCTCCAAGAGCTTGATCCTGGTATGATGGAAGAGGTGAAGTTGAAACGAGAAGTCTCGAAAACAACTTCATGGAACACCACAAGTTGGGATTCCAGCGAATGGGATTCGTCAGATTTAGATGATGGTCCAGCGATTGTGCTCGATGATTTAGGGGAAGAGGTGAAGTCCGGCGGAGCCGGATCCGGCTCCGCCGGAAAAAAACCCATGAAATCACCGGGAAGTTTTTTGAGGGATGTGTAATCTAGATGGTCTCTCCACAAGGTCGTGAAATAACATGGCTTAATATTACTCGAGCTTGTCGAGAGTCTGCGGTGTGTCCGTAAGATTATTACTCGAGCTTGTCGAGAGTCTGGTATGGAAACATGGAAATGGTTCGTGTACATCATTGAGTGTCTAGATGGTACATACTACACAGGAATGACATGGTCATTATCGAATCGATGGGATCAACATGCAGCGGGGAATGGATCGGTTTATACAAAGGAACACGGGTTTAAGGCCGTGGTTTATTCTGAGGAATTTGAAGATCTTAATGATGCCCGCGCACGCGAGATTCAGATAAAGAAATGGTCGCAGAACAAAAAACGAAAGTTAATACGTGGTGAGTGGGGAAAGTGGGAATAACACATGCGACAGTCTCTCGACTCGTCGATGACTCCTCGCTCGAGAAATAAGATTTTAGTCTCTCGACAAGCTCGAGAAATATAAACATATGAACTACTCAGAACAATCTCTCATTGAACATAAAAAACATCACGGCAAGCTCGAAATTACTTCAACGTTTCCTCTTGAAACACGTGAGGATCTTTCGGTTGCATATACGCCGGGCGTGGCGGAGCCGTGTCGGGTGATCGCAAAGAATAAAGAGCTTGCGTATGATTACACGATTAAAGGACGATCGGTCGCCGTTGTTACAGATGGATCAGCGGTCCTCGGTCTCGGAAATATTGGTCCGGAGGCGGGATTGCCAGTGATGGAAGGGAAGGCGGTTTTGTTTAAGCGGTTCGCGAACATTGATGCGTATCCAATTTGTCTTGCCACACAAAATGTGGACGAGATTGTTGCGACCGTGAAAAATATTGCGCCTGGATTTGGAGGAATTAATCTTGAAGATATTTCTGCACCGAATTGTTTTGAGGTTGAGCGCCGATTGATCGAAGAGCTCGACATTCCTGTGATGCATGATGATCAACACGGAACGGCTGTTGTGGTTCTTGCGGGTTTATTGAATGCGCTCAAGCTTGCGGATAAAAAAATGGAGGATGTCCATGCGGTGATTTCAGGTGCGGGTGCGGCGGGAATGGGAGTTGTTTCGCTTCTTATGGAAGTTGGATTGAAACGCATCGATATGATCGATTCAAAAGGAATGATTGCGGAAGGTCGCGAGGGAATGAATTCGTATAAAGATGCGCTTGCGGCAAAGATTAATCCGGAAAAGAAAACAGGAACGCTTGCAGATGCCTTAAAAGGAGCGGATGTGTTTATTGGAGTGAGCCAACCAAATTTGATTTCCATCGAAATGGTTCAGTCTATGAATGCAAAACCGATTTTGTTTGCGATGGCAAATCCAATTCCGGAAATTATGCCAGATCTTGCAAAAGAGGCGGGAGCGTTTATTGTCGCAACCGGACGATCTGATTTTCCAAACCAAGTGAATAATGTTCTTGCATTTCCAGGATTGTTTAAAGGGGTTTTGGATGGACGTATTCGAAAATTCACACCAGCCATGCGTGTAGCAGCGGCTCGTGCGATCGCGAACATGGTTCAGGAACCGTCTGTTGAAAAAATTCTTCCAACACCATTTGAACCTGGAATTGCAGAAGCGGTTGCGCATGCGGTTCGTGCGTCTGTTTAGGTATGCGATATCGTCCTTCCTATAAAGGGTTACAACAACGCCGAGCGCAACCACACGTTCGTTTGTCGCGTCACATGCATTTGTGGTTGATTGTGGGTGGATTTGTCTTGTTGTTTGCTGGTTCTGTCTTTTTATTTCGAACATCAAAACCAGAAAAAGCGTCAGAGGTTTTAAGTGCTGCGTCTTTACTTGCATCTCAATCAACAGCAACACCCGTATCGTTTTCACAACCAGATGCAACATTGATTGGTTTGACTTCAAATAAACCAGTTGGAATGGCAACACGATCTGTAGAAAATGGATTATTTCATATGACTCTGCGTGCGACCCTTTCAGGGATTGATCGCGAATCTCAATTTTATCAAGTGTGGTTGGTGCGTCCTGTGCCGTATGACTACCTCTCTGTGGGTGAGATGGCGACAAATGAGATGGGGGCGTTTGTACTTGATTGGGATGGATTACCTGAAACAGATTATTCAGGATACATTGATTTGGTAATCACACTCCAGACAAGAAATGGAAGTTCAGACCCACAAGGACGTGTTGTGGAAGGGGAATTTGGGAAGTAATTATAATTCATGATCATACCCAAGCCCGCTTGCGCGGTCTTGAAAGGCAATTGGTAATAAGGATGCGCGCGTCCAGGACTTTGACCCGTAGCGCGATTGAATTTTATCGAGCGCCGAAAGAACAGAAAGATGTTTCTGTTCTTTTTTGAATAAAGAATTTGGGGCGGATGCGTGTGTGAGGTGTGATGCGCTGATACCGAGCAGGCGCACAGGTTTGCTTTTGTCGCGAATTATTTCGACGAGCCGCCAGGCAATCTCAAACAACCGGAGACCGTCCGCTGTGGATTCCTTGAAGACGTGTTGTTTGCTGTGGCTCGAGAAGTCACCATATCGGATTTGTATCGACACGGCATTTGCTACGAACTTGTCGCGTCGCATACGCCAGGCGACTTTTTCGCACATGCCGAGGAGATATCGTTGCATGAGGACAGGGTCGAATGTGTCTGTTGGAAGTGTGTACGAGTGTCCGATGGATTTTGGATCTTCTTCTTTTGGGTTTACGTCTGATCCTCCTATTTCTCGACCATGTGCTGCTTCATGTAGCCACATTCCATACGAATCAAATTCATCGATCAATTCATTGAGCGGGAATTCACGGAGTCCTTTAAATGTTGTGATGCCAAGATTGTTTAATCGTTTGCCCATCTGATGGCCGATCCCGCAAAGTTCTGTGAGCTTTACCGAGTCTAGTCGCGTGATGGCGTCTTCTTCTCTTGTAAGTGTAATACCGTTTGGTTTTACGAGATCGCTTGAGAGTTTGGCGAGGAGTTTATTTGGGGCGATTCCAATGGATGCGGTGATCCATTCTCCACATTCTTCACGAAGACGTTCTCTGAGTTGTTGTGCATGACACACCGCACCGAACCAATCTTTGGCTTGTTCTGTAATATCAAGAAATGACTCATCAACGCTGAATTGTTCAACGAGTGGTGTGAATTCAAAAAAGAGTTTGTTGAATCTGTGTGTGATTTCCGAATATTTTTCTGGGTCACCTGCAATCAACATTAAATTCGGGCAAATCTTTTTTGCCTGCCAAGTGGACATGGCGGTTTTGACACCAAGTTTCTTTGCCTCAATTGACGCTGTTGCGATAATCGATCGCTCGGATCGTTTGCCTGTGATGCCAATTGGTTTTCCGCGCAAAAACGGATTCGCTTGCTGTTCTACAGAAGCGAAATATGAGTTCATGTCGATGTGAAGAATAATTTTTTGCATGAATCGAAACACGCCCCAAAAGGGCGTGTTTAAATTTAGGAACTGTAGACTTCTACGAGGTGCCATTCGAGCGTTTCGCTATCGAGGCGTAACTTAAAATAGTTGGCAATATCTGAAACGGAAAAGTAGAAGATCTTTTTTTGTCCTTCACGTGCTGTGTGTACAAGATTTACATTTTTAATTGTGTAGTTTCGTTCATTCCATCGCATGTGAAGAGGGCGAACGCGGCGGTCGGTGAACGTTGCGAGAACATCTACAGAATCATGAAGAATATTGTGCATATACGTAAAGAGAAAGGGATAAAAAGAAAAGAAGAAAGAAAAAGAAATTATTAATTTACACGATTGAGAGATTTAAAGACGTGGCGTCTGAGAAGTTTTTTCATGCGTCTACCGCTAATGCTCGCGAGAATAGATAACCGTTTTTTTGGTTGCGGTTTGTATTTACGTGCAATGGAAACATACGCAGGTTCACGGTACCCAAGGGAATATGTAGGCATAGGCGAGATGTTAGATGTGTTGGAAAGATTGGGTTGAAAAGGAAATTTGGCAACAAAAAACAAGCGGGGAGAAAAGAAGAAAAGTTAAGAACGAGATTACACGGGTTGAAATTTTCTTATGACAGCACGGACAACACCTTGAATAATGCAGTCCTGAACGTAAATAGGGTCCATGGTTTTGTTTGCGGGTTGTAGACGAATACGAGAAGGTTCTCTGTAAAAACGCTTGAGTGTTGCGAAGGCGTTATCAAGCAGAGCTACAACGACTTCTCCGTTGCGTGGTGAGGGGTTTCTTTCAATGACCACAAAGTCTCCGTCTAAAATTCCATCTTCAATCATGGATTGGCCTTTGATTTTGAGAACATAGGAGTTTGCGCCATCCAGAACGAAACTTGCTGGGACGGCCATGGTTTCATTATCTGTGATCGCTTCAATAGGCTGACCAGCGGCAATGAGTCCCATCATTGGCAAATTGATGACATCTGCCGAAAGTCGGAACGTCCTGTGGATAGGTTCTGCTTGGGGGACGACTTCAATAGATCTGGCTTCGCCTTCTTCTCCGATGCGGATCATGCCTTTATCTACCAAGCTTTGGATGTGTCCGTGAACAGTGGCTGACGAGGAGAGTTTGAAGTATTCTCCGATTTCTCTGTAAGACGGGGCGTATCCGCAATCATCAAGGTGTTTTTTGATGTATTGAAACACCTCGTTTTGTTTTTTGGTTAAGCTGCTCATAGGGGGATGGTATTTAGTATTTGGTATATGGAAGCTGGCATGTTTGAAAATAGTTTTTCTCATACCAACTCCCAAATACCATATACCACATACGAATGTTCGCTTCATGTTCGTATTCTAGACCGAACAAAAACCGAACGCAAGGGCTGACCTGTGGATAAATAAAAAACTCGACGCATGCCGAGCAGAAGTGTGGTGATTAGTTCATGTCTGAAGGGGTGTTTTGCTATGCTTCGGGTGTTTCTTGACCCATTGCAGTGCCGGATAGCTCAGCAGTAATCCAAGTAAGTATGTTGCCAACAAGAAATCGTGGGTCAATTTTGGTAAGAGTGTCTCGAATGGTTTTTCAGGAAGTGAAATCATGCCAACAAAGATAATGAGGAGACATGCGAGCACGGGTGAGAAAATCCCCGCTTTCACAATCATTTTTTGTTTGGGTGAGAGTTCAAACAAATGTGTTTGTTCTTTTGGATTGAGCAAATGCCAGTATTTTCGAGCAAACCGAATGCACAAGATTTGAATGGTGCAGAGAATGAGTCCGGCATAGAAAAAGAGAAGGTGCAGAAGAAACGTGTGCATGGATCACTCCGTCCCCGACGAATTTGTCGAGAAAAAAATTTACAGTAAATCATCCTAAATGTCAATCTATTGATGTTTGTTTACCTCTGTTCACCTCTGTTCACCTCTGTTATCCTTATCCTCGTTATGCGAAAGACGGTTGAATCCACCCTTCAAGGACAGTCCGACAAAGTCTGCGATCAAATTGCAGACGCTGTTTTGGATGAATATCTTCGCCGCGACCCAGAAGCTCGTGTGGATGTGAATGTAATGGGATCACACGGAATGCTTATGATTGGCGGAGAAGTAACATCTACGGCAGATTTTGACGTTGGATTTATTGCTAAAAAAGCGTACGCAGAAATCGGGTATACAGATGAAATTGAAGTGTTTACCAACATTGAAGAACAATCTGCGGAAATGAAACGTGCACAAAGTGGTGTACAAGATACAGTGGTGATAAATGGATATGCCACAAATGAAACACGCGAGCGACTTCCGCGCGGACTTGTTTTTGCACATAATATTGCGCGCCGCATTGATGATCTGCGTAAAATGGATCCTGCGTTCTCTTGGCTTCGCCCAGATGGAAAAGTTCAGATCATGACGGAAAAAGACAAAGTGGTTGGAGTCACAATTCTTGCATCTCATCACGTAAACATTAAAGACCAAGAAGTAAAAACGGCCCTGCTTGAACGTGTTGTCGTACCAATTTTAGGAGAAGGCATTCAAATTTTCATCAACCCAATTGGTGCGTTCACAGATGTCTGCTTTCGATCCGACTCTGGGGTGAGTGGGCACAAAACACATGTCGATACGTATGGAGGGCTCATTCCGCACGGGGATGTTGTGATGATTGGAAAAGATCCGATGCGTGCTGAACGTGCAGGAGCTTACATGGCACGGATGGCTGCTCGTTATTTGGTTGATCAAGATTTGGTTCAATCTGCCATGGTGCAAGTTGTGTATACACTTGGTCGATCCGAACCAATTTATTTGAACGTAGTTGGAATGGGAGAAAAATCCAGAGGGGCAAAGATTGATTTTACAAATCTCATAAAACAACAATTCGATTTCCGCCCAGAGGCAATCGTGGAACGATTGGATTTACGCAGACCTATTTATCAATCCGCTGCTGTTTACGGAAGTTTTGGAAGAGAAGGATTTCCTTGGGAGTCATAAAAATCACAGAGCGTTTTGCTTTGTGATTTTTATGTAAAAAAAGCGCCCTGCTCAAGATGTCTTGAGTGGGCGTGATACGTAGATGGTCTATGTGGCGTTGTGAGTCTGTCCGCACTTGAAGCCTGCGGCGAAGATGGTGGTTAGAAGGTCAGAGACGACAGGGGTGTCGCCGAGCACATCAAGTCCGAGCAAGGCCTTGAAGACATCGTTCATCGAACCATCAGAGACAATATTTTCCCAGTTTTCTGGCACCTCGAACCAATCGGTGATCGTTATTTTGACATCGGAACCGTGCCTGTCGATAAAAGCCTCTTGGCTTTTGGCTGCTTTGCCGGTCGCAATAGCGAAGCATGTTATGTCGCCATCAGTTGTTTCGTGATGCTCTATATAACGAACAAATGCATGTTTCAAGTTTTTTCTCCTGCATGTGTCGAAAAATTACGACTTGAAAATATAGATGATTTTACCCCACCTGTCAATCCCGTGATTGCGGTGAACAAAAAAACGTTAGACAAAATTTAGCTTCCGTTTCGATGCTGCTAGCGAAAATCCATTCCATGAACTACACTCGATATACAGACTTGTCTGGTTGTTGTGAAGCCTGTTTAAAAACATATTGTTTTATCTCTTCTTCTTGAAATTATCTGTATGACGCTTCATAAAAATCTAATAAAAAAATGGATAAACACATCAAAAGGGTGGGGAATTTTTGTGAAGGAACCCATAAAAAAAGGAGAGGTTGTCATGATTGATTCTGGAAGAGTTTTAACGGCTCAAGAATACTTCTCGCTTTCTCCAGAACAACAAAATCTAACTTACCAGATAGATTTTGATAAAGTTATTGTTCCCAATGATTTTAATCATATCTCTGATGAATGGTTTGTAAATCATTCTTGCACCCCAAACACGATTCTTTCCCAAGGAACATGGATCGCATCAAAAGATTTAAACGAAGGAGAGGAATTAACGCATGATTATGCCTTGGTCTGGACGAACGATTTAGAACCCTTTGAAATCAATCCTTGTTTATGTGGGTCAAAGAATTGTAGAGGAAAAATGACGGGAGATGATTGGAAAATTTCTGAACTACAAGAGAAATATAAAAATCAATTTATGCCTTACGTTATGGAAAAAATAGAAAAGGCACATCGTCCTTAAAGGATTGTGTCTTTACTGTAAATAACAAACCTGAAAACAGGTTTGTTATTTTTGTGCTAAAATAAACACACTATGGCACGGAGGATTTTAAAAACGAAAAATGCGGCGGAATCTTTTTTGATTCCTATTTTGTTTGGCATATGTGTTGTTAGTTTTTTTATTGTTTTTGCACGCGCTCCAGAGCGGGTGGTTGGTGTGTCGAGTGATCGAATGCTGCATGTTGAAGGGGTCGCGTATGAAGAAACCTCGGTGCGTGTTTTACGTCTTACAAATATAGAGCCGTCTGTTCCGCATATGCGCGGGCCTGTGTATGAATTGTCTGTAAGGGACGGAGGGATTCTTCATACATCAATGATTCGTTATCGTATCCCAAAAGAGTTGCGATCTGCTCCATCAAATCTTCTGACGTTGATTGTCTTTGACACAAAAACATTATCTTGGAAGTCGATTGCAACAACGATTGATGAAAAAAAGGAGGTTGCGAGCGCAAATATTCCTGTTCATCAAGTGCTCATGATTGGTTTGGGGACAATTTTTTAAAAAATCATTTCATCTTTCAAAAAAGTTTGTTATAATCTCTATACATTTTAAGTTCTTTCTCTAAGGAGGAAATCTATGGCTATAAAAAAAGCTGCGACAACAAAAAAACCTGTTCAAAAAATGCGTGTCGCACCGCAATCTGTGATCCCAGCTCTTGCCTTTGAGCCAGTGCTTGCCACAACAAAGAAAAGAAAAAAACCGCTTGCAAAAAAAGCGGGAGCAAAAAAGGGTTCTAAAAATCCAGAGGTGATTGTTGTGGAAGAAGTTACTCTCGGAGAAAAAGAATCGTTAAAACTTCCGTATGAGGTTTCAAAGGAGTATGTTATTGTGCATCGTTGCACAAATTGTGAACATATTCCGTTTTCGCTGACAAATCTCGTGACGCTTTTTTCTGTGTTGGTTATGATTCTTTCTGTGTTTGTTCTTGTTCAAGTTGGCACGATCGATCTCTCAAAACTTATTTCCCTCGTGTCTTTTGTCGCGTAAGGGTTAACTTGTTTGTACAAAACGTTGTGTTATGAAACGTCTTTCTCTTTTTTTGTCGCTCGCCCTTCTCTTGCTCGTTGGATCTGGATGTGTTAAATCACAGGAAGCATCGTCTGATGTGACGTTTAATTATCCTGATCAACAACCAGCTGAGCAGACGGCACCTGTATCTCCATCGGATACAACGGCACCAACATCTGTTCCGGAAACAACAAAACCTATGACATGGACATTTCCTGGTAAACTCGCAGATAATAAAATCACAAACAAACAAATTCGTCTTTCAACAGAAAAAGGCGATATCGTCTTTGAACTTTTTGCAGACACCGCTCCACTTACCGTTTCAAACTTTGTGTATCTTACAGAAGGTGGATATTACAACGGACTCAAGTTTCATCGTCGTGAAGAAGGGTTCGTTATTCAAGGTGGAGACCCAAGCGGAAACGGAACCGGAGGACCTGGGTATAAATTTGCAGATGAACTCGCAGATAAATACACTTATCAACGCGGAATTGTTGCGATGGCAAACGCGGGTCCCGCAACAAATGGTTCTCAGTTTTTTATCATGCTTGCGGATGCTCCGCTTCCAAAAGCATACAGCATCTTTGGTCGTGTAACATCTGGACTTGATGTCGTCGACAAAATTAAAGTAGGAGATAAGATGACGAGTGTAACGGTTGAAGACAAAAAATAAGGGCGGAAAGATCGGAAAGGAACGGAAAAGAAATTTAAAAACTCACTCCGTCTCGGCGGGGTGTTTTTTGTCTTTAACCTTTACGCCCCTTCAGCTTTTTCCGCCTTTTCCTTTTCAAGAAGTGCTATACTGGATCTATATGGAGAGCCCTTTTTTTACCTCAAGAAAATTTGTTGTTGCAACAACGAGTATTGTTGTCATCGTGAGTGTTTTGTTGATTTTTGTCGGAATTGTTCGCTCGAATCGCGGGCGCATGACACAGGTCTCCGTTCAAACCCCTTCATTGCAAAAAGAGGGGATTTCTTCAGATGTAGTTGTTCCAGAACCTATTGAAGCGGAGTTTGCGGCGATCGTTCGCGTTCCTCTTCCAGAAGAGGTTCGCGGAATTTATTGGACCGCATTTACGGCCGCAACAAAACGCGCAGACGAATTAATGACGTACATGAAAAAGACGGGGTTGAATGCGGTGGTGATTGATTTGAAAATGGATAATGGACAACTCGCTTTTGCTCCAAACGATGTGTCGCTTGCGCCTTACGTCATGAAAAAACCAGCCATTCAAGATTTGGATACCCTTTTAAAAAAGCTTGCGGATGACAAGATTTATCGCATTGCGCGTGTTGCAGTCATGCGCGATAGTGCCTTTGCAGGTGTTCACCCAACATCTGCTCTTACATTTCCAGACGGATCTCTTTGGCGTGATAAAACAGGTTCTGCCTGGGCTGATCCAACGTCTCCCGCGCTTGTGACGTATTCGCTTGCGCTCGCGCGAGAAGCATACGCGCGCGGATTCGATGAGGTTCAATTTGATTATGTTCGATTTGCCTCTGATGGAAAAATTTCTTCCATCGTGTATCCGATGTACCAAAAAACGGAATTAAAAGTTGACGCCATGAAACGATTTTTTGCGGCGGTCGGAGATCCGCTCCGAAAAGAAAAAATCCCTGTTTCGTTTGATTTGTTCGGACTCGTGTGTATGGGAAACGATGGTCTTGGAATCGGTCAGCGGTTGGGGGATGTTCTGCCAAGTGCGGATTTTGTATCTCCGATGGTGTATCCATCACATTATGCAAACGGATTTCAAGGTTTTGTAAATCCGGCCGTTTATCCTTATCAAGTGATTAAAATTTCTCTTGATCACGCAGCAAAATTAGTAAATCCAGATTTGAAGATTTCCTCTGTTCAAGATGTGTCTGGCAATGAAGTCAAAGTTCCCCCTACAGAAGCAGAACAGAATGTGTGGAAAGAAAAAGATGTGAACGTCAGAAAACAATTTCGTCCTTGGATTCAAGATTTTGATATTGGTGCCGTGTATACAGGGGCGATGATTGAAGCTCAAATTAAGGCTGTGCGTGACGCGGGCGGATCAGGATTCTTGATTTGGAACGCTCGTAATGTGTATGAACCAGCCGTGTACACAAAATAAAAAACCTGATCTGTGGATCAGGCGAGGCGCAGGAGATTTCTTGGGCTTTTTCCTGTACACAGTCGGTACTTCTTCCAAGAAGGGCAGAGGGAATTGTCACAGATTTCGACGAATTCTTTTTCAACACTGACAACAACTCCGCATTCACACATCCATGTTTTGTGTGGTTGAGTTCCGTGAAAGGAGTCGGGAGCGCATCTAAACTTACGTTGATCACGTTTGATCCACCAGAGAACCAAGGAAAACAACTCTTCGAAATCTTCGTCTTCGCGGAGAATATGTAGATTGAACGGAAGTTGGTTTGCGAGTGTTTGGTCTTTTCGATCGGAGTTGTGATCAATGCGTTCAATGCATTGTTGCTGCATACTGCGCAAAATGGGACGCAGTCGGTTTTGGAGTACGTCTGGAAAATCAAGGAACGTCATTGTAAGAGATTCTGCACTTAAAAAGTGCGCAAATCGAATTTCTGTAAGATCTTTCATCTCAATGACAAGACGTAGAGGGAGTGGTGGAATTGCAGGTTTGCAGCAGGTGTCTTTAGAACTGGGTAGACCATTGTCTGGCATGAAACCTCCACCAAAAAGAACTTTTGAGAGTATAACGGAAGCTGTTAAAAAATGGTATACTGCCTTCACATGTTTCACAAAATTACAGAGAAAACCTTTTATCAATACGTGAAGTGCCCTCATTGGGTCTATTTTGAGGTGCACAGTGACCACAAAAAACCACATCACCCGCTCATGGAGCGGTTGATTGATGACGGAATGATTGAATCACATCAGCGTGATGTTATTTCGGATCGGGGTGATGTTGCGGAGGTAACAGCGGAAGATCCAGATGAAGCGTTTCGTCAAACGCTTGCGTTTATGGCAGAGGGTCGACAGGTGATTTTTCATGGAGTACTTGTTGATCGTCATTGGGTAGGACATCCGGATATCCTTGAGAAGGTTGAGGGTGTTTCCCGACTTGGAAATCATTATTACGTTGCCGCTGACATTAAGCGCTCACGATACCTCCGTGATGAGTTTAAGTTTCAAGGGTGTTTTTATGCAGAGCTTCTTTCAAAAATTCAAGAGGTAAAACCAGTAAATGGGTATGTCATCACTCCAGACAAAACGGTTTTGTCTTATCCCATTGAAGAAATGGAAGCACAATTTCATTTGAACTTGATGGAAATTGAAAAAATCATTGCTGGGAAGAAACCTGCGCACTTTGTCACAACTGGATGTAAACAATCGCCTTGGTTTTCTGAATGTAGAGGAGAATCAGAAATGTGTGATGATTTGTCGCTCTTGAATCGTGTGTGGAGAGAAGAAGTCGCAGCTCTTCACACATCAAACATCAACACCATTTCAGGGCTTGCAAAACTTACGTGTGCAGAATTAGAACGTCGTGTTCCAAACATGAGTGTAGCGCGTCTTGAAATCATGCACGATCAAGCCCTTGCGATTACGCATGGCAAACACTTCATTCGAAAACCCATCCATCTTCCAAAAGCACAGATTGAACTGTATTTTGATATTGAAAGTGACCCACTCAGAGATTTTGATTATTTGTTTGGTGTTCTTAAAATCGAAAATGGAAAAGAGAGTTATCATGCGTTCATGGCAGACTCTGCAGCACAAGAATCCAATATGTGGATCGAGTTTTGTGATTTCATTGCACAACATCTGGAGGCACCTATTTATCACTATGGATTCTTTGAACAAGAAGTTGTGCGTCGATTTGCTTCACGCTATGGAATTTCAGAAATCGTTCAGGAAGCGCTTGATCGCAACATGATCGATCTTATTGAACTCATTCGTCCAGCGATTATTTTCCCTCTTTCGTTTTATTCCTTGAAGGATATTGCAAGTTATATTGGGTTTCATTGGCGTGCAGATGATGCATCTGGGGCAAACTCAGTTTTGTGGTTTGAAGAGTGGCTTGTCGCGAAAAGTCCAAAGTTACTCCAGAAAATTATGGAATATAATGAAGATGATGTAAAAGCAACTTGGAAATTAAAGGATTGGTTGGTAAAACATGCATCATAGTGTATGCAAAAGAAATATTGGCGCATCATTCCCACGATCCTTGTTCTGGTGTTCGTAATCGTTGCTGTGCGTATTTTGGATGCGTTGCGTGGACAAGCGGTTCCAGAACTTCCCGTGCCAATAACATATCAGGAAGTGGAAGAAACAAACGCAAATGAGCTTCCTGCACCTATCACAACATCAGACCTCCCCCAACCCATTCTTCAAAAGGAGGGGGGATCGGTTCAAATGGTAACAGAAATGAATCTCGCGGTTCCATTTACTGTTCAGGCTCCAACGGGAGATTGGAATCAACCTTATAAAGATGCGTGTGAAGAAGCGTCGATTTTGATGGTGAAAGAGTATTATGCAAAAAAAGGTGTGGCCACAATTGATGCAGACGCGGCCACAAAAGAAATTCTAAACATCGTTGCATTTGAAGATACCTTATTTGGATATAATGCAGATACAACGATTGCAGAAACGGCCGTCCTTGCAGAAAAAATGTTTGGGTTCGTGAAGAGTGAAATTCTTGTTGATCCAACTCTTAATGAGTTAAAAGAACGATTGAACAAAGGGCAGCCGATTATTATTCCGGTTGCTGGACAATTGTTAAAGAATCCGTATTTCACTGCGCCGGGTCCCGTGTATCACATGGCTGTCATTCGTGGGTACACAAAAAATAATCAGTTTATAGTGAATGATCCTGGAACAAAACGTGGAAAGGCCTTTTTGTATTCTTTTGACACAATCATGAATGCTCTTCATGATTGGAATGGGGGAGCTGATATTTTGGAAGGTAAAAAACTGGTTCTTATTTTACATCCACAAAAATAATATGGATTTTATTCTTGGTGCAGCCTTAGGGGGATTGGTTGCGTTCGGGTATTCCATCCCAGCGATCGCGCTTGAGCTTATTGAGCGCGGAAAGGTGTTGATGGTACCCCCCGTGATTACTGTGAAAACAATTTTCGGGCATCCCTTAAAAAAACAAGAGATCTTTTGGGTTGGGCTTCTGTTGCATCTTGTGATTGGAATGTTGTTTGGGGCCGTTTATGTGTTATTCGTTGAGGAGGGGTGGTTGTTTGTGACGCATCGACCATACACGTTTTTATCGTTTATCGTTTACGGTTTTTTGAGTTGGATCTTTGCCGGTCTTGTGTTATATCCACTTTTACAAATGGGTTTTTTTGGAAGACGAGAAGGGTCGTTCATTTGGCTTGAAACACTCGTCTCACACATGCTTCTTGGGGCAACCATGGCGGGGCTTGTCTATTGGTTTCAGCCGTTTTATTTTTCTGTAACATAGCAAACATGGAACCAACTGTTTTACATGTCGGGGATTACCTCGCACTTTTGAATGAAGTTTTGCATGATCGCATTCCTTCAAATCAAATCCTGATTGAGGGTGAAGTATCTGATTATCGCGTAGCCCAACAAAAGTGGGTAAGTTTTGATTTGAAAGATGAAAAAGCAGAGGCGGTCTTAAAGTGCTTTGCAACCGTGTGGCAGATCACAACACCCATTGAGGATGGGATGAGAGTTCATGTGAAAGGCTTTCCAAAGATGTACGAACGATTCGGAACACTTAAATTAAATGTTCAATCAATTGAACCGATCGGGGAAGGGGCACTTAAACGCGCGTATGATCTTTTAAAAAAGAAACTGGAAGCTGAAGGATTATTTGATGTTTCTCGCAAACGAACATTGCCAAGATTCCCAAAGAAGATTGGGCTCATTACATCTCGAGACGCAGCCGCATACGGAGATTTTTTGCGCATCGTAAATAACCGCTGGGGAGGGATTGAGATTGAACACGCACACGTGCATGTGCAGGGACGTGAAGCTGTCTCCGAGATCCTTTCCGCCCTTTCCGCCTTCTCCGCCCTTTCCGCCGCCGATCGTCCCGACGCCATTGTTTTAACGCGCGGTGGAGGTGGACTTGAAGATTTGCATGCGTTTAATGATGAACAGGTTGCACGTGCAGTGTATCAATCGCTTATTCCTGTTGTTGTGGCAGTTGGACACGAGCGTGATGAATCGCTTGCGGATTATGTTGCGGATGTACGTGCGAGTACGCCATCAAACGCGGCAGAGCGCGTTGTACCGTCTCGTGCGGACGTAAGGTACGAACTCGACATGATGCTTACACACAACGAACAACGATTACAATTTGTAATGGATGAATATCGCACAGCATCGGAAAAGATTGCGACACGTGTTGGGCATATTCTTGCACGCGAACGCGAGCGACTTGTAGCAATGCGTCTGCGGTTGAATGATCGTGTTGAAGGTTGGCTCCCAACACTGCGCGATTCAATTGAATCATCTGCACGCATGCTGCGACAAGTAGATCCAACACGTATTCTTGCTCGTGGATATGCAATTGTCCGTGTGGGAGGTACGGTTGTTCAAGATGCCTCCTCGCTTGCGATTGGGACAGAGATCGGGATACAATTAGGCACAGGAAATATCGATGCAGAAGTTTTACGCGTAAATGGAAAAGGAAAGCAAAAACTTGTATGACCAAAAAACAATCATCTGTAGATTTCGCCAAATCTTTTGAGGAACTTGAAAAAATCACTCAATGGTTTGATTCGGAAGAGCATTTAGATCTTGATAAGGGTTTAAAACAATTTGAACGCGGGCTCGAACTCGCATCTCTTCTCAAACAAAAATTATCCGAAGTAGAAAATAAAGTAAGTGAGATTAAACAGAAATTTGAAACATAATATGGAGCTTCTTTTACGTTGGTTGTTAAACGCGCTCGCTCTCCTTGTGGTCGCAAATATGGTTCCTGGAATCCACATTGATACGTTTTATCATGCGCTCATTGCGGCACTTGTGCTCGGACTTGCAAATGCCCTTATTCGCCCAATTCTTTTTGTCCTTACATTACCGGTAACCATTTTAACACTCGGACTTTTTGCGCTCGTGATCAACGCTCTCATGATTTTGTTTGCAAGTACGATCGTAAAAGGATTTACGGTTACAGGATTTGGTCCTGCATTTCTTGCAGCGATTGGTCTTTGGATCATGAGCCTACTTACAAACTGGTTTATTCAACAATCAACAGAAAGATAAACGCCACACGGCGTTTTTTCTTACATATAACATGCGGGATACCTACAAGCCTATGATGAAACATGAACAGATCTACGTTCTCTCGGTCGGGGGTTCACTCGTTGTTCCAAAGACGGGAATTGATACAAAATTTTTGCAGGACTTTAAAAAGCTGATCGTGAAGCATGCAAAACTTGGGAAGCGATTCGTTGTTGTTGTGGGGGGAGGAACAACTGCACGTAATTATCAAGACGCCGCTCGACGCGTGGGAAAACTGACGCGTGATGACATTGACTGGCTCGGAATTCACGCAACACGCCTGAACGGACACTTGATGCGAACCGTGCTCAGAGATGTTGCTCACCCTGTCATGATCAAAGATCCAACGCGTCCGATCGGATCCTGGAAAGCGCCGGTGCTCGTTGCGGCAGGTTGGAAACCGGGGTGGTCAACGGATTATGTTGCAACACGGCTTGCAAAGAAAGTTGGCGCGACAACACTGGCAAACTTGTCGAACATTGATTATGTCTACACAAAAGATCCAAACAAATTTAAAGATGCACGTAAGATCGAACAGATCTCATGGATGGAATTTCGTAAAATGGTCGGTGATGTCTGGGATCCAGGAATGAACGTGCCATTCGATCCGATCGCAAGCAAACTCGCGGAGCAGCAGAAGATGTGTGTTGCGATCGTAAACGGAACAAATATCAAAAACTTAGATCGATTATTATCGGGCAAATCGTTTGTGGGAACAAATATCGAGGATTGATCTTCTGTAAACACAAAACCTCTCGACAGGAACATCTCGACTCTTTACAGTCGAGATCGGTTTTGTTATATTTTTTGCCTCTCGTTTTTGAGAGATGAACAAAAAAAGAAACTTCTTGAGTGGAGGTAGAGGCATGACCATCGAACACGCGATCGTGGCGGTTGCCAAGCGGCGACACCTGATCTCGGAGGACGCCCATGCGGTTGCACAGGCGCCTGATCAAACATTTGCTGCTTCCGTTGTGGATGGACAAGGGTTTCATACACAAAAGACGGAAATTTCTTCTTTTGCTCAGTTCGTTGCGTTACAACTCGTTGATCGCATGAAGCAAAGTACGGACTCTGAATTCATTCCAAAGCTGTTTGATGAGGTTCAACACAAGGTTGAAGACCAGTTTCCCAATCAGTTGGTTGGTGCGGCTGCGGCTTGCCTTGTGGTGGACGCATCGCTCTTGCTGCGTATTGCGTACGTTGGTGATTGTCGATTGTTCCGTTACGACCCCGAACACTTCGAAGGGGTTGAGCGACTGACAAAAAATCACACACCTAAACATGCGGCTGAAATGCTGCGGTTGAGAGAATGCTGTCAATCCGGTAAATTCCGGGTTGTTACACACCAGTCAGATGTTCCACTGTTTGATGATCCTGTGCAGCGCCTCCATTTTGTAGAAGAACCGATCGGTTGTTCTTGTGAATCGCTCTCTTATACGCGTGGATTCGGTTATGCGCGTTTTCGCCCTGCACTTACGCATGAGCCGGAGATTCGATCGATCGAACTCGTTCGCGGTACCTCGAATCTGTTTGCCCTCTGTTCGAATGGGGGAAGCAAGGTGGTGCGCCGCGTGTTTCGACATTTGCTTCGGCAGGAATTCGACGCGTCTGTAGATTTGCGGATCGTGTCTCAACTCGCAGAAGAAAAGCTCGCAGGAAAGGTAAAGGGTCCAAAACACGACGCAACCATCATCTTCTTCAAGGTTTCGCCTTGATTCTGCCACCCTTTGCTGAAGCTTTGGGTGGTTTTTTCTTTTAAACGCTGGGTTCTTGACGTATATGTGTTTTTCCTCTATTCTATCCACAAATCCAATCGCCCAAGACAGCAGGTGCCGCAAGGTATAAGTCCTGCCGAGGTGAAACACGGTCGTTTATCGACTGTTTTCATGAAGTCCAGGCGAGAGCTTGGATTTTTTATTAAAGGTCGAATGATTAAAAAAAGGCGGAAGAGGCGGAAATGGCGGAAGGGTCAGAAAGGAACTCAAATCCTTTCCGCCCTCTCAGACCTTTCTGCCCTCTCCGCCATTTCTCGAGACTATGCCAAAAACCAGAAAACAGAAGGCAGAGATTAAAGATGAACTCGCGGATAAGTTCGGAAGAATGAAATCCGTTGTATTCACCTCCGTCTCCGGCTTCACCATGAAAGACGCAGATGCGCTTCGTGCAAAAGGAAAAGCAGAGAATGTAGACTTCTTGGTTACCAAGAAAACCCTTCTCGTACGCGCCTTGGAAGACAAAGGAATTGCCTTGTCAAAAGACATGGTAGACGGAAGTCTTCTCACAGCCATCAGTTACACAGATGAAGTCGCTCCCGCAAAAATCATCGCTGATTTTTCAAAGGGACGTGAAGGATTCAAAATGGTTGGAGGAATTTTGGAAGGATCGTTCGTGGATTCTGGAGCTGTGATTCAACTCTCAACTCTCCCAAGCAAGCAAGAGCTTCTTGCAAAATTGGTTGGAACCATCAACGCTCCGGTTTCCGGATTCGTCAACGCTCTTGCAGGAAACGTTCGAGGCCTTGTGGTTACATTGAACGCAATTGCAGAAAAGAAAGCATAATATTTCCAAAATTGGCGATCTGCTCGTCCTTCGGAAAAAATATATGTCAACGTATATGAATATGTCTCAAATATTTTTTCCTCCAGGACTTCGTATCTCATCCAATTTTGAAAATATTACTCACTTATAAATTTATTTTATCTCTATGGAAATGGAAAATGTAGAAGTTCCAGCAAAGTTTAAAACACTCGTTGAGTCTATTGAAACAATGTCTGTTTTGGACCTTGCAGAACTCGTAAAACTTTTGGAAAAGAAATTCGGAGTAAGTGCAGCAGCTCCAGCAATGATGATGGCAGCAGGAGCAGGAGCAGCAGCACCAGCAGCAGAAGAAAAAACATCTTTCGATGTTGAGCTTACAGCTGCAGGAGACAACAAGATCGGTGTGATCAAAGTTGTTCGTGAAATTACAGGACTTGGACTCAAAGAAGCAAAAGACCTCGTTGATGGAGCTCCAAAGAACATCAAGGAAGGTGTTTCAAAAGACCAAGCAGAAGAAATTAAAAAGAAATTGGTTGAAGCAGGTGGAACAGCTTCTGTTAAGTAAAATTAAAAATCCGCGTTTTATGCGCGGATTTTAATTTTATCCTGAGCGAGTTCGACGAGTCGAAGGATCTCATCCGTATAAAAATCGCTGTAAAAGGCGATTTTTTGATTGAAAAAACGTGGGGATGGTTGACACAATCTGTTTTTTCACGTACAAAGCCGGGTCGCGTTTTCAAGCAAATTCTTGTCGATTTGCTTGAGGATGCGATGACTGCAATGTGAACAGTCATGTGTGGTATGGCGCAACCTCTTCTTGAGAGTGCGAGGTTACGATTGTGCTTCTGCACGTGGTTTCTTGTGCACTCTCTCTTTGAGAGTTCGAGAGGCTGGCTGTGGGGAGACTCACGACTGGAAACCTGAACTCTCCCAATTGGCGGATGCTACGGCGACAAGTGTTTTTTCACTGTTCGAACCCTTATCCGCCACCCTTTGATGGTCGAGGCCACCTGTGCTCATTTGAGCGTAAATCGTCATGACCATCATCTTTTGGCAAAGGACGGAACCACTGAACCAATTTGGTTCGATTCGACACGTCTTTGCCACCTTTGTGAGTGCGATCGGACACCTGTTTAAAAACGAGAAGGGCTCTGCACTCACACAACCTCGGCAACAGAATTCGATTCACTTCGAACGTTGTTGCCCTCTTTTTCCGGAAGTCGACCTTGTGTCGAATTTCGGATTTGAGAGTGCGACATGGTTCGTACGATCGTTGTCGCGGCGAGTTGCATGCACTCTCCATTTTGGCGGATGTTCACGTATCCTACTCGCGTGAGTGAAGGGGGTTCTGTCCGCCACCTATTGATGGTCGAGAGGAGAGGTGTTCTTTTGAACGCTGGCATGTTTGACCATCACCCTGTGAGTGCGAGCTATCACATGTTTAAAAAACGAGAGGGCGATAGCACTCACCCAATTTTGGCAACACAATCGGTTTCGATCGAGCGTGTTGCCCTCTTTTTCCGGAGGTCGACCTTGTGTCGAATTTCGGATTTGAGAGTGCGACACGGCTCGTGCGATATGTATTGCGTCGAGTTGCATGCGCTCTCCCCTTGAGGGATCGATGGGAGTTGTGCGAAATTTTCGCGTATGCATCGTAAGCCCTCCCCCTTGGCGGACGTAAGAAGGTCTGCGAGAAGGTCTCGCGTCAGAAGCATGTCTGCCACAACGCCCTTTGGGGCACTGCTAGGAGTTTTCATGCGCCATATTGGCATTCAGCATCGGACAAAGAAGACAAAAGAAGGTGAAGCTCGCCCGACGATCGTAACGATCCTTGAAGAGGGAAAAAAGCCGATCGTGTACGAGCTTGAAGATGAAGATGCGGAACTGAATTTTGTGCACGGACATTTTGTTACCAAGTGGCGAACAGCTGAGATGGAAGAAGATTTGACGACGTTGCCGAAATGGCAGGTTCGTAAGGTTGGGAAGGGTGATAAGGAAAAGACTCAGGTCGCGGTTTTTTGGGACGGCCTCACAAAGGGTGATGTTGTCACGACGGTTCTGGGTGGAAGCGGCGACAACTTTGCCTTCGCGCTTTCGCGCAAGGCGGAAGATGTCGGCGCGATCGTTCAACGCTGTACGGGTAAGACGCTTCATGATACGCGCGGTGCGCGTGACAAATCGGAAGATGCGCTTACACTCGCAGAGATTGGTCGTGATTCACCGGAACTGACCTACAAGTGCGAAGTGCGCGATCGTCGGTACATTACCGTGAGGGAACTCTGGTTCCAGTTGCGGGATGCGATGAAGTATCGCATTGCCTGTGAAGTGCAGTTGAGGCAAAAATTGAATGGTGAGCGGTTTCGTCAGCCGGACGGATTGTATCCCGAAGGTTCGATCGAGGATGCCTATAATGCACGCAAAGCAAGCGATCTTATTTTTCGAGGCCTGCTCTCGCAAGAGAAGCAAATCGAAAAGGAATTGGTCGTTGCCCTTGGGCAGGTGACCGTGTGGCCGCTGTTCCAACGCGAAGAGTATAAAGGGTGCGGACCGCGTACGGTTGCGCGACTCATTGCGTCGATTGTCGATATCCGTCGCTTTATTGTGAAGCCGGATGAAGCAGAGATGCAAAAGCTGAAGCAAGAGTGTGCAGAGATTGAACGCAAATTTGCGAATGACCTCGCACGCATCAGTCTCGCGGATTGTCCGTTCAGAGATGCGGGTGGGCAGAAGTACTGGAAGTTGCAGAAGCTTGCCTCGCAAACGGGATCGGAAGATGCAAAGCGTGCCGTTCAGTTGCACAAAAAGCGTCATCAGCTTCGTCAGAAAGCACAAGAGAAGAGCGAGTCCAAACTCGTTGCGTTCTGCGGCGTGCATGTCATGCTGGACGGAAAGTTTCCGCGTCGGCGTACGGGACAGATGTCTAACTGGAGTCCTGCCGCGCGGCAGGCGATGTATCTGCTCGCCGAGCAATGGGTGAAGCGTCCGGATTCGTTCTGGGGTCGCAAGCTCAAGGAAAATAAGGCACGCTTGCGCGTGATTCATCCGGAGATCCTTGAGGTCGAAGGAAAGAAACGTTACACCGATGGGCACATCCACAAGATGGCCTGCTGGCGTACGGCTACCCAGTTTGTGCGCAAGCTTGCGAACGATTGGATAAAACTCGAGGGCTCGCCCGCGATTTCGTCCGAGAAGCTTCAGAAGGCGGCGTAAGTTCTTTGACCGATCGAGAGTGCGCTTGGGTGGTGTGCAATGAAAATTGTGCGACAAAACCGATGCACTTTCCCCTTGGCGGACGTGAAATAGGAAGTCGAAATCGACGTTTGATTTCTTGTCCGCCACCCCTTGGTGAGTGATAGAAAGCCTGTTTTGATAAACGTACCGCCGACGACTCACCACCCTACACGAAGTCCTCACCGATCTCGTGTTTTTTTGTTCACAAAAATCCCTGATGGGGCTCATCAGGGATTTTTATTATTTTTTGTTTAACTTCATTCCTTCAATGGAGATGGTATTTTCATCGATTTTAGAGATGTAAATATCGTATGTTTTATTGAAGGGGATGGATGTTTTGCTCATTTGAATAGAGACGTTGTCTTCAAAGCGTTTGACGATCTGATAGGTTCCGTGATCTTGAAAAGAGGAATCCGTTTTCATTTCATATGTTCCGTTTTTGAAGGTGTAATCAACGAACCATTCGTATCCTTCACTTGTTGTGCCTCCACCATGCCAGGTTCCTGTGAATTCATCTGTTGTTTCTTGTGTAGCCGGAGAATAGGTTTTTTGAAGAAGAACAAAGCCACCAATACCAAGCAAAACGACCGCAAGAACAAGAGATCCGATGAGTGAGAGTTGTTTTTTGTGCATACAATGTTATTTTTTCAAATGACCCGCTGAGATGGTGTAGATATTTGCGTCTGACAAAAGATAAATCGTTTGCGCTTTTTCGTCAACGAGAAAGTCGGAAAGTCCGGTAAATGCGTCTGAAGTGTACTGAACGACGAACGCCCCTGTTTCTTTGTTGTGAACAATGAGTCGTTTGGAGACAGGCTCAAGTACGTAGAGAAATGAGCTGTTTGCATCGGTCCAAATACGCGTCGCGTCTTTCAGGGCAGGTTCTACGATCCCAAGTTGCCATCCTACTTCTGCGCCATTTTGGAAGCGTGAAACATTTCCCGTGCCAGAGAGTACATAGAGTGAACCATCGATGGTGAGTGACCGTGGATTTTGAAGAGCTTTTGTCTTTGAGGAAATCCAAGAGGTACCAGTTCCGTATTCTGCACCCGTTTTATTGAATTTGAGAATCTCCGCATCTGTTTGATCTGCTGTTTGATTCAAGAGATATAAACGATTTGCATAAGCAAGGAAAGAAGTTGCAAAACCAGTTGATGAACTTGAGAGGGAAATCGGATTTATTTCTCCTGTTTTTGTGTTGATGTCAAATACTTGGTTTGTTTTGTTAAGAACAAGCAGACGTGCATCTTCTTCTGAAACATCGATGATAGGTTCTGAGGAAATAGGATTTGGTGAAAGTGTTTTTGTTTGTTTTGTGACAGGATCGATTTGCCAGACCATTTGCATGGCATCAATGGCATACAACATGGATCCAGATTTGATCATTCTTACACCTTTTTGGTTTGGATTTCCTGAATCTAATTTTGCGATGAGAGCAGGATTTGGAATGGTTACAATATGTCGCAGCTCATTCATGGCTGTTTCAATTGTTTTGGTGAGTTTGTCTTTTGCTTCTTGATCTGTTGGTTTGTTTACGGGTATTTGTTGAATAAGGGTTGTGGCTTGTTGATACAGAGTGCGTGCTTGGTGTTCGTCTTTATAGATCATGGCGCCACCAGCACGATCGATGATTTCTTGAATTGTAGTGAGTTGTTGTTCAAATTCTTTCTGTGTTGCGGATGTGGAGCGAATGTGCGAAAGAGCAGTAAGTCCAATCACAAGCACGAGAAGGAGTCCGACAAGCATCAAAACGAATCGTTTTGTGCGAACAGGGAGTGATTGAAGTCGTTGAATTTGGTTATGCCATCCATGTTTCATCTGAGTTTTTAGGGTTGGGATGGATTGGAAAAAGGAAGTTCTGCGATCTTTTTGTGTCAATGTTGTTGTGGCAAATGAGAAGGCTTTCACCGCTCGCCGAGTGGTTTTCCAGAGGTGATGCCCAATAGATGAAATGAGCTTGAAAAATGTTTTTGATTGGGGTTCGCCTTTGCGTAAGTCTGAAAGAATGCGTGATCGTTCTGTAAGTTTTTTATAAACATGAACGATGCGTCCTTTAATGAATCCAATAAGATCTGGCTTTTGATCATCTAATAATTTAGAGGTTTCATCTTGTCCACGTACGAAAGAATCAATAGAGACATCTGAAAGAGGTTTTGCGTATGATTCCGGAATGGATGAAATAGCAGATTCCGCTTTGATGATAAGGAGAAGAAGGCCGTCGTTTACGGCAAAATATTGTCGTATTTTTTCTGTGGCGCTTTTTGGAGGGAGTGCGGTTAAAAGAGAGTTTAAATCATCTTGAGAAATAAAACGCTGAAGATCTTTTTGCGAAACACAAAAGACATCCCCATCTTCTAGGTCACCATCTAAAACAACGGCAAATGGTTTTTCCCATGTTGGAAGAGATTGTTCTGTTTGAATACCTCGGAACAAATTGAAGACTTGATAACGTTGCGATGGTTTGCGATGCAAGAAAAGAGCAGAGAGTTCGCCAGTACCAGAAAGAAACATGCGATCTTCACAAATAATTCCAACGGCTGCATGAAAATTTTGAATGGGAATGTGAAAGCGTCCATCACGAACCGTTTGAGAAACCGTTTCATTTAATGCACCTAAAAATTGTTCAAAACGATGTTGAGCATTCGCGTCTTTTCCAAATGATCCAGCGAGTCTGTGCGCATGATCACTTAAAAGTTGGAAGAGGACTTCGTTGTCCGGATTTTTTTTTCCTAAATAAGCCAGAACAAAGACATATCCACTTCTCCCTTCAAGAGGAAGGATAACGGAAACTCCCTCCACGTGCTCATTTGGAGATTTTGGCTCATATTGTGCGGCTTTTAGATAGGGGACCATAACATAGGTTGCTCAAGATTCAGTGTTTGTGTACATTATACCCGTAAAGAAGGAGGCTGCAACCACTATGAATAAGCATACCTTCAATCTCGAACACATGTTTGGTTCAAAGACACGAGCTCGCTTAATGAGCTTGTTTTTGCAACAGCCAAAAGATTTGTTTTTTGTGCGAGAACTTACGCGTCGTATTGGGGCACAATTGAATTCTGTTCGCCGTGAATTGAAAAATTTGATTGACATGGGGCTTATTTTAGAAAAACAATCCGAACACACACGCTTGTCTGGAACACTTGCAGAAAAGAAAAAATTTTACACCGTGAACACAGATTACATTTTGTACGAAGATTTGCGTTCATTGTTTCAAAAAGTTCAAATTTTGTTGAAACAAAATTTAGTAAACGAGATTGATCAAAAAGGAACAATCGTCTATTTTGCGTTCACGGGACGATTTGTCGATGCAAAAGATCTTTCAACCGATTTGTTGATTGTGGGGGATATTAAGCAAGAGCTTTTGGAAGAAGTGATCAAAAAATTCGAGGCGGAGATTCCGTACGAGATCAATTACACACTCATGCCAAAAGATGAATTTCGTGATCGCCGACAAGTTTCAGATCGCTTTTTGTCCAGTATTTTAAATGCTGAGAAAGTCGTTATGATTGATCGGATTTAGAAAAAAAGGCGGAAGGGGTGGAAAGGGGAAGAGAGGAACGTGAAAAATATATGATGGATCTGTTCATCTGCGCACAAGATATTCAATGTATTACGTTTGGTCTCGTTAAAGACCAAACGTTGTTTTGTGAAAAAACGTTTGATGTTCCGCCAGAAAACTATCTTGCCTCACTTCATGCCTTTCTTTCTGAACAATCTGTGTCTTTGTCTGATGTTAAACGCTTATTTGTGGTGAGTGGTCCGGGGTCGTTTACAGCGAGTCGTGTGAGTGTTGTCATGGCAAATGCGATTGTTTTCGCTCGGAATATCCCCATTATTCCAATAGAAAATCCAGATCGTCATTCTTTGGCCGAACTTGTAAAAAACGCCCTTTTATCTCCTGAACACCTGTTTGTTGTGCCGACGTATGACAGGCCACCAAATATCACGTAAAATTAAGGGGAGAGAGTCAAAAACACAACAATATTTTTATTCTTCACGCTTCGTGTATGTCCTACGATACGAGTTTTCTCCAAATTCCGTTGCTTGAGCTCTGGAATACCATTGTCTTGTTCTTGCCAAACGTCATTGGTGCGGTCATTGTCTTTGTTATCGGGATTTCTATTGCGGTTGTGTTGCGCCAGGTTGTTGTGCGGATGATTGCTTTGTTGCGCATTGATGAACTTGCAGAAAAATTGGATATGAGAAAGCAGTTTGAACGCATAGGACTCCGTTTGCATATTGGTTCGCTTCTTGGATGGATTGTGAAATGGTTTTTTATTATTGTTGCCCTTATCGCGGCTACCGATATTTTAGGATGGGGAGAAGTAACAGACTATCTCAAACAAGTCGTCTTGTTTATTCCAAATGTCATCATTGCGGTGATTATTTTGCTTGCAGGAATTTTGCTTGGAAATTTTATACAAAACATTGTGAGGTCCGCTGTTGAAGCAGCCGGACTTGCATCCGCACAGTTTCTTTCTACGCTTGCAAAGTGGGCAATTCTTGTTTTCAGTTTTATGGCCGCACTTGTGCAGCTGCAGATTGCGCCAGATTTAATACGTACATTATTTACGGGTCTTGTCTTTATGTTTGCTCTTGCGGGAGGTCTCGCATTTGGACTCGGAGGAAAAGAGCACGCTTCGCAGTTTTTGAGTCGGTTGAAAAAAGAAATTTCGTCTGAAAAATAACATGGAACGCTATCATTACGGGCAATTGCGTTTTTGGGAAATGCTCCCCGGCCTTGTGGTCTGGGGAACGTTTCTTTTGGCACTCACGCTTTCATTTTTAGCTCCACTTTGGGTGATTATTTTCATTATCGTGTTTGATTTGCTTTGGTTGTATCGAGTTATTTATTTCAATCTCTTTGTGGTGATTGCATGGATGACGTATCGAAAAACAATCAAAATAGATTGGAAACAAAAATTGATCGGTGTTCCTGGAGCAGAGACAAAAACCCATCTGGTTTTTCTTCCAACGTACAAGGAAGGGTATGAGATTATTGAAACAACTCTTTTGTCTCTTCAAAAAAATTCGTTCCCCGTTGACCGTATGATGGTTGTTTTGGGGGGAGAAGAAGGGGATCGTGTGCATTTTGAAGAGGTGGCAGCGCAAGCACAAAAAGAATTTGGAGGAGTTTTTAAAAAGCTCATCACAACACTTCATCCAAAAGGGTTGCCGGGCGAGATGTCTGGAAAAGGATCCAATTTAAATTGGATGGGTCATCGCGTGGAAGAAGTTTTGCAGGCGGAATATCCAGAGCTAAAAGATGAAGACATTATCGTCTCTGCATTTGATGTGGATACGATCGCGCATGAACATTATTTTTCGTATTTAACGTACTTGTATTGTACGGTGAAAAATCCAACACAGAGTTCGTATCAACCCATTGCTCTTTTTTCAAACAATATTTGGACAGCGTCAGCTCCTGTTCGCATTGGGGCCTTTGGAACAACATTTTGGTTGTTTGGTGAACTTGCTCGCTCAGAACGTCTTTGGACATTCTCTTCGCACTCAATGTCCTGGAAAATGTTGCGTGATGTTCGATTTTGGCAAAAAGATATTGTGAGCGAAGATTCACGTATTTTTATGCAGGCATTTTTGCATTATCACGGTGAGTATCATGTAACACCGATGTTTTTACCGGTCTCCATGGATGCTGTGACGGGAAAAACTTATTCAGAGTCTCTTGTTGCGCTTTATAAACAAATGCGACGATGGGCATGGGGTGTGGAACACTTACCGTACTTAATTGATGGATTTCGTCGTGATGCATCTATTCCGCGCGTGAAAAAATTTCAATATATTTTCAACCACCTGGAAGGAATGTTTACGTGGGCAACCGCACCGGTCATTATGTTTTTGCTTGGATGGCTTCCGCTTTGGGTTGCAAAAGGACAGACAAATGCGATTATTCAAGCTGCACCATTTACCCTTGAACAACTGATGCGTTTGGCCATGATCGGAATTTTGCTTTCTGCAAGCATGTCTCTTACGCTCCTGCCTCGCAGACCCGGAACGGTGCGTCCGCACGCATGGATCACAATGCTTCTTCAGTGGGCGCTTCTTCCGGTGACATTTATTGTTTTTGGATCCATGCCAGCTATCGATGCACAAACACGACTCATGCTCGGAAATTATTTAGGATTTGATGTCACAAAGAAACAGCGAAAATAACTATGTATCCAAAAATTTCCATTCACATTGTTTCCTGGAACTCGATGCAGTTTATTCCGGATCTTCTTGCTTCCATTGAAAAACAAACCATGCAGGATTTTCAGGTGTTGATTGTAGATAATGGATCGAGTGATGGAATCGAGTCGTTTTTGCAAGAGAAATATCCGAGCGTGCGCTTTATTCGTAATGCGCGTAATTTGGGTTTTTCAGGAGCGCATAACCAAGGCATTCGTTATGCGCTTGAACACTGGGATGCTACAGATCTTGATGATCGATTTATCTTGATTACTAATCCGGATATTATTTTTACTCCAACGTATTTAGAGGAGATTCTTAAAGCAACACAAGAAAAAGACGCGTATGCAGCATTTGGTGGAAAATTATTACGTGCTTATAGAGAAGGGGTGGCAGATGAAATTTTAAAAGAGACCGTTCATTCAGATCGTATTGACTCAACTGGGTTACGGTTTCATAAAAATTTTACGTTTACGGACCGTGGAGCGGGTGAATTAGATGAGGGACAATATGATGATGGAGGAGATGTTTTTGGGTTATCTGGTGCACTTGTGTTGTATCGTGCTCGCGCATTGCAATCAATTCGTTATCAAGATGAATTTTTCGATCATGATTTTTTTGCTTATAAAGAAGATGTTGATCTGGCGTTTCGGTTACAGTATGCCGGATGGCAAGCGTGGTACACACCTCGCGCGGTTGCGTACCATTATCGGGGAATGTATGGCCAAGAACAAATGGGAATTTGGGCGCGAATAAAAAATCGTAAAAAGAAATCGTTACATCGCAGTTATTTTTCCACACGAAATCATTGGCTACTTTTATTGAAAGATTTAGATGTTCTTTCTGGACTCGTGCTTTTTCCACGACTATTTATTGCGGAGGTTGCACGATTGGGATACATCGCGACGCTCGAATGGAAAAACACAAAAGCGATTTTTGACGCTCTCAAACTTGTTCCGCGCATCTGGAAAAAACGAAAGAATACCATGCAGACAAAAGTTGTTTCTGGCAGAGTGATTCGTAAAACGTTTGCTGAATAATATGAAAAAAGATGTTTCTCTTCTGATTGTCCACTACAACACACCAAAGTTGTTGCGCCAAACATTGAAAGGAATTTTTACGATGACATCAACAGCTTCCTTTGAGGTGATTGTTGTCGACAACAATCCAGACATGCGCATCGAACCAATGGTTCGTGGAGAATTTCCGGAGGTAAAAGTACTTGTCTCTGATCGTAATATTGGATTTGGAAACGGGATGAATCGTGCAATGGCCAATGCTGTTGGTCGTTATTTGTTTATTTTTAATCCTGATATTGCGATTAATGATCATGCGCTCGATGATTTGATTAAATACATGGATGCACATACAGATGTGGGGATGGTGGCTCCTCGTCTTTCAAATCCAGATGGCAGTTTGCAGAGCAGTTGTTATCGATTCATGGGGCCGGAAATTATTTTGTATCGACGAATTCCATTTCTTGCCAAGCTTCCATTTGCAAAAAATGCTGTGGATCATTATCTCATGAAAGATTGGGATCATGTAGAAACACGAGATGTGGATTATGTGTTGGGTGCCGCCATGTTTGTGCGTCGTGAAGCGTATGAGGCAGTTGGAGGATTTGATCCGAACTATTTCATTTATTTTGAAGATCAAGACTGGTGTCGACGTTTTTGGAGAGCTGCGTGGCGTGTTGTGTATCATCCAACCGTAAACTTTGTGCATTATCACAGACGTGAAACGGCTGAAGGTGGGTTCTTGGGGCAAATACTGAATCCACTCACACGCAAACAAATGAAAAGTGCGATATACTACTATCGTAAATATCGTGGAGAGAAACATCCACGACCATAATCATGCCACACACACGCACATTCCTTGAACAATCCTCTGGTCATTCAGAGAAAATCCACCGCAGAATGTTTCTACGGAAGATTTTTATTTGGGGATGTATAAGCATATTGGTGTATGGTGTCATGCTTGTCATTGCGTCCATTCAAGTGTTTGCACATACAACAGACGCCATGACCGCACTCGCGCGCGCAAAAGGGGAAATTACGGCATTACATTTTGAAACAGCTGATCAATCATTCAAAGATGCCCAACATGCTTTTTTGCAAGCAAAACGTTTTTCTCCCTTTTTAAAGAGTGCGTTCTTTTTGCCGGTTGTCGGCTCATCTTTGTCTGAGTCTGATGCCCTTTTGACGGCAGGGTTGGATGTCGTGATCTCTTTGCAGTCCGTTTCTGAAATCGGACAAAGTGTTTTACGATTGTCTGGATTAAACGAACAGTATTTTCAAGATGTTCAAAGCGGCGCACAACCACGTGTATCATTTTCCGATTTATCTCCTCAAACAAAACAACTTGTCCTTTCGCGACTCGAAGCTTCTTCTCATCAATTTTCTCTTCTCTCAAGTCGACTTGCGCTTGTTCAAGACGAGCTAGATGTTTTGTCCAAAAAAACATCTGTTCAATCGTTTGCCGCTTTGATTACTTCGGCAAAAGAAGATCTTGCGCAAACGCAAAATACCATTGCGCGTGTGAGTTTGTTTACAGATCTGATTCCGGCATTTGCGGGGGTGGGGAAAACCTCACATCATCTTTTGTTTTTTTTGAATAATACAGAAATGCGCCCTGTGGGTGGGTTTATTGGAAATTATGGAATTGCGAGTGTAACAAATGGTTCGATAGAATCCATTAAAACAGCAGACATTTACGCACTCGATCGTTTGGTTGAGGGGAAAGTAACAGAACCGTCGCCTTATCCCATCAAAACGTATAACAAAACACCCCTTTGGTATTTACGCGATGCAAACTGGTCACCGGATTTTTCTGTGAGTGCCAAAAAGCTCATTTCAAAATTTTATGAGGAGGCGAATTTCTTGTCTCCAGCGGAACGCGCGCGTATTCCGTATGCGGATTCAATTGATGGTGTTATTGCGTTTACCCCAACACTTGCCGCACGCGTTCTGAATCTTTTGGGGCCTGTGACGATCGCTGGGCAAACATTCACCTCAGAGAATATTGCGGATAAACTTGAGTATCAGGTGGAGTATGGATATGTCGCTCAAGGAATACCAGAAGCACAACGTAAAGAAGTTGTTGGGCAACTGATGGATGCTGTTGTCAAAAAAATGTCCGACATGCCACTTTCTGACTGGATGAGTTTATTCGTCTTGATGGAAGATGCATTCCGCACAAAACAATTTTTTGTATATCACACAAAAACAGATGTCCAAAAAGTCCTTGTGCGTGCGGGTTGGTCTGGAGCGATTTCGGTTCCATTGGCTGTTTCAGATGTTCAGATGGTTGTGGATGCTAATGTGGCGAGTTTGAAATCAGATCCAGCTGTTCAGAGAACGATTCGTTATGAGATGACAAAAGATGTGAATGGAAATCGGATTGGACGCACAAGTATTACATATAAACATACTGGAAAATTCGATTGGAAGACGTCTCGATACAGAACGTATACACGTTTATACGTTCCGCTCGGTTCAGAATTGATTCGTGTGACCGGTGCTCTGAAAGATGATCGAACACAAAATCCAAATGATGAATCTGGAGCTCCAGATATTTCTTCTGAACTTGGCATGAGTGTCTTTGGCGCCTTTATTGCTATTGAACCCGGGGCAACTGGAACTCTGACGTTTGAATATAAACTAGCGGACACGGTGCGTTCGGCTATTGCAAGCCGGGCATACACATTGCGTGTGTTGAAACAAGGCGGAGCACAAAATCATGCGTTGACGCTCGACCTTGATTTTGGTAAGAATGTGCTACACGCAAACCCCTCGGAGGATTCAAAAGAATGGGGAGATACACATTATCGTGCGGCAACAATTTTAGATCAGGATAAAGAATTTCAGATTGGGTTGTAATATGTTTGCAAAAAAAATTGGGATCGATCTTGGGACAACAACCGTTCTTGTCTATGTCCCAAAGCGGGGGATTATTATTCACGAACCTTCTGTTGTCGCTGTTTCTTATACAGATAAAAAAGTCCTTGCTGTTGGAAAAGAGGCAAAAGACATGTTGGGTCGAACTCCAGATACCATTATTGCGCGCCGACCTCTTAAAGATGGAGTGATTGCGGATTACAGAACCACAGAAGCCATGTTGCGATATTTTATCAATAAGGCGCTCGGAGGTTTTCGTTTGTTTCGTCCAGAAGTGATGGTTGCGGTCCCTGGTGGAATTACGTCCACAGAGCGTCGTGCTGTGATTGATGCAACGCTTGCGGCTGGGGCTAAAGCGGCTTACATCATTAAGGAACCGATCGTTGCGGCGATTGGGGCGAATATTCCAATCGGAAGTCCGAGTGGACACATGATTATTGATATTGGAGGTGGAACGTCAGAAATGGCGGTTATTTCACTTGGGGGAATTGTGGCGTCTGAATCAGTTCGTATTGGTGGAGTGAAGTTTGATTTGGCGATTTCAGAATACATTCGCAGAAAATATGGACTCGCGATTGGGGAGCGAACATCGGAAGATATCAAGATTCAAATCGGTGCGGCTATGTATCTTCCTGATAAATTATCCATGGAAGTAAAAGGACGCGACATGATTACCGGACTTCCAAAATTAATTGAAGTCACATCAGATGACGTCACAGCCGCGATTCAAAATGAACTTGAAGGAATTATTGCAACCGTGAAAGAAGTTTTACATAAAACCCCTCCAGAACTTTCCGCAGACGTCATGGACAGAGGTATTGTTCTTTCGGGAGGATCGTCACAGCTACGTAATCTTGATGTGCTTATTGCAGAAGCAACAGGTGTACCAACGTTCCTTGCGGAAGATCCGCAACAATGTGTGGCAAAAGGAACAGGGATCGCGCTTGAAAACCTGGAATCATATAAGAGAAGTATTTTTACAAGCTAATATGACGATCGATTCACTTAACAGCTCCACAAAACCGATCGTTTACGCAATTGATGCGTGGTCGGCGAACCAGAAAAAGAAGTCTGGGGTGGAGATGTATGCGTTTCAATTGATTGAGAACATGAAAAAACACGCGCTCGAGTCAAACGAGCGTGTGGTTTTGTATTCACCGACGAAGCTCGAGGGCGCACTTTCCGAGTTGCCAGATGGATGGGAATCGCGTGTTCTGAATTGGTCGCTTCCATTCGGATGGATGCAGGGACGTGTTAGCTGGGAATTGTTTAAAAGACCACCAAATATCTTGTTTGTTCCTGCGCAAGGAATTCCACGAGGGGGAAACGTTGTTACAACGATTCATGATGTTGGATTTCGTCGTGTTCCGAGTGTCTATGATCCAAAGAACCGAAAACGTCTTGAGCGAGTGACAAAACGTTCTGTTCAGCATGCAGCGCATCTCATCACTGTTTCTGAATTTTCAAAATCCGAGATCATCTCGTTTTATCACACGCCATCCGATCGAATGACGATAACACATCTTGCTGCGGATACAGTTGTCTTCAAACAACATACTCGTGAAGAAATAGACATAGTGCTCCGAACACATCGTATTAGTCGGAATTTTTTCTTATATGTTGGAAGACTTGATCAAAAGAAAAATGTGGAAACGATCATTCGTGCGTTTGATCAGTTTAAAGCGAGTCGTGGTGTGGGAGATCCGTTTGAGCTTGTGCTTGTAGGGGAACCTGGATTCGGATTTGCACGCATGAAAAATTGGATCGACCATTCGGTGTGTAAAAACCAGATTCATGTGCTTGGATATCTTGAAGATGCAGATGTATCCGTGCTTATGAATGTTGCAACGGCATTTTTGTTTCCATCTTGGTATGAAGGGTTCGGTATCCCGAACATAGAAGCAATGTTTTCTGGTACACCGCTTATTGTTTCCGATATTCCTGTTCACAGAGAGGTGATTGGAGACGCTGCGATGTTTGTCTTACCATCCGAACCAGAGCGTTGGGCGCGTGCGATGACGCAAATGGTAGAAGATGCGCCATTAAGAGATCAACTCATCCAAAAAGGGTTTGCGCGTGCCTCCTTATATGATTGGAAAAAAACTGCTTTGAAAACATGGGAAGTTCTTCGTGGTCTGGTATAATCGAATCATATGGATCAACTCCTCACTGAATTAAAACACCTCGGTCTCTCAGAAAAAGAGGCACAAGTGTATTTGTCTGCGCTTGAACTCGGTCCTGCACCTGTGCAGGATATTTCGCATAAGGCAAAAGTGAACCGCGCCACCACATATGTCATGATTGAAGCGCTGTCCACGCGTGGGCTCATGTCTACGTTTGTAAAAGGAAAGAAGCGTTATTATGTTCCAGAGAGTCCGGAACGTTTGCTTTCTATTTTGAGGATTCAGCAAAAAGAGTTAGAAGAAAAACATAATGAATTTCAAAAAACACTCCCAATGCTGCTCGCGCTTTTTAATGCAGAGGGGGCAAAACCTCAGATTCGATATCTGGAAGGACTTGAAGGATTGAAGACGCTTCGTGAGACATTTGAAAAAATGGAAGGAGAATTTGTGCAGATTGTTCCGTTTGATGATGTTCTTCTTGCGCAAGAAATTCTACAAGATTTAGAACGTCATGCCCGAGAATTACATGCGGCAAAGACACCACATCGTGTGTTGGCTGTCATGGAACATCCAGACAAAACAAAAATTCCACACGTTGGAGATGGTGAGGTGCGTATTATTTCCACAAAAGATTTTCCGATGCATGGAGAAATTACCGTTCGTGGAAATCACGTCTTTTTGTTCTCCTATAAATCTGCCATGCTTGCGGTTGTTATCATTAGTAAAGAGATCGCTGATGCTATGCGAGGATTGTTTAATCTTGCTTGGAAAGGGGCAGAAGAATATTCTTCAAAATAAAAAATCATCGAAATGATTCGATGATGGCGCGAGGAAAGAAAGAGGTTGCTCACCGAAAACGGGAGCGGATATGTGAAACATTCAAAGAGTCGACGGGTGTGGGGCAAGGAGTTCGACGGGCGTATCCAGGGAAGAGAAGTCAGCTACCAGTGCCGCAGTGCATGTGAGGCCGTAAGGCGATCGGATCTTCAAGGAGAGGGTTCCTTGAGGCCGCATACATGCGTAGAGCACACTTTGTTGCTGCATTCAATTCACGCGTGATCTCAGCCATGACACATCTCCAGGAGGGGAGCAGTCAGGGCGAGGAGTTGGATACGGGTTACGGAACTCATACTTACCTCATCCGGAGAGCTCTGTGTTGTCACATACCACCTCTTCCATTCGTTTGGAAGAGAAATAAACCTACCATCATTTTTCAAAATTGTCAATCATTTTAGATTTAAATTGTTGAAGATCGCAAACAAAAAATACCCGGGCGGGTATTTTTCTCGTTTTTGAGAGAGAGAACGGTCTTTCGACCGACAAGCTTCATGAGAGAACATGCGGCTTGTCCGTGGAAAAACGCGTTTAGATACGATGATTCTAGGGAATCCTTTTTTAGTCTTCAAATATTCTCATGGCCCTTCGACAAGCTCAGGGAATATGGGAATCTTTGAAGACTGCGCGACGGGACTGTGAGAAATGGGTAGCTATTCCATTCCGCACAGCCCGTCACGCGAGGTTCAACAAGCCGAGTCGCAGACCGTTGTCGGTCGGGGTTCCGGAAACTCCGAAGTGTCGTCGATTTGGCAGAGGGTCCGTTTTCAAGGCGGTGCCCACAAAGTGTTCGGATGTGTGTCATCCTATTCGACGTTGTTGACCGTCGAAGGTTGTTGCCGGCGCGAGACGCCGGTGTGCTTTGTTTTCAGCAAGTTGCATGGTTGTGAGACTTTCACATCATCCCTCAACACATTGTTCAGCTACGATTGATCGATCTCCTTGTTGGCAAAGATCGGTCTACTTTGATGTCTTTTGACATGCTTACACCAACAGCTGAAAGTTGGTGCTGCTACGTTTACAGAAACAGAACATGGATCCTCCTTGATCCTTGCGTTGTTCTCGCGCCGCACAGCGAACGGGCGCGATGGATGGCGTTTCCAAAGTTTCCGACGGACTCGCAGGCGAGTTTTCCGTCGGGCATTAGACAGACTTGGAATCAGTCGCGGATTTGTTTTTATTATAGCGACTTTATCGATTCCTCATGAAAGGATTTCTCCTTACATGCTTCACGCCGACCGCCTGATGTCGACGTTGCCTTGCTACAGTATCAGGTTCATGGATCCTCCCTGACCCTATCGTTGTTGCTCCTATTCCATGCGGCGACCAACTTGGTCTGGCCATTGGAGGCACGGAGCGTTGTGTGCACGGTAAAGCGGCGCCGCCTCGACGATCCCATTTTAGTGCCAGTACGAGGATATCTCGTAAGGCTGGGTGAGGCGTGCTGCCGCGGTCCGGACAGGTGTGCACTTCCTGCCGGAAATTGATGAATGCAGATTCCACGAACTTACGTTCATGATCTCTGAAAGCCAGGCGATGCATGTGGAGTTCCACAATACATCGCCCAAGTTTTCCAATTCGCGGGACTAGAACCTTCGATGGCTAATGGAGAGCCAGGGTCCTATTTTTACTTCATGCTTCGATCGCCCAACATCGAGCATTGCTTTCCTGCCGGAGTGGCTTTATCTCACGTGTGACTCCTTGTGGGGTCGCTGAAGGTTGAGCGCTAGCGGGTCGTGGCCACCTGGATGGCGGCGGACTGCGCTGGCTTTTGGGTGGGCGTCTTCTCGCCGAAGATCGCCCCCAAGACGACAATCGCGAACGCCGCAAGCATGCAGCCTCCCGCGATGTTGGCTTGAGTGACCTTCTCAGGGGAGCAATAGATGCCCCCTTCTTCAAGTTCAGAGACGCGTTCTTCGCGACGAGTCATGTGACTCCTTTTTGCCCGTCGATATGATCGGGCGGTCTAGTTGAAGAGGCTGGGGAGCATACCAATCACCTCAACCGAGGTGAATTGCTGCGGCCAGGACGAAACATCTTTACCGAGTCGTGAGCCGATTTTGAAGGCTTGGGTTAGTTTGGTGAGGCCGTCGTGGCCGATAAATGGGCCATCGCTCCCAATGATCCAAGCGGGAGAAACACGGAAATATTTCACAAGCTTGGTTTTGGCGAGCCGATCAAGTTCGCGTGCGGCGAGCTCCTTCTCGGCCTGGCACTTGAAGATCGAAAGGTCGAAACCAGCCTCTACGAGCACCTGCTCGATTTTCGAGAAACGCATGTCGCCCGAGTGGGCGACGGTGTGCTGCAATTGCATCGATACCCCGTAGCTCTTCGAATGTTTCGAGAGCGTTCGAACTATTTAGAAACCTCTGTCATCCTGAACGCAGTGAAGGATCTTGAGATTCTTCGCTTTGCTCAGAATGACATGGTGTTCGATCCACAAAAACGGAGGCAAGGGACCCAGTGACCTCCCGAAGGCGGTGTGGGCCATGAATATCTTGCGTATGGATAGAGTAAGCTCTCGCCTAGTCAGTCCATTCGATATTCGCCGAGGTCTCTTTCGGAGACGTCCGGTTGCTCTCTCCTCCATTTTTATAGATCGAATTTTTTCCTTGCAGATGCCGCGAGCGATGCTCACGAACTCTGGGGGGAAAAGGGGTCGACGTTGTTGGCAGAAAGAATTGCCATACCGTTTCGTCGACCCCTCAAGTGTCTTTTTTTAAGAAGTCGTTAGACTCGACTTATGTGGGCGAAGGACTAGTTGTCCGCGAGTTCCTGGGCGAGCTTGGAGCTCGCGCGGTTCTGGTCGCCACGGCTGCCGCGCTCACGACGGGCACCGGTCCAGGCTTCCTGGTTGCTGCGGTACTCGGCGAGACCGGCCAGCTCGTCCTGCTTGGACATCTGCTGACCGCGATTGCCCTGCTGATGAGCGAGACGCTCGCGCTGGGCCTGGGCTTGGTCCCGCTGGCGCTGCTCCTGAGTGAGAGCGTCGGCGATCACAGCCTTGAGCTCGACGACCGTGAGGCCGTTTTCGCTCGTGAGACCTTCCTGCAGCTGTTTACGCGGGCCGCAGGTGAAGCGGCGCACTGCGACCTCGAAGGTCGGGACGACGTTGATCACCTTGCCGTTCGGCAGGGTGGTCTTCGTCTCCTGGACGATGATGTCCAGGCCCGGGTAGAGCGCGAGCTCTGCCTTGAACACTTCGTTGGTGAAAGTGCACTTACGGAACGGCGCCCCGTTGTACTCCTTGACTTCGCCGTGCTTCAGCTCCTTGCAGAACTGGAACCAAGCGCTCCGCTCCGCTTCGATCTCCGCGTGCCGTGCGGCACCTTTGCGGATGGTCTCGAGACCTTCCAGCAACGAGCTGGTGTGCCGCGTGAACTTGGAGCGGCGGGCGTGCTTCAGCAGGATCGCCTCGGTCAGCAACTCCTTGGGCTCCATGCCCTCGAGGTTGCGGATCTGCGCGAAGGTGGGAATGTAGAGCAAAGCCGCCGCAGTCTGCTCGAAGCAGGTCTGGCAGGCGTAGAACTCCTGCTTCGGCGCCTCGACCTTGACCTCGGCCTCGGGCGCAACCTCGACGACGACGGTCTCGGCGACAACCTCGGCCACAGTGACCTCGACGACCTTGCGACCCTGGCGGGCCGGGCCAGTCTTCTTGGTCTCGGTGGCGGCGACGACGACGGTCTCGGCGACGATGGCTTCGGTGGTGGCGACGGTGTTCTGAGTATTCATCTGGGCTCCAAATGCTCGATCTTGTCGAGCTTCGTAACATTGGGACACCTGCTTTTACACAGGATCAAAGCTGCCGGGATCCACATGGACCCGATCAGTTTCTGAGGTGAACAGTTTCACCGCATAAATCTGGTCGTGTCTTTTAGCCTCACAGAGATTATCAGTTATGGGTGAGGTCCCTAGACCTCGCTCAACTGGTAAGCTCTGAAAGCTCGGCGATGGACTGTGTTGAAAGGGAGTGCCTTTCGTCACAGCCATCGCCAGATCTCGAGAAGAAGACTCGCGCCATGCAACCCTCGAGGTGTTGCATCCACTTATGTATCCACACCCAATCGCCTAGCATTGAGTGCTTCTGCGTTCTGTCAGACAACCATCGTTCTTTACCTTTCCTTTGCTCTATAAACCTGAGCAAGGTTTGAGGTCGTGTTGTGACTAGTCGACGGGGCGCTGGGCGGCGACGACGAGTCTTGCTGCTGCAATGATCTCGCTCTGCGTCTTGAATTGACTCAGAACGATACCTGCTCGCTCGAGAACTTCGATCGCGGCGTTGATCTGGCTCATTGGGAACTCCTGATGCAAGCTCTATCTTGTAGGCTTGCTCTATGACTTGTGTCCTTTCGTCGTTCGAAGTGTTCGACGCAGGAATCCGGGAGTAGGTCGATTTAGTGACCGCCCGAAGGCAGGTGTGAATCATGGACATTATGCGTATGGAGTCAGCGAGTTTTTACCCGGTGTACTCCATTCAATGTCCACCGCTCTCATTCGCCGAAGCGTTTTGAGAAGACGGTTTGCTCTCTCCCCCCGAATTCCTATGTCGAAAATTATTCCTAAATTTGCGCCTAATCGGCTTAGCCCTGCGCTCCGCGTTCGCTGTACTTCCGTGTACAGCTCACTTGCGGTGCTCGGTCTGCGCCGATTATTCATCAAATTTTGAAATAATTTTCACGTTTCTTTACATAAAAAGATCCATTGCTGCACGTATCAGGCAGTAGAGATACGTAAAACAATAGATCTTCTTTGCTATTACTGAATGGGACCGAATAGCTCGGCTCTCTCCCCGTTTGAGTTGTAAGGTTTGAAGTCTTTCTTCTTGCCTCATCTCATCTTCGTGAACATACTATATCACTTTTTGTCAGTTTTGTCAAGACCCCCACCCAATAAATAGAGAGAATTAGGCTAAGATTAGCCAAATCAGGTTGTCAGGAAGTTCTGGAAAGGCTTGAGAGGCGAGAGATGCTTGAGAGGCGAGAGAGGCTTTTTAGAACGTTGTTTCATTGCTCGGCCTCTCCAGCCTCTCTTGCTTCTCCAGCCTCTCAAGCCATGCTATAATTCCCTTACTTATGCCATCCTCCTTTCACAATCTTATTGGGCACGAACGTGTTCAGGATGTTTTGGGTCGGATGATTGATCGTGATCGTCTTCCGCACGCGTTTTTGTTCGTGGGGCCGCATCACTTGGGAAAAACGCTCGTCGCAAGACAGCTCATTCGCTCGTTATCAAAAGAACTCGAGGGGGCCGTTTCCATGGATGTTATTGAACTTACATGTCTTACAGACGAGAAGACGGGAAAGAAAAAAACGCAGATTTCAGTTGAACAGGTCAGAGAGATTTGCGAGCGACTCGCTATGAGTGCCATGAACGGCGGATGGAAAATTGCGTTTATCAAAAACGCGGATGCACTCTCAAACGCAGCAGCGAACGCTTTACTGAAAACACTCGAGGAGCCAAAAGGAAAAACGTTATTCATCTTGCGTGCGCCATCTGTTGAGTCGGTTCTACCTACTGTTGCATCGCGTTGTCAGATCATGCGTTTTCATCCTGTTTCAAGAAACACGCTTACAACAGCTCTCGTGAAAAAAGGGTATGCAAAACCGGACGCAGAAACGGCCGCGGCGATTTCTCTTGGAAGACCTGGGCGCGCGATTCGTTATTTAACAAAGAGTGAAGATCGATCGCAAACAGATGTTGGAGTAGAAAAAGCGGTTGAACTTTTTTCTGCGCGTATAAGTACACAAATTCGTCTGACATCCGGATTGCTTCCAAAAGAAGATGTGAATAAGCGTATTGTCGCAGATCAAACAGTTCGATTATGGCAACGTGTTTTGCGAGATGCTTTGTTGCGTCGTGTCGGGTGTGAAGAACTGACGGTTTATCGTCATGCGATCGTAGGGGTGTCCTCGGGGGGGAATGAACAAATGAATACGTCACGTTTAATCGCTCTATTAAAAAAAACAGAAGAGGGAAGAAGTGCCATTCGTCATAATACAAATCCACAATTAACACTCGAGCATATTTTATTTTCTTCACCTGTGTCATCCTGAATGTAATGAAGGATCTCGCATTCTTTGGAAGAGATTCTTCACTCCACTCAGAATAACAAAATATATGAAAAAATTACTTCCCCTTTTTATTCTTCTTGTGCTTACTGGAGCTGGTTGTTCTTCCGCCATGCCAAAAGCAAACAAAGCAGATGGTGGAATTTTAAAAACAATGGATGCGGGAAAAATTTGGGCGCAAAGCTCGCTTGTTCCAACGGCAAAAGGTGTTGGAACACTGGCGACCGCAAATATTTTGACGTTGGAAATGGATCCGCAAGAAAAAAATGCTTTGTATGTCACAACACGCGAAGATGGTTTTCTTTATTCTGATGATGCGGGTGCTTCTTGGCGCCAACCAAAAGATAAAGCGTTATCAACCGGATATGTGACTTCGCTGAAAATCGATCCAAAAAATGTGTGTACGGTGTATGTGGCAAAAGGGTCTCGTTTGTATAAATCGATTGATTGCATGCGATCATTTCAAAATGATGCATACATTGAAAGTCGAGAGAAGGTCTATGTAGTGAAAATCGCTGTGGATTGGTTCAATCCGCAGATTGTATGGATCGGACTTTCAAATGGAGATATTCAAAAAAGCTTAGATGGAGGAAGAACATGGAGCAATGTTTTGAGTGTGAAAGATGTTGTGACGGATATTTTGATCAATCAAAACGATAGTCGTACAGTGCTTGTTGGAACCGCAACAAAAGGAATGAAGAAAACGAATGATGGGGGAACCGTGTGGGAAGCGGCAGATGTAAAAGGATTAACAGGAGGCGCGATGGTGTATGACCTGATTCAATCAAAAGATTCAGGAACCGTGATTGCTGCAACAAAATACGGACTTCTGCGCTCACAAGATTTTGGCGCAACATGGAGTCCGATTAAACTTGTGACCGCAGCGGGACAAGTTCATATTCAAGCGATTGGTATGGATGCATCAAATCCGGATGTTCTGTATTACGCAACCACAGCAACGTTTTATAAATCGACTGACGGAGGAGCAACATGGCAAACAGGAAAACTCCCATCAAATCGTTTGCCTCGTGCCATTTTGGTTGACCCAAGTAATGCAGCCATGTTATATCTTGGACTCGCTACGGAGACAAAATAACATCCTAAGCAATAAGTCTTTTAATTTTACTACGTCATCCTGACAACGAATCTTCAAGAAGGAAGTTTCCAATTATTTTTTCTATGCACATATTTTTATCTTCAAAGAAATCGGCATTCGATGCCGTGCTTGATCATCTTCATAAAGAACTCGGAACTCTTCGTACCGGACGCGCAACCCCACAGCTCGTGGAGGATATTCGTGTAAGTGCATATGATTCCATCATGGAACTTAAGGGTCTTGCGTCTATTTCTGTGCAAGATGCAAAAACAATCGTGATTGATCCATGGGACAAGGGGCTCACACAAGCCATTGAAAAAGCGATTCGCGATTCCGGAACAGGTTTATCTCCTGCGGCAGATGGTGGAGTGATCCGCATCATGCTTCCTCCTATGACAGAGGAAAACCGTTTGAAGCTTGTAAAACTCATGAAAGAAAAATTGGAAGATTCAAGAATTGCTTTGCGCGGTGTGCGCGAAGGAGTTCGTGATGAAATTTTGGAGAAGGAAAAAAATAAAGACATGAGCGAAGACGAAAAATTCAAACTTCTCGACGAACTCGAAAAACTCACCAAAGAATTTAACGAACAGATTTCGTCTATGGGAGAGAAGAAAGAAGATGAAATCATGACTGTTTAATATGGAGCACGAACGCATTACCATGGAAAAAATTGTTTCCCTCGCAAAAACGCGTGGGTTTGTTTTCCCCGGTTCAGATATTTATGGCGGACTCGCAAACTCATGGGACTACGGTCCCCTTGGAGTAGAGCTCAAAAATAATATCAAACAAACATGGTGGAAGATGTTTGTGCAAGAGCGCTTGGATATGGTTGGAATTGACGCTGCTCTCATTATGAATCCAAAAGTGTGGGAGGCGTCTGGACATGTGGCTACGTTTAGTGATCCTCTTGTTGAATGTAAAACATGTCATGAGCGATATCGTGCTGACCAAATTGATCTTACGGCATCATGTATAAAGTGCGGAAACAAAGGTACGTTTACAGATCCTGCGTCTTTTAATTTGATGATGAAAACATGGCTTGGACCAAAAGAAGACGCATCAGCCGTTGCGTACTTTCGTCCAGAAACCGCGCAGGCGATGTTTGTGGATTTTCCAAATGTGATTACGTCTAGTCGTAAGCGTGTTCCGTTTGGAATGGCGCAAATTGGAAAAGCGTTCCGTAATGAAATCACTCCCGGAAACTTTATTTTCCGTACACGTGAATTCGAACAAATGGAAATCGAATATTTTGTGCATCCATCTGAATGGGAAGGAAAGTTCGAGGAGTGGCTTGCAAACATGTACAAGTTTATGGATCGTGTCGGAATTGATGCGGGTCGTTCGCATAATCTTGAGGTTGCAAAAGATGAACTTGCACACTACTCAAAACGCACAGTGGATATTGAATTTGATTATCCGTTTGGACGAAAAGAGTTGTATGGACTTGCATACCGCACAGATTTTGATCTGACAACGCACGCAAAACACTCTGGATCAAACATTGTTTACACAGACCCAATCACAAATGAGAAATACGTTCCACATGTGATTGAGCCATCATTCGGTGTAGATCGAACCGTTCTCGCGGTTCTCCTCTCGGCATACGATGAAGAGACAGTCGCTTCGGAAGAAGGGGATGGAGATACGCGCGTTGTTTTGCGATTCAAAAAAGAAATTGCGCCAATCAAAATTGCTATTTTGCCTTTATCAAAAAAAGAAGAGCTTTCAAATGTTGCGCGTCCAATCGCAGAAGCGCTTGCAAAGCACTGGCGCGTTGACTATGACGAAACACAATCCATCGGAAAGCGTTATCGCCGCCAAGACGAAATCGGAACGCCGTATTGTGTCACTGTGGACTTTGATTCTCTTGAAGATAAGGCAGTCACCATTCGTGATCGTGACACTATGAAACAGGAGCGTGTACCGATTGCGGAACTGGAAGCGTGGTTTAAGAAAAATTTTTAGAAAAAGGCTATAAAGGCCATAAAGGCCGAAAGGAAACATGTTCCAAAAGCCTTTACAGCATTTATCGCCTTTATGGCCTTTCCCCCTATGCCCCATCAAAATTTCACTCTCAAAAATGGTATGCGCGTGCACTTGGTTCCGGTTACCGGGACGCAAGCGGTTACGGTTTTGGTTCTCACAAAAGTTGGATCTCGTTATGAGACGCCGACACTCAGCGGGGCATCGCACTTTATTGAGCACTTGATGTTTAAGGGAACAAAGCGCCGACCAACAACGCTCGATATTTCGAGGGCGCTTGATTCTGTTGGGGCACAATATAATGCGTACACCAACAAACATGAAACGGGTTATTACATTAAGATCGATGCAAAGCACACAAACCTTGCGGTGGACATGCTGCACGACATGGTGTTTCACTCCAAGTTTGATCAAAAAGAATTGGACCGCGAGCGTGGTGTGATCATTGAAGAGATCAACATGTATCAAGATAGCCCAATGCGACACGTGGAAGATTTGCTCGAAGAAGTGGTTTTTGAAGGCAATACACTCGGTTGGGAAATTGCGGGATCACACAAAACGATGAAAGAAATGAAGCGTGATGAAATTATTGCGTTCCGTGACGCACATTATGTTCCGTCGCGCATGGTTGTTTCTGTTGCCGGAAACATTCCAAAAGATATTCGTAAGATTCTTGAAAAGACGTTTGGAAGCGTGAAGCCGTCAAAGGCAGAGCATCCAACGTTCGAACCATTTGTTCGTGGAAATGCAAAGAAAAAAGTGAATGTTCAATTTAAAAAGACGGAACAAATTCACCTCATGTTCGGATTCCCATCGTTTGGGATAGGGGACGATCGAAATGAAACCCTTGCACTCCTTTCTTGTATTCTCGGCGGAACCATGAGTTCGCGTTTGTTCATCTCTGTGCGCGAACGCAAAGGACTCGCGTATATGGTGCGCTCAAGCAACACTGCGTATGACGACGCAGGTGTCTTCTCTGTGCAAGCTGGACTCGATAAATCTCGCGTGCCGCTTGCGTATAAGACAATTATGCAAGAACTGCGTAAAATCAAACGCGACGGCGTGACTGCAAAAGAAGTGAAAGAAGCGATCGATCACGTGCGCGGAAGTATGTTGCTTGCCATGGAAAGCTCGTCATTCCAAGCCGAATGGTATGGAGACGACGAATTGTTCCTGAATAAAGTGCGTACCCCAGAACAATTCATGGATACGCTTGCAAAGATTACAGCTGCTGACATCAAGAAAATTGCGAACGAAGTGATCAATGAAAAACAGATGAAGCTTGCGGTTATTGGACCGTATAAAAATGAAGAAGCTTTTTTGAAATCGATTGCGTAATATGAAAACCATCATCGGCAACTGGAAAATGAATTTGGGAGTACGTGAAAGCGTGGCGCTTGCACGTGCCTCGTTGTTGCTGTTGCGTGGAAGAAAAGTTGCGCCGCATATGGTGATTTGTCCGTCTACTATTGCTCTTTCTGAGGTGCGAAAAGTTGTCGCGCGCAGTGGGTGCGGTCTTGGCGCGCAAAACGTTTCATGTGAGGAGCAAGGGGCGTTTACGGGTGAAATATCTGCACGGATGTTGTCTGAAGTTGGTGTGACACACGTATTGATTGGGCATTCTGAACGTCGATATCTCTTTGGTGAATCAGATGAACTTGTTCAAGCAAAGATCTTGAGAGCTATCGAACAGAATTTGACCCCAATCGTTTGTGTTGGCGAAACAAAAGAAGAACGTGAGGCGGGACAGGTAAAAAAAGTGATTCTACATCAACTTGCGATGGCGTTTAAAGGTGTACGTCCGAAGTTTTCGGAAACGCTGTTTGTTGCCTATGAACCCGTGTGGGCGATTGGAACAGGGGAGACGCCGACCGTGCAAGAAATTGTTGAGGTACATACGCACATTCGTGAGATTCTGGGTGAGC
>CAYOCD010000007.1:1080-51156 GCA_964402425.1 uncultured Gammaproteobacteria bacterium | reverse complement strand
CCGCAGCGACCTGGAACATGTTCGGTGGGTCTCCCTTCTATGTGGAGGTTCATTCGATCAGTGATGGAGCACAAAAGTGGTTTATCCGATCTGGTGGAATGCAACGCGTGATCGTCAAGAAAAACGGCCAGACTATCGCTGTTGCCCACAAAGGGCCTCCTCCGACCGGTGTCCGGTTTGAGGAGTTCTACGCGGACATGAATGGAGACAAGAAGGCGGACACTGTTCCGGTGAGGGGGTTTGATCCTAACGGAATCGACACCATCTACGTCGGTTACCAACCCGGCGACACCATCGAACTCGTCTACCTTGTTCCTGTCACCACCGTTGCTGTTTCGGGAATTCCTCCTCAGATCGTCTGGGGAAATCCGAAGCGGCTCGTGTTCCACGAGAATTCGGTTAGTCTCCACACAGGACGTCCGCGTATTAGCGGAAGAACGGGAGATCCAATTCACTGAACCGCAATCTTACCCCGATACTCAACAGCAAGTTGCTGAAAGAGTACCGGGGTTCTTTTTTTTAGAACAAAAAAACAAGATGATATTCATCTTGTTTTTTTCTAATTTAGGCTGTTGCTCCTTTGAGGGCATCAATAACGAAGCTGGAGATGGAGTAGGCGGCGATGATAATAACAATTCCGACAATACCTTCCGTAATCATCTTTTTTGCTTTATCAACTTTTCCTGGATCACCTCCAGCTGTCATATACATAATACCTGCTTGAATAATACGTATAACCAAGATGATTCCTAAAACACCGATAATTACCCCAACGAATCTTCCGATAAGTTCTGGTAAATTTGTTGCTCCTGCAGTGAGTCCAGATTCCGTTTTTACTTTACCTAGATTAGTTTCCGAGTTTAATAAAGGATTATTTGCCGCAAAAGTTGTTGCTGGAAGAAAGAGAGCGGGAAGTGAACCGACCATTGCACCGAATTTGAGAAAACTGTTTTTTAACATATGGATTGAATGAAGACTTATAATTATTTTTTTATGCCACTGCGTTTTTTAATTGTTCGATGACAAAGCTTGTAAGAGCATACGCACCAACGATGATGATAATACCGATAATCGCCCGCGTAATTGATTGTTTTGCCTTGTCTACTTTTCCTGGATCACCACCTGCTGTCATATAAGTGATTCCAGCTGTAATGATGATGATGATGAAAACAAGCCCAACAGCTCCAAGGATAGCAGCGATGAGTCGACCAATAATGTCAGGCAAACTCAAGTTTTGGTTGTAACCTACACCTGCTGCGGCGTCATTGAGACCACCTGTCAAAAGACTTGTAGGGGTGTCTGCAGCGAATGCCGGCAAATGTGAGAATAGAAACACCTGAAGGAAAACACCAAGTGAAATCGCGAAACGTTTCATATGCTGAAGAATAAAGAGAAGACGAATTCGCATGAAGGGATCAATTTGATCCGCTCATGCAAATCCCCATTTCAGGAATGGGGAATTTGTTTGTTTAGTTTGTAGCGGTTGCGGTTGTGATAGAGGTAATAACGAAAGAAGCAATGGCGTAGGAAGAAAGGACAATGACAAGTCCGATAATTCCTTGGAAGATGAGAGCCTTCGCCTTTTTTACTTTATCTTCGTTTCCACCGGAAGTCATCCATTTAAAACCTCCAATAAGGATGATTAATACAGCAATGATTCCAAGGAATCCAATAGCAACACGGATAATGGAAGAGATCGCATCAACAAGGTTTCCTGAGCTGAGACCTGCTGCTCCAGCAAAGTCAGAGCCATCTCCTTGTTCTGTTCCACCAAAGAGCTCTTCAGCTGTAAGGGCTCCTGTTGCTGCTTGAGCGTGAGGAGTCAGGTTTAATACAGCAGGAAGCATAAGTAAAAAGGCAAAAACAGCTCCGAGAATGTATCCGATGTGTTTCTTTGAAAGCGTGTTCATAAGAAAATGGTAAGGGAAGCGCGCAAGCCTCCCGTACAATACGGGGTTAAAAATTTGAATAGAAAAAAACGATAAAGTTATTTTATCGTTTTTTTGCAATTTTTGATATGGAAGATATCCACATGCGCTACGTCAATGATCCTGAAGCGAGAATTTTTATCAATGTATTTACGAATGTGTATGCAAAGAAGATAATCACGATTCCGAGCACGGCGTTTTTAAGTGTTTCTTTTCCTTTATCTACTTTTTTTGGATCGCCAGCAGACCAGAGGTATTGGAATCCTCCCCAAACAAACATGAGAAGAGCGACAGAACCAGAAAGACCAAGAATGGCTTTAATGAGTCGGCCAATAAAGCCTTCAATACTTGTGGTTCCAAGCGGATTGATAAGTTCTGCATGTGTGACAAGCGGAAGAATGAATAACACAAGGGAGAACAGAGCAAATTTTTTCAAAGACGTTTTCATAGGTTTTTTTAAGGAGGACAACACATGGTGTCAACGGAGGATGAACATTTGTTTGGAACACAGGAACTTAATTTTCCTGGGTTGACCACATTTTTTTCTATACAACTATACGTTCCACTGTAATCTGCTGTACAGAGCTCAACACACGTACCACCCATACATTTTTTATTGAGAGCACAAGCTTGTCCTTCCGAACCCGCATCACAAGAAACAGCATAAGAAGCTCCACCTGGTCCTGAGCTTGCTTGATTTGTTAAATATTTTTTAATGGTTGTTACGCCGAGATAGGCCGTCATAACAATTATTAAACCTGTTGTTGCAATGGTTATCGTTTTTTTTCCTTTACTTACCCATTCAGAATTTCCGTGTGACGCAAGAATCCAGAATCCTCCAAGAACGTACATAAACAAGGTAACAGCTGCAATGATTCTGAGAACAAAGTTCCCTACATTTGCTACAACAACCATCATATCTGTAAGGGTGCAATTTCCCACATTTCCACAGGCGTTTGTGACGCCTTGTAAAAACCATCCAACACTCTCTTTCGGACAAAGAATGGTTGTGGAGTAAGGATCACCCGGACAAATATCACTCACATACGCAGCAGAACTTATGGACGGAGACATCAGGAGGATGAGCGTGAGAATGGCGAACGCGAGTTTTTTCATAACGTTTGATTCACTTTGTTTTGTGCTTCTTGAATCGATTTCTGTGCGTCATTTCCGGCAAGAATCGCTTCAATTAAATCAATGAGGGTGTTTTCTGCCACGATCGCATTTTTTCCTTTATACCAACTTTTTGCCGTGAGAACTTGTGAGGCAAAGATTGATAAATCTTCGTCTTGTATTTGTGAATTGATGAGTGAACGACGTGCGGTTGGTTTGCGCGCTGCTGTTAAATAAGGAGGAACTTGTTCTGCGCTTGTGGCAAACTGGATGAAGTCCCAGGCAAAATCAATGTTTGGTGATGCTTTTGAAACAGTTTCAATCCAATAGTTTGCATGGTTCACTGTTTTTCCACCCTCTATTTGTGGAATGGGTGAAATGCCGAATGGAAGTTTTGGAGCGGCTGCGCGAATAAGGGGGGCGTGATAAGAATAGCCAAAGAAGAAGGCTGTTTTTCCAGAAGTGAACGCATCAAACGACTTTGGTTGTGTTTTGTTCCAACCATAAACTTGTTTGGTTGGGTTTGCAAAATCGGTGTAAAAATTGACTGCGTCTAATCCAAGGACTCGTTTGCTTTGATCTGCGTTTGCAAACGTGGCGACTCCGCGCTCGTCTGTCATTTGTGTTCCGTTTTGCATCATGAGGAGTGCAAGGATGTCTGATGCTCGCTCAACATTTTTTCCGGTTCCTATTCCAGCTCCAGACTGAAGGACTTCATTGTTTGCACCGATACGTGTAAGTTTTGTTGCTTGTTCTTGGAATTGTGTCCATGTTTTTGGTGGTTCTGGAAATCCAGCTGCATTCAGTAAATCTTTATTGAAATAAAGGGCGAGGGTATCAACAGCAAGTGGAAGTCCAAAGATGCGGTCGGTAACAGGTGCTTTTGCGTTTTCTTGATATGGGCGCAAAACATCTGTGGCAACAACATCGACAAATTCTGTTTTTAGGGATCTTTGCGAAAGACTTGGTTGTTCCTTGATCGTATAGACTGTTTCTTTTTTGATGGTTCCGCGAACTTCCGAGTAGGGGATTTTGAGGGAAGCGGGAAGGGGTGAAATAAGAGATTGATATTCTCCAATCCATGCATTGTTTAAAGAAAAAATATCTGGACCATTGCCTTCCGCAAGGGCGCGCAAAAGCTCATTTTTGAAATCTTCCGGACGTAACTCTCGGTATTCAAAGGAGACGTTTGGGTGCAGTTTTTGATATGCGGACATGACGGGTTGTAATGTGTCATCTGAATCAAAAACGCGCCAAACAACAAGGGAAACGGGTTTTGAAGCGGCTATTTGCGCCGCAGATGGTCCGCCACACCCTGCACCAAGGAGTGAAACGATCGAAAGAGCCGCAATGAGTTTTGTGTATTTCATACTTACTTCCTCGATTTTAAGTATTTCTTCAAATCTGCTCCAATGTCTTTGTGTTTGAGTCCGAGTTCAATCTGTGCTTTAACAAAGCCAAGTTTGGAGCCGCAATCATAGCGTGTTCCGTCAAACTGACATCCGTAAAGAGATTTTCCTTCAGAGAGATATTTTGCAAAAGCGTCTGCGAGTCTGATCTCTCCGTCTTTTCCAGCGGAGACTTTTGGTAACATTGCCATGATTTCTGGAGTGATAATGTAACGACCAATAACGATCAGATCTGAAGGAGCTTCCGCGACAGATGGTTTTTCTACAAAGCGATCGATCTGCCAAGATCCGTTACCGACTTTTTTTCCACCAATGACTCCGTAACTTGAAACATCCTTTTTTGGGACTTTTTGCAGAGCGATAACAGGGGAATCATATTCATCGTAAACCTCGATCAGTTGTTTGAGGGCAGGAAGTTTGCCGTCAATAATGTCATCACCAAATAAGACAGCAACTGGTTCATGTTTTTCAACAAATGGGAGGGCAGAAAGAATGGCGTGACCATCCCCAAGGGGCTTATTTTGACGAACAAAGGCAAACTTTGCCAACTTTCCAATTTTTTGAATTTCTTTCAATGCTTCGATCTTTTTCTTTTGTTCCAACCGATACTCAAGTTCAAAATTGCGATCAAAGTGATCTTCAATAGCGCGCTTACCAATAGCTGTTACAAAGATGATTTCTTCAATACCACTTGCAACGGCTTCTTCAACGATATATTGAATAACAGGCTTATCCACAACAGAGAGCATTTCTTTTGGCTGTGCTTTTGCAGCGGGGAGGAAACGTGTCCCCATTCCGGCAACCGGAATAATCGCTTTTCGGATTTTCATAGTAATCACAGTATAACAAGAAGAGAAGAAGGAAAGAAGGAGAGAATAAAAGAGAGACTGCGTGTTATGATACGGTTACTATGAAATTTTTCTTTTCTGCACACGAAAAAATCATGCGTCATTATCAGGCGGGTGCGTTATTCTTAAGTGTGTTTTTGTGTGGGGCAACACTTATGATGTTTGAGCTTGTGGGATCTCGCATGTTTGCGCCGTATCTTGGGACGTCTACGTTCGTTTGGACGAGCTTGATCGGGGTTATTTTAGGGTTTTTGAGTCTTGGGTATTGGTACGGAGGAAAAATTGCGGACCAAAAAACAAGTTTTGAACAATACGCGCGCATCATTTTTGCAGCGGCCGTCAGTATTCTTTTTGTTTTTTGTGTTCACACAAACGTGTTGTCTTTTTTTCAAAAAACAATTCCATGGCTTGAATTAAGTGCAACACTTTCCGCTATGATTTTATTTGCTCCAACCGGATTTTTGCTTGGAATCGTTTCTCCCTACGCCGTCCGATTAAAAATGGTGCATATGGAACATTCCGCATCTACGGTTGGAAATTTGTATGCCGTTTCAACGGCCGGAAGTATTTTTGGGACGTTTTTTGCGGGATTTATTTTGATTCCAACACTTGGGACATCGGAAAACATTTTATTGTTTGCGTTTATCCTTCTTTTAACATCTCTTCTCTTTTTACGTACAAGAACCATGCAAGCAGCCGTGCTTGGCGTATTCATCTTTATCTGTTCGTTGTACGCGTTTCATGTGGAAACAAGGACTTTCCTTTTCACACAGCATCGCATTTTAGACATTGATTCAAAATATAGTCGGATAAAAGTGTATCCAAGCACAGATCATCTGACGGGAAAAGAAGTGTTGAATGTGTCCACGGATCCATTTGGAACAGAGTGTGCCATGTTTGTTGAAAGTGATGAGTTGGTGTTCGATTACACAAAATTTTATCGACTAGACGCGCACTTTAAATCAGATTTGAAAAACACGTTGATGCTCGGTGGGTGCGCGTATTCCTATCCAAAAGATTTTTTGAAACGTTTTCCGAACGCACACATGGATGTTGTGGAGATCGACCCTGTCATGACAGAACTCGCCAAAAAATATTTTCGCTTGAAAGAAGATGCGCGACTCACAACGTATCATGAAGACGCGCGCCGATTTTTGAATCGATCAGACAAAACGTATGATGTGATTTATGGTGATGCCTTCAACTCGTTTTCATCCGTGCCGTTTCAACTCACCACAAAAGAGGCCATTCAGCGTGAGTATGATTTATTAAATGATGGGGGAGTTGTTCTCGCAAACCTTATTTCATCGATCGACGGAACATCCGGAAAGTTTTTACGGGCAGAATATGCAACATATCGATCGATCTTTCCGCAAGTCTATCTTTTCCCCGTCGCCTTTCCAGAAAACGGCGCGCGTGTGCAAAATATTTTATTGGTTGCGATCAAGTCGGATGTGTCACCCTTGTTTGAGAGTAAAGATTCTGAACTCGCGGAATATTTAAAGCATCGATGGCAGAAAGAGGTAAAGAACGACCTTCCAATTCTCACGGATGACTACGCACCGGTGGATTATTACAAACGGGAGTCATTATAAGGTTCAATTATTTGTTTACCAACAGATCCAGATCGACTTCAAGATTCTCCGCATTTTGTCGGATTAGTGTCTTTGTGTCGCCAATAGCTTTTTTATACAAGTCGTCGCCTAAATTTTGCAAAAAGAAATCTAAAACATCTTCTGCCACAAGCATACCAATCTCTTGGTCGTGTGTTGCTTTAAAATAAGTAATGATTTCGCGAAGCAATCCCGCACGACGCTCTTTTGAAAGCGGATCCCAATCACGTTTGATGTTGGACATAGTAAATAGATTATAACAGAGGAATCCTTGATGTGATCACTTTCACATGCTATCTTCTCGGGGTGAGGAGGGGTGCTAGAGTGGTCGATTGGGCCTGACTCGAAATCAGGTGTGCCCCTTAAAAGGTACCGAGGGTTCGAATCCCTCCCCCTCCGCCAAACAAAAATACCGAATGTTGCGTTCGGTATTTTTGTTTGGATAGAGCGGTGATGGGACGTGGAAATGGTTGTTCGGAGATGAGAAAATCCATGCTATGCTCTCCTTGTATAAGGAGAGTTTGCGGGATTAAATAAACATAATGACGGAAAAACATTTTATCTAACGCTTAGCAGGTGTATATGAACATCTTTGAATTTACTTCAGGTATGTGGCTTTTTCCTGGGGAAACGACTCAGTGGCATTTTATTTCTGTTCCAAAAACAGATGGTGAAAGCATCAAAGGATCTTTTAAAAAAATATCTCGTGGATGGGGTTCTTTGCGTGTTGAGGCAAGAATCGGAAAAACTACATGGAAAACATCCATTTTTCCAGACAAGAAACGAGGAACCTATATTCTTCCTATTAAAGCTGATGTGCGCAAGAAGGAGAACTTAAGTGTTGGAGATAAAGTCTCTGTTGTTCTTCAGATAGTCGAATGATTTAGGATAAGTGCTGTTAAAAACAAAGCAATAAATGAGAAGTGATTCTTGGTGTGTCTATTGATCATGTGTTTTCCACAAAGTTTTTAAAGTTCTCTAAATATTGCATGGATTGTTTTTTAAATAAACCAGACATCAGGAGCTCTGCGACTTGCATGAATCCTTTGAATTGAAATTCTTGTTCTGAAATATATTTTGTCCTGTTGTTTGGAAGTGAGACAAACGAATTTTTTACTCGTTGAAAAAAACCATCCGCTTCATATGTTCCACTAAACTCATGAGGTAAATTTTTAGCGGTAATTGTTTCAATCATTTCAATTTTACGGCCGCCCATTTTAAAGGTGAGTCGTGATTTTGCCCCAACGTGCCCCGGCGTCCCGCTGATTGGTTCAAAACTTTGGAGTCCCTTCATCCATTTGTTCATATTCTTTGGGTTATCAACGAGTTCAATGACTTTTTCGACAGGACAATTGATTTCGATTTCTGAAGTGAATCTCATAGAACTGATGTTGGTTTTTACTAGTTTCTAACATGATGATGGACTCATTTTCTAAATGATCCATCTATTCATTCATATTTTCAAGGTATAAGTCGTGATGTCATTATATGAATTTTTCAAAAAACATAAAAACAGGTTTGCTGATATCTGTCAGCACGCTCGCTGCTATTCTTGTTGTGATGGTACTTGCTGGGATGTATAAATTTACCTATTTATCTGGCAAGCCGGGTTATGATGTGATGGAAATAAGATATATATTCCCAGTGATGTGAAATGAACATACTCTCACTTAAACTTGGGTGTTGTAGATTTATGTGAAAGGTTGGCAGATTGCGGCGTGTTTATGTTACGATAGATGCATTATTTCTTATGAGGAGATTTTAAACATCATTTATTGTATGACCAAATCCATCATTTTTCTCGGACTTGTGAGTGTCTTTTTTCTTTCGACACCGGCATTTGCTGCAAAATCCACAAACGTTTCAAGTAGAGATCAGGCGGCTTCGGTTGAGTGTATTTCAGGAGCGGTACGTAATAGAGAAGCTGAACTCTCGCAAGCAGTGACAACGTATACACAGGCGGTTGTGGACGCATATGGAGCACGACAAACCGGTTTGGTGGAACTTTACGGAAGTTCTTCTGAAGTGGATCCAAAAAGTTTGAAAAAAGAAGTGAAAAATATTTGGTCCGCGTTTCATGCTTCGACAAAAGACGCAACGAAAGATTGGAGAAAAGCAAAAATTGATGCATGGAAAGTATTTAAAGCAGAAGTAAAAGCATGCAAAGACGTTGCGAATGTTGCAGACGCAAGCAATGCATCGAGCGAACTGTAACAAGAGATTTTTTCAAAAAGTCCAAGGTTGTCTTGGACTTTTTTTTATAAAAAGATAGAATGCGATCTGTATGTCAATGCATCTCCAAAATCAAGCAGCAAAACATCTCACAGACATCGTAAATGATGCGATTCAGCGTAAACCAAGTGAACATGCGCTTGTGATTTATGACACGATTGCTCCACTTACAAAGATTGTTACAGATGGATATCGTGAAGCACTTCCGGATGGGGAGTTTTTGGATTTTGAGTCTGTGACTCCAGAGGAAGTAATCCTAAAAATGCGATCACTTAAGCCGGGTGATTTGGTTGTGCTTGTTCAATCCATGAATTTTCGTTTGAACGAATTTCGTATTCGTATTGAATTGTTCGCACGCGGACTTAAGACAATTGAGCATGTGCATCTTGCGCGCATTCAAGAACCTCAGTTCCCGGTGTATATTGAAGCTCTCGCGTATGAAAAAGCGTTTTTTCACACAACAGGACACGGCTTAAAAAAACGTCTCGATACGTGCTCGAAAGTTGTTGTGGAGTGTCCTGGCACCATCCTCACGTATGACACAGGCATGGAACCAACAAAGTTGAATATTGGAGATTACACAGGAATGAAAAATGTGGGAGGAACCTTTCCAATCGGAGAAGTGTTTACAGAGGCACAAGATTTGACGAACGTAAATGGAGAAGTGATGATTTTTGGTTACGCAAACCAAGATCATTACATTCAGATTGTTGAGCCATTTAAAGCGATTGTTAAAAACGGAATCCTTACCGCACCGGACGCCCCACAAGACTTTAAAGATATTCTTGATCGTATTCGTGAAGATGAAGATGTGGTTGTGCGAGAACTTGGACTCGGACTCAATCGTGCTATGGGAAAAGATGTTATTGTTTACGATATTACGGCGTTTGAACGACAACATGGCATGCACTTATCACTTGGCGCAAAACATACCATTTACGCAAAGCCTGGATTACATAGAAAGAAAGGAAGATATCACGTGGATGTGTTCGTTGATTTAGAAAAGATGATGATTGATAACGAGGTTGTTTATAAGGACAATGAGTTTCATGTGTAGAAATAAAAAACATGCAAAGAATTTTGCATGTTTTTTATTTCTATTTATTAAAACGGGTCTGATGAAATAAATAGGGTGGAGGTCCTTCTTGAAGTGTTGGGGGCAGCATTCTTTGAAAATGTTTCCTGCGAAAAAGAATCGTATTAAATCCCAAAAGATCAACGAGCCACCCAGCAAGAATGATGGCTGTAACAAATCCTATAATCACAACATGTTTGTTGAGTCGATAGGAAAAATCAAATTTACGAAGTAACCAGATTCCAACAATGAGTCCAATGAGCGCTGTAAAAACAGCCCACCAAGGAAAAGACGAAATCATGTTTGCAAATCGGTATTCACCCATTGGTCCGTGCATGCGCAGAGAAAATCGTATTAAACCAAAAAGAAAAATAGATGTAAGGATGGAAGCCACAAATCCGATAAACAATAAGAAGGATCCAAAAAGATAAAATATCTTTGGACGCATTTTTATTTTTTCATGATGGATTCTGTCCATCACGGTATTTGCTATGGTGCTTATTTCTTTTGGCATACATGTTTCAGTAGAATGTGTGCTCGTTTTATGCGTGTTGCGACCGTCCCCATGGGTATTCTAAGGATGTCGCTTATTTCTGTATAGGATTTTTCCTCTAAATATCGCAAAGCAAGAGGTTCGGCATAGAGGATGGGGATCTCCCCCAAGCACGTTTCGAGCATCTCTTTTTGTTTTTTTTGTTCAAAATCATGTTCAATTTCTTCATGGCTTTGAAAATCAACACCGGGGGGAATGGGAATTTCTTTTCGGTATTGTTTCAAGCAATTCATCGCTTGGTTGTGTACGATGCGATAGATCCAGCTTGAGAATTTTTTTTTCGTATCAAAGCGATGAAGTTGAATAAACGCTTTAATGAAAGATTCTTGTACGATATCCATTGCTTTGTGTTCATTTTTCACGAATTGGTAAGCGTATCGTAATAGTTTTTTTTGATATCGTTCGACGATGACAACATAAAGCTCCTGATCTTTCGATCGGATTTCTTGAATAAGCTCTTCATCTGTACTCGATTCAATATCGTGCATAGAATAATTCTAGCAAAAAACAACAGGAAACACACAAAATATTTTTTTAGTCTCTTGTGTGTTTCCTGTAAACTCCCTAGTGATTACAGTTTCTGTTCATGGAATTTTTTCCTTGTTTTTGTCCTCTGCCGTTTTGCATATGTAGACCAAGTTCCTGACGAATTTTTTGTGCTTCCTCTAATTTTCCTTGTTCTGCGAGTTCGTGTGATTTGATGAATGCATCAAAATTTTCTTCTGTAATGAGTTGTGTAACCCTTCCTTTGTCTTTCATGAGTTGCTTCCAAGAAGCGTAGTCTTTGTTTTCAAATGCTTTTTCTATTGCCTCGTGTCGTTCAACGGAATAATTTGGCCCTTTTACGGAAGGGTCGCCTTTGTAAGCAAATGCTGTGTTGGTAGTAACACCAATCGTTCCTAATAACAAGGCAAAAACTCCTGCACCTAAAAATAGTTTGTTCATATTGATATGATAAATGTATTATTTCGACCTTTCCTCCTTCTAATACAACACAAAGGATGTTTTTCTTTCCTATACTCAAAAAAACCTTCATTTGCGCATGTTTAAGCTGTATGGCTATAAAAAAATACCCCAGAGTGTCTGAAGGGTATGTGTTTAGTTGCTGTTGTTTTCTGTAAGATTGCCGGGGATGTCGCCGCCTTCATAGATGATGAGATCAAGTCCACCAAGAAGTCGATCTTGAAACAGAAATTGTTCGGACGGACTGAGGAGTGGACAGATACCGGAATGGGCGCGGATGACGGCCGTGTCGCCAGGATCTGCTGTTTCGCCATGGGTGAGTTCGAATTCACAGCGATCTGGTCGTGAAACAGGCTTTTTCGATTTGGTGTTTGTATACGGATACGTTTCGTTTCCGTATATGCCGGTCACGAATTGCGTTGCCTTGTTTGTGATTGTTCGATGTTCCGCTTTGATCGGAATGCGAATAAACGTCCGGGTGTTGTTGAACTTCCCGGGGAGACAAGACATGTTCGTCTTCGGTTCCGACGTCACCGTGAAGGTGCAGCGCCAGACGATCTTGTACAGATTCGCATTGGTGATGTTGCGTGCGGGCCGCATGGGCTTGTTCGTTCCCGCAAATGCAAGGGACGAGAACAGGCATGCGATGAGACAAGCAAACAGAAACGATCGCTTCATGTGTCATTCTCCTTTGCCCAGTCAATCGGGCAGTCAAACGACCCGAGAGTATAGGTGATTTTGTACTATTTGTCAACCGATCCGCTTGCGCCCTAAGCCGTTTTGCCTGATCATATGTGTGAACACTTTATGTCTACAACAAAATACACATACGACGTGATCGTCATCGGTGGTGGCGCTTCCGGAATGATGGCGGCCGGCCGCGCAGCATCTCGAGGTAAAAAGGTTCTGTTGCTCGAAAAGAACAAAAAACTCGGCGAAAAGCTTAAAATCTCGGGCGGCGGCCGATGCAACATTACAAATGCAGAAGAAGATTCTCACGTCTTACTTCCACATTACGGTGCGGCTGAGAAATTTTTGTATTCACCTTTTTCTATTTTTGGCGTGAAGCAAACGTTTGAATTTTTTACGTCTCGTGGCCTCCCGCTCGTTGTTGAAGCGCACAAACGCGCATTCCCAAAAACGCAAAAAGCGTTTGATGTTTTTTTGGTGCTTGAGAAATATTTGGCAGATGGGAATGTTGAAATAAAAACAAATTCTCCCGTATCAAAGATTGTCGGAACAGACGGCCGTATCGAAAAAGTCTTTGTTGGAAAAACCGCATACACAGCCGATTCGTTCATCCTCGCAACGGGCGGCGTCTCTCATCCAGAGACAGGATCGACGGGCGACGGATTTAAATGGCTTAAAGATCTTGGATTTGAGGTGCAAAATCCAACACCAACGCTTGTGCCGATTGCGGTAACAGAAAAATGGGTGAAGAAATTGTCCGGAATCTCGCTCGATCCTGCGCGCGTCACGTTTTTTGTGGATGGTATGCGATCGTTTGTTCTGAAAGGTCGCATTCTGTTCACACACTTTGGACTTTCTGGTCCGACGATCTTAAACGCATCATCAAAAATTGCAGACGCGTTGCATGAAGGAGAAGTGACGGCACTTGTTGATGCATTTCCCGATACGGATCATGGTGCACTCGATACACAACTTATTGAGTTTTTTGATGCGAACAAAAATAAATCGCTCAAAAATGTGTTTAAAGCATTTGCGCCAGATGGAATGTCGGACGCCATCTTGGCACAGGTGAAATCGATCGATCCGATGGTGAAAGTACACAGCTTAAAAAAAGAAGATCGTAAAACGCTCATCCAAATAATGAAGTCGCTCACGATCACGGTCGAAGGCCTCATGGGAAATGACATGGCGATTGTGTCAGACGGGGGATTGTCTGTGTCAGAGATCGATGCAAAGTCCATGAGAACCAAGAAATATGATAATCTGTATGTAACGGGCGATCTTTTACACATCCGCCGCCCATCCGGAGGATTTTCCCTTCAGCTTTGCTGGACAACAGGATTTCTTGCCGGGGAGAATTGTTAATCTATGTCACAGCACTCAGAATGGTTTTCCAATTGTTCAAAAGAACAATTGTTTTCTGATTTACGTTCGTCGGAAAATGGACTCACAGATAAGGAGGCTGCACGCCGACACATGGTTGACGGACCAAACGCTATTTCGGACAAGAAAGAAGTTGGAATCATTTTGGAATTTCTTTCACAATTCAAAAATCCACTCATCTTGATTCTGGCAGCTGCAGCTGCGGTGTCATTTTATTTTGGACAAGTCATCAATTCGCTCATTGTTTTTGTCATGATTCTTGCGAGTGTGTGTTTGGATTTTTTTGAGGAACACAGTGCGGGAAATGCGGCAAAAAAATTAAAAGAAAACGTACGTGCAACAGCAACTGTTATTCGTTCCGGAGAAAAAAAAGAACTTACAATGGAAAAAGTGTGTGTGGGAGATATCCTCTTTTTAAGTTCTGGCGATTTGATTCCCGCTGACGCGATTGTGATTGAAGCAGATGATTTTTTTGTGAATCAGTCTGCGCTTACAGGAGAATCATTTCCAAAAGAAAAGTTTCCGTGTGGTGGTTCAAACGATTCTGCAAGTCGAGTTTTGTTTTTGGGTTCGTCTGTTGTGAGTGGAACCGCACGTGCGATTGTGTTTGCGATTGGAAGTCAAACAGAGTTTGGAAAAATTGCCGAAACCCTTTTGCGTAAACAAGAAAAAAGTGATTTTGAAATCGGAATTGATCATTTCGGTTTTTTTATTTCCAAAATTATTTTGGTGCTGGTGATGATCATTTTCTTTTTTCAGACATTGGTGCACGGAGATCTTTTGCAGTCGTTCATGTTTGCGGTCGCAATCGCGGTTGGAGTGACTCCTGAATTGCTTCCGATCATTTTGTCTGTCACCATGGCACGCGGATCGGAGCGTATGGCTAAAGATGGGGTGATCGTAAAACGTTTGTCTGCCATGCCGAATTTTGGAAGCATGGATATTCTCTGCACAGACAAAACCGGAACGCTTACAGAGGATGAAATCCAACTCGTTCATTTTACAGATGTGTTTGGAAAACAAAATGATCAAGTTTTGCTTTACACCTATTTAAACAGTTTTTATCAAACAGGTGTCAAAAATCCACTCGATAAAGCGGTTCTTGCGTTTGATCATGTTGTGATGACGTCCTATCAAAAAGCAGAAGAAATTCCGTTTGATTTTGTACGAAAAATCATGAGCGTGGTTGTCCTTGGAGAAGAGGGAAGAACGCTTATTACAAAAGGGGCACCAGAAGAAGTCATGGCGCGCTGTACAACATATCAACACGGAGAGGATTTGCGTCTTCTTACAGAAGAAGTACGCACACAGATGCACACCTATTATGAAACAGAAAGTGCAAAAGGATTTCGTGTGCTTGCCGTTGCGATCAAACAACAGATAAAAAACGCGGAGCGCTATACGAGTGAAGACGAATCCGATTTGATGTTTCTTGGATTTGTTTCCTTTTTTGATCCGGCAAAAAAAGACGTTCGACCCGTTTTGATTGAGTTGGAGTGCTATGGAATCGAAATTAAAATTATTACAGGAGACAATGAGTTTGTGACAAAGAAAATATGTGAAGATATCGGACTTCATGTAAAAGGAGTGATGCTTGGGTCTGAGATTTCAACCATGACGGATGATGCCCTTCGTGTGCGTGCAGAACACACAACGATCTTTGCTCGTTTTTCTCCGGATGAAAAAAATCGCGTGATCACCGCCCTTCGATCTGGCGGGCATGTGGTTGGATATATGGGGGATGGAATTAATGATGCGCCATCACTTAAAACAGCCGATGTCGGAATCTCTGTGAATACGGCTGTGGATGTTGCAAAAGAATCTGCGGATATTATTCTCACACAAAAAGGATTGAAATCGATTGTGTGTGGAGTTGTGGAGGGGCGCCGATCATTTGGAAACACCATGAAGTACATCATGATGGGATTGTCTTCGAACTTTGGAAATATGTTTTCAGTTCTAGGGGCGGTTTTTTTCTTGCCGTTTCTTCCCATGCTCCCTGTCCAAATTTTGTTGAATAATTTTATTTACGATGTTTCTCAACTCACCATTTCTTCTGATCGCGTGGATGATGATTGGCTTAAAACGCCTCGTAAATGGGATTTTGGGCGATTAAAACATTTCATGTTTACATTTGGATTTACGAGTTCCCTGTTTGATTTCGCAACGTTTTTTCTTTTCTTTTATGTCTTTCATGCAAATGAATCCTTGTTTCAAACCGCATGGTTTATGGAGTCACTCGCAACACAAGCTCTTGTCGTGCATGTCATTCGTACGCGCAAGATTCCATTTTTGCAAAGCCGCCCAAGCACCTGGCTGTTTGTGAGTACGTTTGCCTGTGTGATTGTCGGTTGGCTTATTCCATACACTCCAATCGGAACATGGCTCAATTTTTCTCCGCTTCCGCCTGTGATGTTGTTGTCGATTGTAGGGATTGTTGTGGTCTATTTGTGTGTTGTTGAAATAGGGAAACGCATTTTTTATCGCAAGTTTGGATTTTGATGGAAAGAAATAGGAACTCTTGCGAGAGAGTTCTTTCATCGTTATACTGTTTTTACTCTTATTTTCATTTTTTATGTCGCAACAGAAAAATCCAACACAAAAATGGGTTACCTTGATCATTATCATTCTTCTTCTTGGTGGACTCGTTGCATTCATGATGTCAGAGCGTGAAGAACATGCCGTAATCCAGGATCAATCGTTGGTAAAAACAACAGCGGTAGTGTTTAAAGATGGTACATACCGTGCATTGGGAGATTATGCTTCTCCAGGAGGAAGTGAATCTATTGATGTCACGCTTACCTTGAAAGAAAATCTGATCACAAGCGTTGTTGTGACACCAAAAGCAGAAAACCCTGCATCAAAAAATTGGCAGACACGATTTATTTCTGGAGTAGAGAACGTTGTTGTTGGAAAAAAGATCAGCGAAATCAATCTTAATGAAGTTTCAGGTTCGTCTCTTACTCCCATCGGATTCATGAACGCTCTTGAAAAGATTAAATTGGAAGCTGGGGCGTAATGTTTATGGAGTTTGAAGCCATCGGAACGCACTGGAACATCACCCTTCAAGATAAAATATCCGATTGTTTAACATCGGATATTTTTAAATTGATCATGGATCGAATTGCGGTTTACGATAAACATTATTCGCGTTTTCGAAACGACTCTCTTGTGGCGGAGATGTCGAGGTGTGCGGGCGAGTATGTTTTACCAGATGACGCAAAGCCCATGTTTGATCTGTACGAAAAAATCTATAAATTAACGAACGGATCCGTGACGCCACTGATCGGAAACCTGTTATCGGACGCAGGATACGATGCAACCTATTCACTTGAAACAAAAACATTACAAGCGCCGCCAATGTGGGAAGATGCGATTGAATACATGTTTCCTCGACTTACGATGAAGCAACCTGTTCTACTCGACGTTGGCGCGGCAGGGAAAGGATATCTTGTGGATATCGTAGGCAACCTGTTGCTCGATCAAGGAATTCTTTCGTTTACGATCAATGCGGGCGGTGATATTGTGCAGAGAGATGCGGAAGAAAAAAAGATTCGTGTTGGTCTTGAACACCCAAATGATTCTACCTCAGCGATCGGTGTCGCACAGATTGGAAATGAAAGTATTTGTGGATCAGCAGGGAACCGTCGCACGTGGAATCAGTTTCATCACATTCTTGATCCATACAAACTCGTATCTCCAAAACATATCGCTGCCGTGTGGGTGATCGCAAAAACGGGGCTTCTCGCCGACGCCCTCACGACCTGTTTGTTCTTCGTCGAACCAGAGATGCTTGAAACATCGTTTTCCTTCGAGTATCTCATTGTGTATGCAGATTTGACCATGCGTAAATCACCTGGATTTAATGCGGAAATATTCTCTTAACCGTTATGGCCTTTCCTCTCAAACGTCTCGATGTTTTTTTGAACAGCATTACCATGTATAGCCTCATGCTGAATGGATTATTTACCCTCGCAGGTGTTGCTGTTTTATTTGCTGCGTTTGGATGGATTGCTTATTCGCCTCTTCAGATGATCGCATCGTTTTTTATTTTGATGATTTCATCGCACTTTTCAAACATGTTTTTTGGAAAGCTGACGCGAGCGGCCGTGAATTTGGAATCTGTATACATCACGGCTCTCCTCCTGTTTTTTATCTTAGATCCAAACGCCTCGAGTTTGTACAACATGGGCATGCTCGCTCTTGCCGCTGTCATCGCTCAAGCATCCAAATACGTTTTTGCGATTGGTCGTCGTCATGTGTTTAATCCCGTTGCGATCAGTGCTGTTGTTGTGAGTCTCTTTGGTGCAACAAGCGTTCTTTGGTGGATTGCGACTCCGTCATTATTTCCATTCGTTTTTGTGCTCGGGCTTATGGTTGTGCGCAAAATTCGTCGGTTCGAAGAAGTTGGTGCGTTTATGGTTGGAGCCATCCTTGTTGCTCTTTTTCATGGAGTTTCAATTTCGTCTTTGTTTCTTTCTTGGCCGCTTGCCTTTTTTGGAACGCTCATGCTTACAGAGCCACGAACAGCTCCTGCCATGAAACGTGATCAAATAGTATTTGGGGCTGGGGTTGGCGCGTTGTTTTCCTCCATGCTCTCGATCGGATTTCTTTCAATGACACCCGAGCTTGCTCTTTGTTTTGGAAATATCTTTGCGTTTTATGTGAGTTCGCGTGATGTTGTTCGATTAAAATTCAAATCCATGACGTGTGAAACTGAACAGATTTGTAACTTCACCTTTACCCCTGACCGCAAGTTGCATTTTCGCGCTGGCCAATATCTTGAATGGACCCTTCCACTCAAAAAACCAGATCGTCGAGGAAACCGCCGTTACTTTACGATCGCATCCGCCCCTTCCGATGAAGAAATCCATCTCGGTGTACGTCTTGATCGTGCACATGCAAGTGCGTTTAAACAACATTTATTTGAAATGAAGCCGGGAGATTCGCTTGTTGTCTCGCATCTTGCGGGAGCATTTACGCTTCCAAAAGATCTCACTCAAAAAATGGTCTGGATTGCGGGTGGTATCGGTGTTACACCGTTTCGCAGCATGATTCGTGAGCTTGCAAACACGAAACAAAAAATCGATGCACATCTTTTTTACTGTGCAAACACAGAAAATGATTTTGCTTATACAAATGAATTCACGCAGTGGGGGGATCAGGTTGGTGTGTCTATGCGTTATATTGCTGCGAAACCAACACCTGCTTGGAAAGGGGTGGGTGGATACATAACACGTGAAATGATTGAAAAAGAAGTGCCAGATTTTTTCTCGAGGGTCTTTTATTTTTCCGGACCGCCGATGATGGTGGAAAATTATGTAAAGCTTGTGAAATCTATGGGGGTTTCACAAAAACAGATTAAGACAGATTACTTTCCTGGATTTTAGAAAAGAGATCCTCACACATGTGGGGATATTTTTGTTATACTAAGTGCGTTATGAAAGAAAAGAAAAAATCATTTTGGCAGCGCCTCGGTCCTGGATTTATTACAGGGGCTGCGGATGATGACCCATCCGGAATTGCAACCTATTCTCAAACCGGTGCCATGTTTGGGTTTTCACATTTGTGGGTTGCTCTTTTTACGTTTCCGCTCATGCTTATCGTTCAAGAAATGTGTGGACGCATTGGTACTGTTACAGGAGAAGGATTGTCTGGAGTGATTCGTAAGTTCTATTCCAAAAAAGTGTTAGCGATCGCCCTTGTTTTATTGCTTGGTGCGAATACTATTAATATTGGAGCAGATCTTGGTGCGATGGCGTCCGCCATGAATATGGTGTTTGGGCTCCCGTTTGCTCTTTGGCTTGTCATGATCACAATGAGTTCATTGCTTTTACAGATTTTGGTTTCGTACTCTACCTATGCAAAATTTTTGAAATATCTGACGCTTTCATTGTTTGCGTACGTGCTTGCGGCGTTTGTGATTAAACAAGATTGGTCATTGATTCTTCAGACAACATTCACACCGTCATTTACGTTTGATAAGACATCCATCACAAACATCGTCGCGATTCTTGGAACAACAATTTCCCCATATCTTTTTTTCTGGCAAGCAGATGAAGAAGTAGAAGAACAAATTGCACATCATAAAATTTTGGGATTCGGTATGGGGAAACCAAAACTTTCCAAGCAAGATTTTAAAGATTTATGGATTGATACTGGTATTGGCATGCTTTTTTCAAACCTCGTCATGTTCTTTATTATGGTAACGGTTGCTTCAACCATTGGAGCAAATGGACCTGTGACCATTGATACAGCCACACAAGCAGCGCAAGCACTCAGACCGCTCGTTGGCGATTTTGCTTACCTTCTGTTTGCAGCCGGTATTATCGGAACCGGGCTTCTCGCGGTCCCAATTCTTGCGGGTTCTGCTTCGTTTGCGGTTTCAGAAGCGTTTGGGTGGAGTGGAGGGCTCGAAAAGAAATTTCAAGATGCGCGCGGATTTTACGGAGTCATGATTGCGGCGATGTTAATTGGATTTCTCGTGAACTTTTTAGGGATTCCACCGTTTCAGATGCTTTATCATACAGCCGTGTTGAACGGACTCGCTGCACCTATTTTGCTTGTATTGATTTTAAATATTTCGAATAATAAAAAAATCATGGGAAAACACACAAATGGAATTCTCTCAAACATTCTTGGTGTTTTTATTACGCTTGCCATGACAGCCGCGGGACTTTCATTATTTATTTTTTAGGAAAAATACACTATGAATCAATTCATAAACAGCGTACCTGTTTGGGCCATCATACTCGCTGCTCTTTGGACTATTCCTTGGAAAGGCGTTGCCCTTTGGAAGGCGGCACAAAAGAAAGATGTCTATTGGTTTATAGCTCTCCTCCTCATAAATACCATCGGAATTTTAGAGATTTTGTACATCTTTGTGTTCAGTAAGATGGAGTGGAAAAAGAAAAAATAAGTTAAAACCATCGCTTCGTGCGGTGGTTTTTGGTATGATGTTCGTGAAATAAACTATTTTTATGGAGCGTTTTCGTTCAGACCAACATTTTCGAGTTGCAAAAGAGATGGCGATGCAAAAAGGAAAAGAAGGGAAGGAACTTGAGAGTGATCAAATTATTCTTGAGGCGGCATATCAAAAAGCGCTCAAGACTGAGACGGATGTGATTGATCCAAGAGACTTTGAAGAAATTGTTGATCCAAATGTGATGCGTGCGCACGCACAAGAAGTTTCTTATTTGCGTGGAATTTTTGATCAACAAAAAGAACATCCAGAAACGGCAGAAGTGCATAAACTTGGGAAAATTTTAGAAGCGATTGTGATTGAGCAAATCGAGTTGAACGAATGGCTCGGTCCGAACGTGAATACACAACAAACATGCGAGTACGACGATTTCTGTAATGGAATTGATTTTGTTACAGAGTTTAATCAAGAAGGTGCCCTCAGACATGTCGGATTTGCGATTGATGCAACACATGGAAAACAGCAAACCATTCAATGGAAGCTCGAAAAAATCCGCAGCCAACTGAATCGTGGAGAATTAGGTGAAGTATTTTATTTTCAGACGATCGATAAAAGCATTCAAGGTCGAAAACGACTCATTCCAAAGATCGTTTTAGCTTTGGAAAAGCAACATGTCATTGATATTGCGCGATTGTGGGTTCGTGGCGAACAAAAAGCTCTTGCGGAACATCCAATAAGGCAGATCATTGTGCAAGAGATTGTTGATCAGCTTGCGGGTCAATTGGGATATGCACGCGCCTTAGAACAGCGTGGAAATGCAAAAGCTTCAAAGTTGATTGATGCTTTGTCGGGACAACTTGAGGCAATGAAAAAGATTGCTGATTCGCAAGATGTGTCCGGAACGCAGTTTGTAGATCGTGGAGCAGAAACGATCGGATACTCAACAAAACATATTTTTGCACCGGAGAATGCGGATCGCATTGAGGAACAGGAGCTAGAATTGCAGATCGCAAAGAAACGAAAAAAAGGATTACCAACGTATGATTTGGAACAAAAACTTCAAATACTTCAGGTGCAGCGACGAAACAAATTCATGTCGCAGCGTTCCACAAAGCAAGAAGTTCAGCCTGTGAAGGCAGAAAGAGTTCAGACAGAAATAAAAGATGAGCCTGAAGTGAAGAAACATGTTCCAACACGTAAAGAATTGAATGATCGGTATTGGAAATTGGTTCAACTAAGAAAGAGAGGGGATCAATCTGTTGTGGAAGAAATACGATTTTTGGAACGAGAGTTTCAACGCTTGAATGCATTAAATCGTGCGATAGACGCGGCTACAAAAAGGAAACAGGGTACATGAGAATAAAAAAACCTCGCCAACCAAGAGCGAGGTTTTTGTTTACTTGATGGATCGCGCCATCTCAATGAGTTCTCCTTCCGAAATATGATCTCCATCCATGGAGAGTTGAATGAGGGTTCCGTTCTTTTCGAACAGTAACATGTTTGTAATGAGACACATGGAGGGAACGGTGTTTGGTTTTGGAGTTGTGCAGGTAAAACCACTGCGTAAATGAACAAGAAGTCCTGTTTGTTCTTGTCCGACAACAATGGTTTCCTGTGGATAAGCTGTGTATTGTGGGGATACTTCCGCGAGTTTTTTGTTTGGAAGAACATCCATTTCAACAAAACGGGCGTTGTCTTTGATGAATACCATCGCGACGCTTTGTTGAGGCCAAGTTTTTGTTCCGCTTGGGTAGAGGCCGATGAGGTGAAGTGAACTGCCGAATAATTTTTCTGGCAGAGAGATGGGGGTTTGTGTGCGTGTTCCAACATCTTCGAATCGAGTGAGTTCGATCATGTCTGGTGTTTTGGCGAGGAGTGGAGTGCTTAGGGGGGTTGGAATGCGATTATAAATTTGTAGTCCAACGGTTCCAAGAAGAATCAGTCCAAGGAGAATTGGAAAAAGTCCAATAGAAGTTTTTCCTGTGTTGATGGTGCGATTAAAGAGTGACATATGGTTTGTTTGTTCGTAATGCGATTGCACATGCAATGAAGATCCACGTCATCATCGCAAGATCATTTTTGAAATAGGGAACATCGACAAGGCTGTGAAGGAAGATCTCAAGGAAGAGAAAAAAGAAAATGCTGACAGGTCGGAAGGGGCGAAAGAAAAGTTGGAAGGCAAGAAGGGAAAATGCTGCAAGTCCAAGTATTCCGAGTTCGACCCAGATGTTGAGAAAAATGTTGTGAGGATATTGGAAAATTTCGTATGGTACATCGTGGTGATACGGTTTGAGAGCGATCGGGTATCCAGAAAGTCCAACCCCCATGATTGGGTGATCTTTGAGAAGTACCCCTGTTTCTTTCCACTGACTGAGACGAACTTGTTCGGATGTGTCCTGAAATATGAGTTTTTTTATAAGGTATTCACGAGAGGTTGGAATTGTGAAGACGAGTGCGCTTATGATCATGATCGAAGCGAGTGTTTGTCGGCGTGTTGTTTTCGAAAATAGGAGAATACAAACAGCTGTGACAATAAGTGCGGCGATTCCTGCTTCTGATTGCGCAAGAAACACATTGATGGTTGAAAGGATACTTACAAAAAGCCAAAACCAAAATTCTTTTGGTTTTGTTTTTACATATGTTGGAATCATGAACCATGAAATCACAATGATCGGCTCAAGAAAGAGAGCAAGGGCATTTGGATATTCAAAGAGGCTTGTGATACGACGCTCAAGATCCCATGGGGCTGGAATACCGATCAAAAAAACATATTGGATGAGACCGAAAAGGGAAATAAGAAGAGCACTTGCCCCAAATGCCTGAAATATTTTTTCTTGCGTTCTCTTGATTCTATTTTGTTGCGAGGAAGATTTTGCAAACAAACGAAGGATGACAAAAAACACCAGGACCGGTTCGATGTAAAAGGCTTTCCAAACGCCGATTGCTGCTTGTTTGTCAGGTGAAATGAATATGCCGATCGTTGCTGCGAGTAATAAAAGATCAATCGCAATCATGAGTGGATTTTTTTTAAACACTTGTATTTCTGTCTTCCAATTTGTCTTGATTGACCAGATACCAACGACGATGAATGTCATTGCTTCAAGAAAAGTTGTTGGTACGCCTCCGATTGAAAATCGAATGAGATAACTTGGTAAAAGGGCACACAACAAGAGCACGCCTGTTTCAAGATTGCGCCAGGTGAGAAAGGCAAAGAGAGCGAGGAGAGCGATGATAACAAACATCATACGGATTTTTTGAAGCGTCCAGGAACCATAAGCTTAAGATCTTCCCACTTAATACCACCGATTGCCACCATAGCCACAAAATAAATGAGTGCACCGAATAAAATATCGAGTGCCACATGCATTGAGGGAAGAACAAGAATAAATCCTGACATGAGAAGTGCCGCAAAGACAGATTTAAGAAATACACCAAGATGCGGAAGGGCTTTTGAGGTTTTATAGACAACAACAAATGTGACGATTGCAATGAATACTTCCGAAAAGACAGTCATCCAGGCAGCACCGTACATTCCATACTTCGGAATCAAATAAAAATATCCTACGAGAGAGAGTGTGGCGGCTGTTGCGTATCCAAAAATCATTGTTCGTTGTTTATTGAGAGCAACAACAAGGTGACCAAATAATGTTCCAATAAAAACGCCAAAAACCGCGAGAATCAACACTTTCAAAATATCTCCACCTTGTTCATATCCAGGTCCCGCAATAAAGGTAATGAGTTCTGTGCCAAGAATTTGTGCACCAGCAATGATGGGTATGACCGCAATCATGAAGATATCAAACGTGTGCGAAAGGCGTGAGCGGAATTGGTCATGATGACCGTTTGTCCAAGCGTGTGTGAGTGAGGGGAGTAAAAGCCCCATGAACATCATAGGAAGGACTGTCAGAATATCGATGATGCGATATGCGACTCCATACAATCCAACTTCGGTTTGCGATCGAAACAAAGAAAGGATCAAAATATCCCCTTTCAAATACATCAGGTTAAAAATAATGGAAACCGCAATCGGCCAACTGCGTCCGATAATATCTTTCCATACAGGAAGTTCAAATTTTGGACGAATAAGAATGAATGGTTTTGCAAAACGAATCATGAGCCAAAACCAAACAGCGTTTGCAAGGATTGCTGCTGCAACAAAAGCGACAACACCAAACTGAAACCATGCGAGAATCGCAATTGTGATAAGAAGAACCAGTCGGTTGATGAGCTCTCCTAAGGCTGCGCGCCACATAGCTTCATGTTTTTGAAAAACACCGACGAGGAGGGATGCCCCACCCATCAGAAAATAAGCGAACGCACCAAAAAGGACGGCTTGTTTGATGGTTGACGAGTAGGGGAATGCAAGAATGATGATAGGAGCAAGGGCAAACAGAAAAAAACCAGAAACAAGCCGAAGTCCCAGAAAGTTTCCAACAATTTTTTCCTCATTCGCCCCGTTTTCCGAAATCATGACAAGAAGAGTGAGGGTTAAACCAAAATCCACCAAAATGCCAAAAAACTGCAAATAGGTGGCAATGGTGGTGTATTCACCAAATTGTTCTGTACCAAGAGCGCGTGTAATAATAGCGATGGTGACAAGACCAAGAAGGATCGAAAGAACCTTTCCAATGGTCTGAATGGTGAAATTTTTTGCAAGAGATTGAGCACTGATCATAATGTCGTCATTGTAGCAGGGTGAAGAGGGCTGGAAAAGCGATAAGGTTTTTGACCCATGTGTTTTTTTTGGGTAAACTGCTTAGACTATGAAGCATGTTTTTTTCCAAAATGCCCGCGCAAAAAAGATCGTCACGCTCGGTCTTGTTTTTTTCTTGGGCCTTTTTTCTACATCTATTGTTTCCGCTGCTCCACGTAAGGGATTTGAAGCACAATTACAAAAAACAACATCAACGATCGTAATGGCGCCAGGTGAAATAAAAACAATAGATGTTGCTTATAAAAATATTGGAAAAGAAACTTGGAATCAGTCAGGGACTGGCTATGTTTCTCTTTACACAACAGCAGAAAAATATCGCAAAAGTATTTTTGCACATCCAAATTGGATTGACCCAACGCATCCAGTAAAATTAAAAGAAGCATCCGTTATTCAAAATAAGATCGGTTATTTTTCGTTAACATTGCGTGCGCCAGAAAAAGTTGGCAAATACAAAGAATCATTTGCGCTTGTCTCAGAAGATGTTACTTGGATTCCAGGAGGAGAAATCGCGTTATCAATTGAAGTAAAAAGTGCTGCGCGTAAAGGCTTTGAGGCATTATTACAAACTTCTCCAGAATCAATTCACCTTACTCCGGGTGAGACAAAAACGGTTGAGCTGACATTTAAAAATATCGGAAAAACCACATGGAAGAATTCTGGTACTTCATTTATATCCCTTTATACATCTGAAAAAAGAGAAAGAAAAAGTGTTTTTGCTGATAAAACATGGTTGAGTACCACACAATCCGTAAAACTTAAGGAGGTATCTGTTGCACCAGGTAAGACAGGAACGTTTTTGCTTCCTCTTACGGCGCCAAATAAAATAGGGGCCTATACAGAGGTGTTTGAACTTGCGTCAGAAAAAACAACTTGGATTCCAGGAAGTGTTGTTACTCTTCATGTGAATGTAGAAAAACCTGCTGAAACCGTTTCGTCTTCCACAAATGCACAATCTGTTTCACATACGTTGGTAAATGGGTTATCCGCCATGGTTTTATTACGCTCACAAAAAACCGTTACTGCAGATGGTGGGGAGCGTATTCAGTTTAAAGTTGGAATGAAAAATACAGGTAGTATTGCATGGACAAAGCGAGAAATTCGTTCACAAGACACGTTTGCAACAGCTGCTGTTTCAGATGCAAACCCTATTCGACTCGCCCTTAATGCAACGGGCAGTACAGAGCCAGGGGCAATCGATTTTCTTTCGTTTGAATTTGTGACCCCTCCAACGAAAGGGGTTTACACCCTGAAATATGCCTTTGCCGCCAATGATGTTGTATTGCCGGATGCGGAAATCGTGATTCCTGTTGAAGTGACGTCTGATGCGGCTGATGTGTTGAATGCACCCGTTATTCATGAATCAGAATTATTCAATCAAATTCAAGAACCTCTTTTACGTATCGGTGTTTTGATTGTTGATGAAGAAACAGATAATCAAGTTAAAATAAGTTGTAATCAAGATTGGAAGTTGATAGATGGAAATGGAGCTCTGCTTGCAGAACAACTCGCAAACCAATCCATCACAGCGTTTTATAAAAACAATCGCTATTATTTTAATCGCGGACAAGGATTAGAACAGTCTTCATTCTATTTACGATTTGTTCCAAATTCAGACACATCCGTGTGTAAGATTGAAAATTTTGATAAGCGTGTTACGCGCCGGGCAGGTTATGCAGAAAATACGTTTCGCAACATCTTGGAACTGAGATATAACAGCTCAAAAGATCGTACGTGGGTTATTAATGAGGTAAAGATCGAAGATTATCTTGCAGGTCTTGGAGAAACATCTGAATATTCTGATTTTGAATTCAAAAAAACATTGATCACCATTGCGCGTACCTATGCGCTGTATCACTGGGAGCGCGCAACAAAGCATGCCAAGGAATTTTTTCACATGAATTCATCTGCCGATGATCAGGTTTATCGAGGGTATGAATATGAAGTGAACAATCCTTCTATTCGCACTTCTGCACAAGCAACACGCGGTGTCACGGTAACGTATGCAGGAAAGACAGCAATCACTCCTTATTTTTCCCGATCAGACGGACGCACACGTGATTGGGGAGAGGTTTGGCACGGAACCGTTGCTTGGATTAAATCTGTGCCAACTCCGTGTGATGCTTCAAAAGGATTAAAACTATGGGGTCATGGCATTGGATTGTCCGCAAGCGAAGCGCTTTGTATGGCAAAAAATGGAAAGAAATGGGATGAAATTTTGCATTATTTTTATCAAGATGTTGATTTGTTAAAACGATGGAATTAGGGGGAAAGGCGGAAGGGGCGGAAAGGAAGAGATAAAATAAAGCATATGAACAAAAAATTTATTTCGCTGTGTATTTTTCTTACTACGGCTTTTCCATCCGCTGTTTTTGCATCATCAGACGCGCTTTGGGGTGTCTATCATTCACGTTCTGATTTACAGCGTGTGTTTGCGCCGGTGACAGGTTCGCTCATGCCAAATGCACAGACGGGATCGATCAAAAATTTGGAGGAATGGGCTCGTGCATATGGATGGAAAGAATATCCGTTCATTCTTGCATCCTATGCACCAAACGCATCTAAAACCCGTATTACGCGCGTGGATCCATCAGAGATTGAATCAAAAGTTCGGGCAACAGCGTATGTGGTGATGGACAAAAAGACAGGAACTATTCTTAGCATGAAAAACGAACAGCTTGTGTGGCCGATTGCGTCTCTTACAAAACTCATGACCACAGATATTGTTCTTTCAAAAAATCCTTCGCTTAAACAATTATTTCCCGTTCTGACAGAAGATAATGTTGGTGGAGCAAAGCTTGCTGTAAAAAATGGAGATACGTTATCTGTAGATGATTTGTTCTATGCTATGTTGGTTGGTTCTGCGAATAACGCAGCTAATGCCCTTTCACGAACAACAGGACTTTCACGGGATGCGTTTGTTGAAAAAATGAATGCACGTGCTGTTGAGCTTGGTCTTACAAAAACACATTTTGCGGATCCAAGCGGAATGGAACTCGGAAATGTTTCAACTCCTTTGGAACTTGCCCAACTCGTAAAAGTCGTATTTGAAAATCCAAAAGCAGCTCGTTATCTTGGAACATCGCTTAAAGTGGTTCGTGTGGCAAATACAGGTGAAACCAAAAAAATTAAAAGTACAAACTGGATGCTTACCTATCCTGAATATGATGCGTTGTATGTGACAGGAGGAAAGACAGGTTACTTAGAAGAATCAAAATGGAACCTTGCATCTACGATTAGACCAAGTGCAACAGATAAAACACGTGAACTCCTTGTTGTGCTTTTTGGAGCAGATTCGCGCGCACAATCGTTTGCCGACACACAAACACTTGTGAATTGGGCGTGGAATGTATATGAGTGGAAATAAGAAAAAACCCATCGCTTATGCGGTGGGTTTTTCTGTTGCGGGTTGTTTTACAACGCGTTGTTTATCTTCCTGAACGAGTCGCATAACAACTTCTTGGATGCGCTCTGGATATGGAATGTTTTTAAAATGGAAACGTCCTTTTTCACCGGCTGTTTGTACAAAGACATTTCCGTAAGAAAACATCGTTTGTAAAAAACCTCGTACTTCTGATGTGGCGTCTTGGACAGAGGCAAGATCAAGTTCAGAAGTTGTTCGTTTAAATAATCCTTCTTGTTCAATGTTGATGATGCGTTCGTTTGTGATCACCCACATATCAAGGTAATAATTGGTGAATTCCAAAAAGGCAAAGAGCCAAATGGAAAGAAAATAGATGCTGATCATGATAACAAGAACGGGTCCCAAAAACGGTTGCTGGGTCCACAGGGAAAGTGTTTCCCAAAAATAAGTTCCAAGAAGAAGTGGAACCACCGTTAAAAGAACGAACGATCCAACAATCGTTAAGAGGGCAAACCAATGACGACGCAAAATAGTGATGAGTTTTTCGTCCGGGCGTTGGTTTGGGAGATGATGAAGGTTCAACATACAAATTAAAATTCCAAAACAGGCAAAACATCATTCTTGAATAATCCGAGGAATTGATCAATAGGGATTGCAAACGTCCAATCAAACATAGCGAGCCAAAGAATCGATCCTGCAACAAGGAAGATGGTTCCGGCAGCAAAAATTGTCACAATAAGAAAGAGGGGAGCACCTTCAACACCGTATTTTATTAAGTGAAAGAGGTTAAAAAAACTATAAAGAACATAAAAGATGAGATAAATTGCATATGCAATCAAGACAACAAAAACAGGGATATTGATAGCCGAAAGAGAAAAATCCATAACACGTTTTTTTACGTGACTTCATTATAGCAAACGATTCTGTTCTGGAATATCAAATCCAAGATGTTTATAGGCGCGATCTGTTGCAATACGACCGCGTGGTGTGCGCGCAAGAAAGCCAAGCTGGAGCAAATACGGTTCATGAACGTCTTCAATGGTTTCCATTTCTTCTTGTGTTGCAGCAGCGATGGTGGAAAGACCCACGGGACCCCCCTGAAATTTTTCCATGATGGTTGTGAGGATGTGACGATCAACAGCATCAAGGCCTTCTTCGTCTACACGCATCATTTTGAGGGCACTGCGACACAGATCTGGGGTAATGGATCCGTCACCTTTTACTTGTGCAAAGTCACGTGCGCGGCGAAGCATGCGATTTGCAATGCGAGGTGTGAGGCGTGAACGCATGGCGAGGAGTTCGACCGCGTCTTCATGAATGGGGGTTTTAAGAAGTCCCGCATTGCGCCTCAAAATGGTTGCGAGATCCGTGCGCTCATAGAAATCTAAATGATGCACCATACCAAAGCGGTCACGCAGTGGGGCAGAGAGAAGCGAGAGACGTGTGGTTGCGCCGATGATGGTGAAATGTTCAAGGTTGATGCGAAGGGTGCGTGCAGTTGGACCTTTTCCGACGATGATGTCGAGCGCGTAGTCTTCCATGGCTGGATACAAAACTTCTTCAATCGTTTTGTTGATGCGATGAATTTCATCGATAAACAAAATATCGCCTTTTTGTAAGTTTGAGAGGATCGCTGCAAGATCGCCAACTTTTTCAAGTGCTGGTCCCGAGGTGACACGAATCTGCGAACCCATTTCATTTGCAATAATATGTGCAAGTGTTGTTTTTCCGAGTCCTGGGTTTCCGTACAGTAGGACGTGTTCGATTGGTTCCTCGCGTTTTTTTGCTGCGCCCATGAAAACAGTGAGATTTTCTTTGAGTCCTTCTTGCCCAACGAAGTCTGCGAGGGTTTTTGGTCTGAGGGAAAACTCAAAATCACGCTCTTCTGGGGAGGCAGAGGTGGCGACAGGTTCTGTTGCTTCAAATTCCTCGCGTTCGATCATAAAAAAAGGAAAGGCTATAAAGGCGATAAATGCCTTAAAGGCCGAAAGATACCCGTATTATGTTCGACTCGAGAGGGAAGCGCAAGGAATGTGTGGAAAAGAAAAAACCATCCAGGGCTTTCGCGATGAATGGTCGAGGTGTTTGTGGTCGTTTCAGTGAAGACTAGTAGTAAGAACTGTCTTGCCAATCGTCTTGTTCGGCACGACAATCTTCCTTGTTGATCTTTTCACACATGCGGTTCATGGCCGTTTGTTCTCGGTCCATCTCTTTGGTTGTCTTGAGGAGTCGGCGGTAATTCTTTTTTACCCAGTTCATGAACCGCTTGCGATTCACCGTACAATAAAAAAGGTTATTTTTGATCAGACCAAGAGGGTTGTTGATAAACAACCATGTGATTTTGAGTTCATCGATTGGTTGTTCGATGGCGATGCTTGGTGGAAGCTTGCTAAGCGCAAACATGACAAGTTCTTCGAGATTTCCTTCCCATGTTGCTTTCGTAACCCTGATCGATCCATTGCCGCCTTGGCATATCTCGCGGTACATGTTGTAGGGCAGAGCACAAACTTTCGATCGTTCAATCACTCGTGTGACAAATCTCTGATCGAATGTTGGATGATTTTGTTTGGGTTCGTTGATCCAGTGTACCTTCAGCAGCGGGGAAGTCGGATCCTTGCCGTCGTTATAACGGCCGAAACGCTTCGTGACTTTGAGGACCTTGGCCTGATATTTTTTTGAATGATCTTCGTGATTGAAACAAACTTCAATCACATCACCGACAGAAACTGGGATCAAAGGTGTTTTTTGATAACGTTTCATGTTGCCTCCCATGGATGTTGTTTGTGCGGACTGTCCGCGGAACACGTGTCTTATTTCCAAGTATTTCTCAGGAAATAGACCTGAGAGATTACTTCAAAATCATCATTTTGTCAATGTGTTGAGGTGTGGGGGTAAAAGAAAAACGACCCCGGAGAATCGTTGAGAAGACTGAGATTACCCAGAAAGATGAGCTGTGACTCCATGATTTGGACAACTAATTTCTTGGCATCTGCGTTTCCAGGCGCGGAGGATTTCCGCACGACTGCTTTCTGGAATGAGGGTGATGTGAATCATGTGAGCATAGATACTCATCTCTTGTGCGTTTGCATTTGCGATGAGGATAAGAATGCTTTTATGAAACGGCAGGAGTTTTTCTTGTGGCATGACAGTCTCCCGACAAAGGTTCTTTAGATGAACTTAATCAATTTGTGGTTGAGTGTCAACGAATGAGTGAAAACAAAAAAGAATCACGTGTGTGATTCTTTTTTGGTGGGACGAGCGGGACTCGAACCCGCACCCGGTTTCCCAGACGACATTTTAAGTGTCGAGCGTATACCATTCCGCCATCGTCCCATTTAAGCATGTTTCTTATTTCTCCCCCGATGAGTTGGTTTTAAACTGTGGCAATTTGGACAGAGTACTCGCAGGTTTTCCAATCGATGATCTCGAGGATTCCCATTGATATGATCCAACTCGAGAGGTAGTCTGCCATCTTTTGAGATTTTTGACCAGCCACATTCTTCACAGTGTTTTGGCTTTAAGTTTGCATCAAATAATCGTCGCTTCAGTTTGAAACTTTGATAACCACTATTGTTGACGAGTAATTCTTCAATCGGTGCACCAGGATTTGTTGTTATGCGTAATCCTTTTGACCATCCCCGACCTGTAAAATGTTTGCTTTCGATTTTGAATTCCGTTAAATATTTCTTGATCTGTGCATAATTTCCTCCAGCTTGTTTTAATCCCAACTTGCCAAGAACTTGCCTCACGCTTCGAGATTCGGCAACAGCAGCTTTCAGTTGTTCGTTATTCCATTTTTTAGGTCTCATAGAGACCGATTTTATAAAATGGTAGGCGAGTTGTCAAAAATAGATTTCGTGTTTACCGTTTAGATCGCAATTTCTTTAACTCCGTCTTCTGTTCCTTGGTCACCTTCTCTGTCGCGTACGAAAAACTGATCGCGGATAGTGTACGAATGTGTTTTTTGAGAAATGTGTACGTTTCTTTTGGGTAGAGTTTATAACTTTCGCGAAGTGTCCAGCCAACGGCTTTGCGCACATAGGCATCTTTTGATCCAATGAGAGGTTCAACCATTTCTAAAACGAGTTTTACGGGTGGAGCTTTGCGTTTTGGGGAAGCATAATAAATAAGTGAGACAATCGATACGCGCTGTTTCCAGGGATTGGTTGATCGGTTCCATTTTTTAAGTGTTGGCAAAACAAGTTTTGGATAGCGTTCAAGGAGAATTGAATACAAATAAGAAAGTGAGTCCGCATGCTCCCAGTTTTCTACGCGATCGATCCAGTGTTTGATGACTTCCCATTCATATCGACCAAGTACGTGTTTGTGATTTCGATAATAAAAGAGAGGAAGATACATTACCTCATGCCAACGACTCGTTTTCCATATATGATCCCAAATTGATAAAATATCTTTTTGCGTTTTTTGATAAAACGCAAATCCATCACAGACCGTTTTTTGGAGAACGGGTAATCGAATGCCAAGCACACGCAACTTAGTGGTTTTGTTCCGGAAGGCTTTATATTCCGGGTCATCAACCGTGAGTTGACACAGAGCTAATTCAATTTTTCGAAGAGGGGATAGCATATGCATAAATTATAGCGCGATCGATGGACAACCGCGATTTTTTTGAAATCCATTTAAAATGTCACGAATTACGAAATTTTATACAAGGTCATCAAAGACCTGATATTCGATGGATCTATTGCAACAATGCCAGGTAGGTGTATGAGACTCGAATATACTTCTTTTGAAGACAGAGTTGTTGTTCTTCCGTGCTTCGCAAAAAAGCGCTTCATATAAGTGATCTGTTCATAACCTCACAACCGATTTGTATCGGTTGTTTTTTATTTGGTTATTTTTTTGATAAGATGACGATACTATGTCAGAAAAATCTCCCTTTCAATCAATTCACGAAGAACGACATCGTCAATCTTTTTCCCGTCTTCCCGAAAAACAATTACCAAAAAAAGAAAAAAATGCAGAAGAGCAATTTTTTGGGATGTCAGATCCTTTTGTGGAAGGAAAAGAAAAATTTCGTGTCTTTCATGGATTGTCGCGTGAAGAATATGGAGGGCGTGTAGAAAAACGTGATGGGAAGGATGCAAGAGAGATGTTTGAGCGTGTGTGTAAAATTGCAGAAGCTGTAAAAGCGGCTGGTGGCCGTGCACTTCTTGTTGGTGGATCTGTGCGTGATGAGGTTCTCGGAAAAGAAAGTAAAGATTTTGATTTAGAGATTTATGGAATACAACCAGATACTCTTGAAAAACTCGTTCATACATTTGGGAAAGTGGATTCTGTTGGGAAAGCGTTTGGTATTTTGAAAATTACGGATGGAGGAATGGATATTGATGTTTCCATTCCGCGCCGTGATTCGAAGGTTCGTGAAGGTCACAAGGGATTTTTGGTCGATACGGATCCAAACATGTCAATCAAAGAAGCGGGGAGACGACGTGATTTTACCTTTAATGCACTTTCGAAAGATCCTTTGACGGCAGAGATATTCGACCCATTTAATGGTGTTGAGGATTTGCGCACCCGCACGCTTCGTGTGACAGATCCAGAATTGTTTAAGGATGATCCGTTGCGCGTGATGCGTGGTGCGCAATTTATTGGACGCTTTGGTTTGCGTCCTGATCAAAGGTCAATGAAGTTGTTTCAAGAAATAGTTCCATCTCTTCATGAGCTTCCAAAAGAGCGCATGTGTGAGGAGTGGAATAAACTTCTTTTAAAATCTGAGCGACCATCTCTTGCTTTGCAGGCACTTTTTGATATGGGAGTTATCGAATCCCTTTATCCAGAGCTTGTTGCGTTAAGCGGAACTCCGCAGGAATTTGATTGGCATCCAGAAGGAGATGTTTGGACGCACACACTCATGGTTGTTGATTCTGCAAAGGACGTGTGTCGGATCGAGCGTTTAGGAAAAGACGAATCACAAGTTGTGATGATGGCTGCGCTTTGTCATGATTTAGGAAAACCCACGACAACAGAATTCAAAGATGGGCGCATCAAATCACAAGGACATGAGCCGGCCGGAGCAGAACCCACAAAAGTATTTCTTCGAAAAATTGGTGCTTCAAAAGAGCTTGAACAAAAAATTGTGCCACTTGTAAAAGAACATTTGTGGCCTGGTACCATGTATCGAAAACATCTTGCGGGTGAGGAAGTAGCGCCGGGAGTGTTTCGTAGACTCGCGAAGCGCATATGGCCCGCGACAATTGCGGAATTAACCTATGTGGCTGAATCGGATAATCGAGGACGTGGACCATTTCCTGATTCAAAGAATCCAGATCAATTTGTTTTGCCAGAACCTTATGAAGCAGGGAGGTGGGTTCGAGAAGAAGCTCGCAGACTTGGTGTGGAAAAAGAAATACCAAAGCCGATTTTGTTTGGTCGTGATTTACTCAAACTCGGATTCAAAGCAGGGAGAGAATTTTCGAAACCGATTGATTTATCAGAACAGTTACGCGATGAAAAAAATATGACGCATGAGGATGTTTTAGCACTCCTTGCAGGTTCGACAACGATTGACGAAGCAAAAGAAAGAATGTTACAAGCACTTGCATAACCTATGCTCACAAACAACCAACGTAAACTTCTTACGCAACTTGAGACCAAAAAAGGCCGTGATAAAACGGGTCTGTGTTTGGTTGAAGGTCAAAAGATGATTGAGACGGCGGGGCGTGCGGTGCAAGAAGTTTTGCACATTAATGACATGGGCGCGCGATCGTTTGGAAAGATTGCAACAACAGATACACCACAAGAAGTGATTGGAATTGCAAAGATTCCTGTGTGGACGCTCGACGACATTAAACGATCAAACACAATTGTGATGCTTGATCGTGTACAAGATCCAGGAAATGTTGGTGCGATCATGCGTCTTTGTCTTGGATTTGATGCCACCATGATTTTGGTGGAGTCGGCCGACCCAAGTTCCACAAAAGTGATTCGTTCGTCGGCCGGAGGATTGTTTCTTGTTCCTTGGATCGATCTTGATCCTTCTCGTGCGCGCGATGCACTCAAAGAACTCGCACGACCAATTTATAAACTGGAAAAACGCCCAGGCGCGAAATCAGAAAGTGTGCTCGTAACAGATCAACCAATCGTGCTCATCATCGGAAACGAGGGATCAGGAATTACACTGACCAAAGATGGCACGTCTGTTGTGATCGACCACGAGGTAAAACTCGAGAGCTTGAACGTAGCGACCGCAACCGCGATTGCGCTTCATGAACGGTATCGATAAGAAAAAAACTCGAGGAGAACTCGAGTTTTTTGTTTAAAAAAAAGTCGCTTGAAGAAGCGACAATGGGAAGAGGTGATTCAGTGAAGTTGTTGTTGGTTTAGGAGCCGCGCGGACGTTCCGATGTGGTGACGACGGGCTTGCCGCGTTCTTTTGCTGCGAGCACATCGTTCTGGCCGACATGAGTCCTGAGACCTGCGGGCTGACCGTTCACGGTCAGATCCTTGTTCTCAGTGTCGATACCGGCTGCTTTGCAGATCTCCTGCACGGAAGCACCACTCGGAGCGACTTCTACGGTTTGATCGACAGGGTTGCCGTGCGTGGGTACGACTGAAACGGAAATCCTCAGCATGATGTTGCTCCTTGGTTGGATCCTTACTGGATCACTTCGAGTGCGCCTACCAACTCCTTGTGGAGGCGCTTCTTTGTACCGCGTTGCCACCATGATGTCAATCCAATGCAGACGATTCCGGCTGCACGTTTTGACACGTAATCGATGCCATGAAGGCCACAGATAGGCGGTGCGGTTTCTTTTGTCGAGTAGTTCAGATGGTGTTGATAGAGCTCTTTGTCATCTGGATCTTCTGGGCTGATCGCAAAGACCCAAACGAGTTCTGCAGACACACGTGTATCAAAGAGAATGGGCACATCGATCGTCACTGAGTTCTCAATTGCTTTCCAGATCATTTGCCGTGCTTCCATGGTATCGACACAGGCAATGATCACCCCTTTGAGTGGCTGGCCATTATAAGCTGTGTTGTGACCGGTAATAACGACACCCGTTGCGTCCTCAATGATTTCCTTGAGCGCCTCAACTTTTGGTCGCGCAAGATCACGCAGACGGTAAAGCGACATGGGGATGTTGTGTGATTCAACGAAGTCCGGATCAAAGACGGTGATGTTTGTGACGCCCATTTTTGCAAGACCGTGAACAACGTAACTCCCAACAGACCCTGCGCCAATGACAGTGATGGGCGTTGCTGTTTCTGCATCGAACAACTTGTCTTGCTGCGACAGATTCAGATTAGTCATGGGGAACCTCCAAGTTCTTTTCAGGGGCCCATTCTTCAATGAGTGTGAGTGTGTTGTCTGGATTGTACGAGTGAAGCCATCGAATCACGAGGCGTGTTGCATCTGCATAGCGGAATGCTGCTATGTGTTTTGCAACCGCGAGGGTGATATTGCCGAAGCATGCGAGTTGAATCCGTCCGATGTGCGGATGATGATGTCCTTTCGGGTGTTTGGGGTTGTCGCTCCACACAGATGGCTTACCTTTATTATCGAGTCGAATAATGAATGGTCCAAGATCATAATTCACATTTTCGTGAGTGATCACGATTGGTGTGGTTTTGATTTGGATGGCTTCGTCGACAATATGAACAGAGGAGACATGAGCAACGTTTTTGATCTCGGAACATTCTTTTGGAAGACGATCATGCAGTTCAGAAGTGAATGGGTCCGCAGAGATTGCACGGATTACCCTCATCGACTGATCACGTTTTGCTAGTAGTTCAAAGAGTTCTTGTTCCTTTTTACTAATCGCATATTCCGTTTTTTTCAGATCATCCCGTTCGTCGCGGAGAAGTTTGTCGGCTTGTTTTTCGCCAAATGTTACAAGCTCCTCACTGGTTGCTTCAGCGACTTCTAGATCAGTTCCGTTGTGTTCGAGTAGATCGTGATAGAGCACCTCGAGGAGTTTCACGAAGATGGTGTCTCGATTCACCGGATGGTGTTCATCGAACGGAACCAAACAGATCTGGTAGTAGTTGCGTCCAAGGACTTGGAATACGCACACACCATTCTGCTCAATGACACGACCTCGTCCGGGGGTTTGTGGATGAATGAATCGTTTCTCACCATGCTTCCAGAGCTTGAGGCCAAAGAGTTCTTCAACCGGCATGTCTATTTCAGGTTTCGCACCTGGAGGTCTTGAACAGTAGAAGAAATAGATGCGCCCATCTTTTGTTTGAGGAAACGGCGGTTGAATAATGTCGTGTCCGTGGCACAATACGATGGGAAGTCCGAAGAACCGTGAGACGGCCTTGAGATGTTCAAAGTCCGGATCAATGAATTCTTTAAAGGAAAGATAGAAGTTCCGATCATTTTGTTCGTCTGGCGAAGAAAGTTCCGCACTCGTTATGGTGACATAGAGATCCGTGGCCGTGTTGTCTGCGAGACACGCAACCTTTTCGAGAGTCTTTCCCGTCTGCTTGGCCGTTGCAACAAATGCACTTGCGGCTTTGTTGCGAGCGCGTGCAGAGCGAAATGAGAACAGGTCGACTGCGATGTTGAAGCCTTCGGTCTCTGCACTCATCCGTGTCATGTTGGCGCCGGATGGTATCTTGAGACCAAGTGAGCGCATAAGCAGAGCGGGTACGGCAAAAGCGTGTACTTGCACATTTTTCTGGTTGTCCGTCATGATGCATCTCCTGTTTGTGTCATGTAAAAGGGCATTCTTGCTCGAAAGCAAGGAGGGAACATAACAAATAAATGGATTTGAGTCAATCCATCATGCGTGGCAGAATATCTGTGATGATCGAACACAACTCAAAATTAGAAAGCCTAAACGTGGCGACCGCAACGGCGATTGCACTTCATGAACAATATCGATAATTTGTGGTTTTCTTGATCCGTTGACGTATCAGCGACTTTTTACTAGAATACGACCACTTAAGAGCTAGCACGTGTGCGTGCTAAAATTCTCAAAATTTGATGCACAGTCAGTGTAGACCGAGCACCGCAAGTGAGATGGACGACTTGTCCTTCGAACGCGGAGCGCAGGGCCATGCTGGCTGGGCGCAAATTTTGAGGATTTTAGCAGGAATAGCTCAGGGGTAGAGCTTCTCCTTGCCAAGGAGAAGGCCGCGGGTTCGAATCCCGTTTCCTGCTCCACAAAAACACTCAACCTTGGTTGGGTGTTTTTGTTTGTTCCTGTATAATTTTTCTCATATGAATAATCCTGAATCTGGGTTTCGGCCCGACGAAGCAATGACAGCTTCAGTACCAGAGACAAAGGTAGAAGTAGTAGAATTGTCTCCAGAAGAAGAAATTTACGCAGAAGAGCGTAGGCAAAGAGGAATTTTGCTTGAAAAAGCAAAGCGGTTAAATCTCTCGGAAGAGGCGTTTGTGCAAAAAATGATGACAGGAGAAATTGCACATGATCCAGAAGATGTTGCGCTTGTGATGGGGGATTGGAGTGCTGAGAAGACGGCTGAATTTAATACAAATCCAGAAACGCAATCGAGTGCCATGAATATGGCGCTTGCCGAGATTTCCGCAAACCGATTATCTTCTGCATTTGGAATCATAGATCGTTTTCAGATTCCGGACGCGTTACTTGCAACAGAAGAGATGCAAGGAAAAATGAAAGATGTCTCACTTGCTGCCATGACGCGAGGAGATTCTTCTGGAGCAGTACAACTTGTAAAACGTTGTAAAATTGACGACGCGTTTTTACGCTCTGATGAAATGCGTCAGGCTGCGCTTGTGTGCAGAGATATTTTGGCAAAGAAAACTTCTGCATCGGTTGTTGCACGAAGAAAACAACTTGAAGTTGATTTTAATCTCCCACCCCTTGAATAAAAAAAGACTCGCCGCAATGGCGAGTCTTTTTGTTTATGCAATGTGTGCTTCCAGATTTTGGAGTCGCACACGATTTGAACTTGATTCGATACTAGATGTTTGGATATATTGCTTGCAATCCTTCATATCGATTTTGAGTACCGAGATATCTTGCTTCATGACAGTAACGTCTTGTTTCAAAATTGTCACGTCTTGTTTGATGTCTGAAACATCCTGACGAACTTCATGGAATTGCCTATCCATATCATTGAATCCTGTTTTTGTGGCAAACGCAAGATTTTCAATTTGCTCTGACAAATGATGTTCCATTGAATCAAATCGGTCACCAATTTTTTCGAATCGATCTTCAAGATACCTTTGGAATTTATCCATGTAGGTTTCGAAGAGTCCAAATGTGAGGGGTGTATTTCTATCCATAGAAATGGATTATATCACGCTGCGACCGCTTGTGAATTGCCGCGTTTTTCTGCGGCTTTTTTGAATGCCCAGGCGATACCGGATTTGTTTCCGAGCATGTATTCTTGTTTGCAAAGTCCAAACATTGTTTCGCGGAATTGTTCGGATTGAATTGGATCGAGATCAAATTGTTCTGCCATGTCCGTGAGTTTTTGTCTGAGTTGGTTAAACCATGGTTTTGTTTGTGTGTCGGACATAATAGGGTTTGGTTAAGAGTTCTAAAACGTATTCTCCAAGGAGGGTTGAAACGGCCGAGGAAACGCCGTACGTAAAGGCGCGTGCTTCAAGTCGTTTTTTAAGCTCGAGGAGGGAAAGAGGGCTTTCGTCCATAGGATTGTGTGAATGCATAAAAGCGTGGTCGGAGTTTAAGACCAATGAACGCGAGTGATGAGAGAAGAATCAAAACGATCGCGAGAGTTTGTTTTGGTTCTGTTGATTCTGTGGCGGTTATGTTTGGTACGGATTGTTTGGTGTCTGCTTTTGGTAACGGTGTTACATCCTGTTCTGAGCGTGCTTTGAGGACAGGACCATTTTTTGCGTTCGCAAGAATGCCACTTACTGTGATAGATTCTCCTTTTTTATATGTTGCTGTGTTCGTTTTTGGGAGATCTACGTTCCATGTTTCTCCATCAACATCAAGAGCAAGTCGTGTTCCGGATTTTGATGTAATGGTTCCAGCAATGGTCATGAGGGAACCAATGGAAGAAACATTTCCAGAAGTCGGTGAAACGGTATTTGTGATTGAGCCAACAGTGAGAGATGTTTGATTCATGACTTTTAGACGCGCCTCACCGTTGATGTGTGAGAGAACACCTGTGACGGTAATCGATTGACCAAGAGCGAGTGTTGGGAAGCGACAATCACTTTTGAAAATTTGAATTCCGCCTGTGTCATCTTGGATGTACATGGTTTGTGAGTTGAACGTGTTTGGGAGAGCGGTTACGACTCCTCGAACTTTCATGCGTGTTCCATCCGCATGCAGTTTTGCGTCTTCGATGGTTACGAGAGAAGGAGAGATGGACCCACTGGATTGTGTGGTTGGAGAAGTGTTTGGAGTTGAAGGTGTTCTTGTTTCAGATGTTGTTGAAACCGCAGAGCTGTTTTCCGAAACCACACTTGGTTCATTCGGCGTAATTGTTGTCGTCCAAGACCAAACGTTGTTTGAGCGTGCGAATGCGAACTGACTTTTTGCTTGTTCATATGTTTGTGTATCAATGATCGATCCGTCAGGGGCGATGAGCGTAACAGTGTCACCGTCATTATTTAGACTGATTTTTGTTTCAGGACGAAGGAGACGATGGAATGTATATGCGGCAATTTGAGTGTCTTTTGTAAAAGTAAATTTGGTTCCACCCGCATCAACGATCTTCCATCCATCAAGGACAACAGGTTGATCGCCTGTATTTTCGATTTCAATGTATTCATCTGTTAGATCGTTTCCGCCCGTGTTTGGATAGAATGCTGAAAGGCGAAGAGTCTTAAGAATTGGTTTTGAAGGTTCAGGTTCAGTAACGATTTCTGGTTTTGTTGGTTGTTCTGTTTCGTGAGGGACCGATGAAACGATTTCTGTGTTTGTCGCAATCGTTTCTGTAACAGAAGTTGTGGTTGCTTGCGTTGTTGTATTTGAGACAGAAGATGTTTTTGGCGGGCGAGGTGTTAATGTGTTGGATGTGTTTTTTGTTGGTGTTGTCGTAAGAGCAAATGTCTGCTCATTGATTCGAACAAGAGATTCATTTACATCCGGCACATTTCCAAGATCTGTATGATAGAGAACGGATTCGATCACAGATCCGTTTGCATCTTTAAGGGTGACTGAGTCACTGTCGTTATTAAGTTTACCTTTTGGATTTTCGATTGTGAGATATGTTCCTGGACTTACAATGACGTCCGGAAGAAGAGTAGAAGCGCCACTTGCGTCAAGCATATTCCATCCGTTTGTTGTCACTGGATAAGAAGATGTGTTTTCAAATTCGATCCATTCAGATTCTCCTGTTGCTGGATGCGAATAAATTTCGCTTATGCGTAATGTGCCTTGTGGTGGCGGATTTTGTTCCATTGAATTCAAAGCGGGTTGTTCTGCTGGAGTGAGTGTTTGAATTTCGTCAGATGTTGGCTCTGCTTGAGGGATAACGTCCGCTTCGAGCGCGACAGTTGCGATAAGATCAATCGCGACATCTTCACAAATTTGTTCTTGTTCGATAGGAGTTGCAGGCGCAACAGCAATTGGTGTGGTTGGTGTAGACGTGTTAATGAGGAGAGATTGCAAATCAGCGTTTAAACTTCCGGGAGTTCCTTGATCGAGTGCGGATTCTTTAAATCCATTTGATGAATCTGCATCTGTCCACGCGTCTTTTGTCGTACCGTCCATTAAGAAATCTCTTCGTTCCATGGATCGGTATTGTCCATGAAGTGCATCTCCAGTTCCGCCAGATGTTCCTGCGAAAGGAGCTCCTCCGTTGCCGGCGGAATCGACCATGCCTCGATTCGGTGCCGTGAGCGTAAGGGCGAGTTTGTCATTTGGGAGTGAGACCATGGTCGTGACGATTTGCGACTGTGTGTTGAGTGTTGAGTTGGTGTTTGTGTGCGCATAGTTTGAAATGAGAAAAGGTGTATGTGGTTCCATGAAGCTGTTATCGGGAAAAATGATGGGGGCACTTGATGCACCCGTAAGACTCCATCCGGAAACATCGACGGGTTGGTTACTCATGTTTGTAAGTTCAATCCATTCGTCTGCTGCAGATACAGATGAACCTGCCCACATCACTTCAGAAATGATGACGTCCGGTGCCATGGTTGCCTGTATGGTATTTGGAACAAATCCAAACACAAGCGCGCAGAGGGAGAAAATAACAATCAACGTGCGATTTTGTTTCATAGGGTCAATGAAAATGTGAATGAACACTTGCGCAAATGAAGACGACGGATCAGATCGTGCTTCCGATTTCTCGAAAACAAAAAAGAACTCCCAAATGATTTAATCATTCAGGAGTTCTTAATTCTCGTATAAACATTTCATCAAAAAATTTTGTGTTTGTCAATGGTATGTTTGTGGATAAAATTATTTTTTCTTGATGAGCGCAGCAATGGCTACGCCACCCCATATGAGCTGAAGAGCAAATGATGGCCATGCGTGCAAAAAAAATGTATTGATACCAATCCCTGTGGCACCAAGCAAATTTAACCATTGATAAGTTGTACTTGTGCTACTGACTTTTTTATTAGAAACCAATACGTAGGCCATAACAACTAAGATTGTTCCCGACCAGCCAATCACCTGAATGAGGAAATTCATAGATTGATAATTATTTTTGTTGTTCTAAAAATTGAAAACGTGGTTGCATTGTTCCTTCGAACAGAACTTCTTCAACAAACATTTCGAATGGGCGAACCCAAAGTTCTTGATCGCCATATTGTGCACGATAGACAATCATGGGTTCGAGTGTTTCAGAATGTTTGGCTTCGCCAAGAACTTCATAAAGATTCCCTTTGTAATGGCGATAGATTCCGAGCTTGATCATATGAAGGAAGTGTAATGGAAATAGATGAATAAAAAAAGATTCGCATTGCGCGAATCAGGTGAAGAGAATTTTTTCTTCGGTTCCATCTTCATGACGAAGGATGATGGAGCCTTTGGCAGACATGATCAAGAGAGCTTCGTAAGTCTGTAACGCGCGGCGGATAACTTCTGTCTTTGATTCTGCTTCTGTACGCACACAAAGATCTTCCATGCGTTGTATTGTTGTGTTTGGAAGCTCTAAATTGAGACGCGTGCGATCTTTTGTTTTTGTTGTTCTTGTCACAAAGATCTCCTCTTCCATTGTTCAGAAAATGAATTTGATTTCAATCATCTCCCCATCAAGAGATTTTACATACAACTTGTTTCCTTTTGAAACGAGCTCGTGAATTTCTTTCAAAACTCGAAGCGACGCTCTTAGCACCTCGTTGTAAGAGGAGGCTGTCATTTTGGTTTTTAGATCAAGGAGCATTGTCATGGTTGATGGGGGTGCATCAAATTGTACTCGGTGTAATATTTTTTCAGTACTCATGATGTCCTAATTACTCGCGACAAATGCGAGAAAGGAATGTATGTCAAAACACCGTTTGTGTCAATGGATTAATCATACAAAAACAGATCAACGCAAGGTTGATCTGTTTTTGTATTGGTGCGAGCGGAGAGACTCGAACTCTCATGGATTACTCCGCTAGCTCCTAAGGCTAGTGCGTATACCAATTCCGCCACGCTCGCATAAAACTTCCAAAATTGGCGGCTTGCTTGTCTTTCGCCAAAAAATTGTTCAAGGTATTTTATGATACCTTTCACAATATTTTTGGCTCCAGAACTTCGCAATCCATCCAATTTTGAAAGTTTTATGACGTTTCTTGTTTGGAGTGTACTCGACGTACATGTTTTTTTCAATTGGGTAAGAAAAAAACGCTTCTGGTGGAAGCGTTTTAGGCGATTGTTTGGGTAATGAGATTTTGGATCATCACATCGAAGGCGCTCAGAATTACTTCGGGTGGATGAACGGTTGTCTGGGTGTACGGAATGCTTCCAATCTTGATTTCAAGTGGAAGCCATGTTCCTGTGTTGTTATTTCGGAATTCAGACACTCCGTTCAAAAAATATTTGTCGCTGGTTGCAAGTTTTTCTACTTCACTATACGAAACTTCTTGAATGAGGCGGTGTTGAATGTTGTCTAAATGTTGTTCGGTTTTAATTTGGACACAAAGTCCGATCCCAGAGGGTGATAACCGAACTAATAGATCAATACGTAGCTGGATATCTATATAGGCAATCGGGAAAAAAATCTCTGCGCCTTTTTGAATGAACGCACAAATGACGCGCGCGACAGATCGGGCACCAACAAAATTTGTTTTCCACGTGACGGCACTGATGCCGACATGTGTCATATCAATATTTTGAATATTCTTTGCATCTGTTTCTTGCAGAGAAAGACATGCGCGTGAAAGTTCTCGTTGTGCCATTGCGGCAACAAGAAATTTATTACGAATACGCATTTTGTGAACAGGAACTCTCGGTTCTAGCTCTTGATGGATCTTTGTGTAAAAGACCGCCAGGAGAAGGTGGTGTAGCCCTTTATTTTTTTCAGCGATTTCCGCGAATCGTTCATGATCTTCTCTGAATGTTTCTTCACTAAGCTGTTCTGACATTCTCCAAATGGAATGTGCTCTCAGAGTAGCAAATTCAGATGCTTCAGAGATGAGTTCGTAAATATTGTTCGGAAGAGCGCGTAATTCGTCCGGGAGTACAATCCGGACGTACGCGCCTTTGCAACGACGTTTTGCCACGGAAACCTCCTCCGAAATGGGCATACTCAAAAATGAGGGTGCCCGCTAGTTAACGATAAAACTCATCTTTTGTCAACTGTTCTCGACACAAAGCCTCAAGATTGGTATGCTCGACCACAAAAATACCTATGCGCGTCATCCTTGTTCATGGCTTTAATGCCAATCCAAACATGAATTTTCACCCCTGGCTTCGTGACGAACTTCACGCGGCAGGTTTTGAGGTTATTGCACCAGAACTTCCATTAAAAATGCCTCCTAAAGATCCGGAAACACCCACAGATTCAGAAATTGTGGAAGGAATCAACATGCCAGCACTCATGGAAGTCATGAAAAAAGAGATTGGATTTTTAAAAAATGAAGATATTTTGCTTGGACATTCGCTCGGAGCGCTTGCTATTTTGCAATACCTAGAAATGGTTGAAATGACGGAAACACCTCGCGCGGTCATTTTGGTTGCTGCACCTTGGAAAGTATCTCGTCCAGAGTTACGCCGACTGTTTGTTGATGATTTAGATGCGGATGTGCTCATGTGGAAAGCGCGAGAATACGTCGTTATTCATTCGCTTGATGATAAATTGGTTCCGATCGAGCATGGGAGAAAACTCGCAGATCAATTGCGAGCAAGAATGATCGAGACCGCCACAGATGATCATTATATGGGGGCACAGTATCCAGTTTTAAAAGAAACGATTTTGCAAATCGCACAAACACCTTTTGATTATGCTCCCGGGCAGAACCTTGAGGATCAATACAAAAACATGAAATAGTCCTATGCATCTAGTTTCAGATTTTGATGATACTCTTACTAATACAACAAAATATTGGAATTTTTGGTTAGAAAAACTTGTGGGTATTGGAATTGATCGAAATAAAGCGATTGATGTTGGGGCGCGTCTATTTGTTAAAGGTTTTACTTTACAGCGACACATGGAACTTCTTGGGGTCTCAGATTCGATTGCACAACAGTTGATGAATGAAATGATGGGACATGTAAAAGAGCTTGGGAAAGACTATGTCTTTCCTGATGTTCCAATGTTTTTATCTCAACACCATAAATCGCATTCCTTTTCACTTCTTACGTATGGAGATGAAGGGAATCAGCTGTGGCGTGTGGCAGAAAGCGGAATTGCATCCTTTTTTTCTCCGGTTCGTATTGCTGGGCCAGATAAGCATAAAGTTGAACATTTGAAGGACGTTTTAAAGATGGAAACACGCGTTATTTTTGTTGATGACAGTCCAAATGAATTAAATCCCGTTGTGGATGCAGGACTTCCTATTAAGCTGTATCGAATTGTGAGATCAGGAGCGAAACATGATTATCCACATGAGAGAGATGATGTGGCATGGAAGAGGATTTCTTCTTTTGATCAAATAGTATTTTAGCTAAAAAAAGGAATATTCTGATCGTGGTTTCCCTGTGGATTATTTTTGGATAACAGCCCTTGACAGGGTTTACGAGTTCGGTTAAACTTCCACCACTTAAATCGAATACGTTTCTTCTTCTTTGTCCCAAGAATGTCTGGCTGATCGACCCACATGAAGATGGGTCCGCTGATGGGATGGAGAGGAGAAGGAGCTTACGGAGAACAAGGGGATATGTTCGTCATGTAACGCAAACCAAATAGAAAGGACGATCTTCATCGTAACAATTTTGTTGCTTGAAGACCGCCCATAAGGCGGTTTTATCTTGTCTACACACAACTTGAACCTAGAGATGAGTTTCTACGTCTCGCGTAGCAGCTCATCTCTGGCCTCAAGGCCAGAACAGATCCTTGAATCATTCAGATTTCGGCAAACCCTTCAAGGGTCGCACGAACATTACAATTGAAGATCAACAGAATAAGAGAAACCACAAAGAAGTGAACCACTCTTAAATAAGAGTGGTTGTAGAGCATTTAACAAGAGTATACGAAGGATGGCTTGACAGAACGTGCCGATGAAGGACGTAGTAGCCTGCGAAAAGCTTCGGGGAGGTGGCAAACAACCTTTGATCCGAAGATATCCGAATAGGGAAACCTGTTGCGATTCATATCGCATCACTTTGCAATCAATACATAGTTGCAAGGAGGGCACCTGGTGAAGTGAAACATCTCAGTAGCCAGAGGAAAAGAAAAAACAATTTCGTTTAACGTTTTCACGTTGCCGCGTCGCATTTGCCTCGCGCAGCTGCGAAAGCACGTCGCGTGGAAACGCGAAACGAATAGATTCCCTTAGTAGTGGCGAGCGAAAAGGGAACAGCTCAAACCTCTCTCGTGAAGTGTTTGTAAGCATGGAGTCGCAAGACTGTGTGTGAATGGATGCGAAAGATTGAAGTCGTTGCGAGAGATAGGTGTTGTAAGACAGTAGTGTCGTTTTCTTCAAAAAACGGATAATGAAATCCATGTAATATATAGTGGAAGTGATTGGAACGTCACACCATAGAAGGTGAAAGTCCTGTACGCGAAATATATTACGTCATTATGATTATTGTTCTTGAGTACTACGGGACTCGTGAAATCCTGTAGGAATCTGCCGGGACTATCTGGCAAAGCTAAATACATGTTCTGATCGATAGTGTACAAGTACCGTGAGGGAAAGCTGAAAAGCACCCCGGAAGGGGAATGAAATAGTATCTGAAATCGTATACTTACAAGGAGTCAGCGCCGTCGCAAGACGGTCATGGCGTTCCTATTGAAGAATGAGCCAACGAGTGTGATGTGCGTCGCTAGATTAAGTCCTCCGGGACGAAGTCAGAGTGAAAGCGAGCGTTAATCCGCGTTATTTCCGCAAGGAAAGGGTGGCGCGCACATAACCCGAAACCGGGTGACCTATCCATGACCAGGCTGAAGCGAATGTAACAGTTCGTGGAGGGCCGAACCCACGTGCCGTGCAACACACGGGGATGAGTTGTGGATAGCGGAGAAATTCCAATCGAACTCGGTAATAGCTGGTTCTCTCCGAGATAGCTTTTGGGCTAGCGTCGGTAAATAATGTGTTGGGGGTAGAGCACTGAATCGAGTTTGCGCCTTCGGGTAGCGACTCTAATCAAACTCCGAATACCAACATGTGTTCCCGGCAGTCAGACGATGGGGGCTAAGCTCCATACGTCGAAAGGGAAACAGCCCAGATCTCAAGCTAAGGCCCCTAAATCATCATTAAGTGTAAAAGGTGGTGGAAAGACTTAAACAACCAGGAGGTTGGCTTAGAAGCAGCCATCCTTTAAAGATAGCGTAATAGCTCACTGGTCAAGTTTTTCTGCGCCGAAAATGTACCGGGGCTAAATGATGTGCCGAAGCTGAGGGTTTAACGTTTTTAAACGTTAAGCGGTAGGAGAGCATTCGTATTGCGCTGAAGCCAAAGGGGTGACCCATGGTGGAGCGATGCGAAGGGAGAATGTTGGCATGAGTAGCAAAAAGACGGGTGAGAACCCCGTCCGCCGTAAACTTAAGGGTTCCTGGGCAACGCAAATCGTCCCAGGGTTAGTCGGGTGCTAAGGCGAGGCTGAAAGGCGTAGTCGATGCACAGCAGGTTAATATTCCTGCACTTTTTATCACACTGAAGCGGGGACGCTTCGTGAAATTTCCCGCGTCCTATGGCTATGACGTTGGGCGTATTTAGGCGCGTGGCAGGCAAATCCACCACGCTTGGTTTAATCCAGAGCACGAATGCGATCGCAAGTTCATTGGCAACAATGAGCAAGGGGAAAGGACACGGAGCCAAGAAAAGCCGCTAAGGCTAATGTGATAGAAACCCGTACCGTAAACCGACACAGGTGAGTGGGTGCGTAATGCACTAAGGCGTACGAGAGAAACATTGTTTAGGAACTCGGCAAAACAACGGCCGTAACTTCGGGATAAGGCCTGGTTGCACCTGTGAGGGTGCGACCCGCAGCGAAAGACTCCAAGCGACTGTTTACCAAAAACACAGGTCCCTGCAAAACTGCAAAGTGAAGTATAGGGGCTGATGCCTGGCCAGTGTCCGAACGTTAAGGAAGGGGGTTAGCTCGCAAGAGCGAAGCTTTCGACTGAAGCGCGGATGAACGCCGGCGATAACTATAATCGTCCTAAGGTAGCGAAATTCCTTGACGGGTAAATTCCGTCCTGCACGAATGGCATAACGACTTGGAGACTCTCTCAACAATGTACTCGGCGAAATTGCAATGTGAGTGAAGATGCTCACTTCCCGTGGTAAGACGAAAAGACCCCGTGAAGCTTTACTACAACTTGGTCTTGATTTTATGTTCCGCATGTTCAGAATAGGTGGGAGCCTTCGGGCACCAGTGAGATACCACCCTTGCGTTGTGTAAAGTCTAACCACCTTCCGTGAAACCGGAAGGAGGGACAGGATCTGGTGGGTAGTTTACCTGGGGCGGGTGCCTCCCAAAATGTAACGGAGGCGTTTACAAAGGTTGGCTTGGCGCGGATGGAAATCGCGCTGGACGTGCAAACGCAGAAGCCAGCTTTACTGCAAGACTTACAAGTCGCGCAGTTGCGAAAGCAGAAGTTAGTGATCCGACCGTACGAAATAGGACGGCGGAAGCTCATCGGATAAAAGCTACTCCGGGGATAACAGGCTAGTCACGCCCAAGCGTCCACAGCGACGGCGTGGTTCGGCACCTCGATGTCGGCTCATCGCATCCTGGGGCTGTAGAAGGTCCCAAGGGTTTGGCTGTTCGCCAATTAAAGCGGTACGCGAGCTGGGT
>CAYOCD010000007.1:0-940 GCA_964402425.1 uncultured Gammaproteobacteria bacterium | reverse complement strand
CATTTGAGACCCCTGCGAGACGAGCAGGTTGATAGGCCGTAGGTGTAAGCATCGTAAGATGTTCAGCCGAGCGGTACTAATAGGTCGAGCTCTACAACCTCTCTTGTATAAGAGATTTGTGGTTAAGAGCAACGCGCGTATCAGAGTAAAAAAGTGATATATCAGTTTCTGTTGATCTTCAATTGTTGTTTGTGAAAACAACAAATATACATTGTCTTGGTGCCATTTCCACGATGGTCACACCTGTTTCCATCCCGAACACAGCAGTTAAGCGTCGTAGGGCCGATGGTAGTTCGATTGAGCGAGAGTAGGTAGGCGCCAGGACAATGTATATTTGTTGAAAAAAGATTCCCGAAAGGGAATTTTTTTGTTATTGTTGAGGCCTATGAATGAGCAAAAAAAACCTTGTCATTTGTGTAAAGTCGTGCGAATTACCTTCTTTCTCACAATTGGGTTTATCTTTGGGTTTATTTTTGGTGTTTTACTAAAATAGTATGAAATTTCGCATTGTCATTCTTGCAGCTGGAAAAGGAACGCGCATGAAACAGGATATTCCAAAGGCATTGACTCAGGTTGCGGGTAAAGCTATTTTGCAACATTTACTTGAGTCAATTGAAGCATCAGGGATTGATACGAATCCAGTTGTTGTAATTGGAAAGGATTCACCGAGACTTGGTGAGGTGATTGGTCGAACGTGCTCTCATGCGATTCAAGAAGAACAACTCGGCACAGGACATGCAGTTCGTTGTGCTCGAGAATCTGTCGAGGATGCAGATGCACTGATTGTTCTATACGGAGATCATCCATTTCTTTCAGCATCGACATTGAATCACCTTGCATCAACACATCAGGAACATGCTGCGCACGTCACGATGGCGACTACAACACTTCCGTCTACAGAAGGTTGGTACCAAGCCTTTGAGAAGTGGGGACGCATCCT
>CAYOCD010000006.1:0-56417 GCA_964402425.1 uncultured Gammaproteobacteria bacterium | reverse complement strand
TGCTCTTTCACCGAAAAGGGTTTGCCACACATGCATGTCACCATGCAGCGAGATGCGTAGTCTTGCGACATCACATCACTTTTCACCTTTCATCCTGGCTTGCGCCAGAACTAGTATTGTCTCTGTGGTACTTTCCCTAAGGTTGGTATTCGGGATCAAAGCGTGAATTGCTCCAACGCCTCGCGCTCGAATACGTATCCTTGGTTGTCGTTAACAACTTTTCTTGTCCGCATACATTGCTGCATGCGAGGTGTTCGGACTTTCCTCCCAGACGTTTGTCCAGGTAATCACCCGATCATCCTTGAGAACGAGGGAATACTAACAGAATAAAAGGGAAATGTCAACGGAAAATTGGCAAAGAAAAAAGAGTCCATGAGGGACTCTTGAAGAGATTACTTGCCGACGTTGATCACCGGTTGAGGCTGATTGTCGCCCCCACCGATAATGAAGGAGCAGTGGCCACCAGCTGCCGCACAGACTTCGCGCTGCATTTTGATGGTCTCGAGCGCGAGGAATTGGCTCGGATCGAGGGACATTGCATTGCGATACGCGTTGTCGGCTGCGGCGCGGCTTTCCTCGGCCATCTTGCGGGCGTCTTCGGCGAGCTTTCGCTGGGCCTCTGTGAGTGCGCGCTGTTGTTGCGACGCGGTCTCGATTCTCTGATTCTTGACCGCGTCTGGTGGATTCGCCTTGCCGACCGTGACATCGATCAGTTCGACCGGCAGCTTCTTGACCGCGATGTACTTTGCGAGGCCTGTCCTGACTTCAGCATCGATCTCTTCGATGGCTGCGGTCTGAATCGCTGTCTCGTTCATTCCGTGCTTCTTGACCGCTTGCCGAACGAGAGTGGCAAACTCCATCTGTACATTGCTTTCGTACCATTTTACTCCGAATTGCTCGATGAGCTTTACGGAGTCGGTGACGCGCAGCCGGATGACTGCATGAAAATCGAGCGGCACGCCGTCTGATGTCATGAAGTCGTCGAGGTTGAGCTCGAACTGCATCGGTTTCATGTCTACAATCGTTTCGTGGGTGGTGTAGGCCACCCACATCTGGCCAGTCTTCACTGGGGTGGGGACCACGCCACCATCACCGAACAGCATGGGCTGCATGAGCAGCACCGCCTCTTCGCCTGGTCCGACGTTGACGCCGTGGCATCCGAAAGCACCGAACATGACCAGGAGGCAGAGAAACAAGAAGTTTAACATCGAACGCTTCATTGAGACACCTCTCCATCATAGGCCGAACATTGGCCAGGAGCCTTTATTTTTTTTGAAGAAAACAAGGGTTCCGAGCCAATGTCATATGCACATGACGCGGGACTTTACTATAAAATATCGATTTTGTCAATCCTTGAATAAATAAAAAACCAGACTTTTTTAGTCCGGTAGCTGCTTGAACAGGCCGTAGTCCTGTGTTTTGTTGAATTCATTGATGATGCGAATGGTTTCTTCGTCACCGGGACGAACGAAGGATCCGCCTTTAACAGCGAGATTTTCTTCATTCATGCCGACAAAAATAGGAATGCCGCGACCTTCTCCAAATCGGATAGCGCGGACAACATCACTCAGATGGGGAGGGGTGTATTTTCCTGCCTTGAGGGCAGCTTCGAGTGGAGTGCCGCGTGCAGCGTATGTTGGGTTCAAGTGGATGGAGATCATCGAGTTTGGTACTCGAGCCATAACATCGCTCAGATACCGAATGGCACCTTGCACGTCATTAATGGCATCTGCTCGACTCATATGCTCATCGAGCACGGGCTTAAACATGAAGTAACACTTCATGCGGAACCCGTGTTCTGCGAGCCGCTCCGCAAGGGCATCCAACTTTTGCTTGCGCAATCCCTTTCCAAAAATCAAATTACGAATGTCGTCGTCAAAGACTTCAAGTCCGATAGCGATTTCAAGAGTTGTGGGAGTGGCTCCTTCTTCAAGCGCTCGTGAGAGAACTTCAAGTTCAACATCATCGACGTATTCTGGTCGTGATTCCAGTGTCAGAACCGCCATGTTTGGCAAGTGCTTGTTGCACTTCATGACAAAGTGCAGGAGAGCCGTTGTGGGAAATGTCTCATTGTCGAGAACAGATCCTTGATTACTCACAATCACTTTTTTGATCTCATGTGCTCGTCCAAGAACCATTGGGTCCTCGAAGATAGAGTGTGTTTGATCCATGATGTCAGAAAAGTCGATGTGTTGCAGTGACGAGGTGGATGGAAGTGTGCATCCTATGCAACGCATCCATCGACATGCTTGTGTGTAGAAGATGACGAACAGAACGAGACCTTCGTGAGTTTCTTGAAAGAAATACATGAAAGGTTTTTTGGGATCGTGTTTGTTATCAAAGCGATGTGTCTTGCCGGAGTCTTCGAGTCCTTGCAAGATTAGGCGTTCGATGTTTGCACGATGTGTGGTGCGTTCTTCAAGTGTTGTCGTTCTTCGCCGACGATGTTCCATGAGTCACCTATTGTGAGGTAAAACTATACTTCGAGCACCTTGCAAGAAGACGAAACCCTAACAAAAACGGGGTGCTACGTCAAGCAACCCCGATCTTTTTTCTGACTTCGATCATTTTTTTCTGCGCAATCTCACGTGCTTTTTCGGCTCCGCTTGCGAGGACTTGTTTCAGCATGTCTTCATCTTCCAAATACGATTTGATCTTTTTTTGAAGCGGGGAGAGAAATGCGGTGACTTCTGCGGCAAGCGCGACTTTGAAATCTCCGTATCCTTTGCCTTCAAAAATCTTTTCGATCTCAATCATGTTTGCTCCGGTGAGCAGGGAATAGATTGTCATCAAGTTTGCGATTCCTTTGCGGTGCTCGCGATAGACGATCGTTCCTTCAGAGTCCGTAACAGCGCTTTTGATTTTTTTGAGAACCGTTGCCTCGTCATCCATGAGGCTGATGTAATTTTTTTCACTTGGTGCGGACTTGGACATTTTCTTTTCTGGGTCATCGAGTCCCATGATGCGCGCACCGGATTCGCGGATCTGTGGTTTTGGAACAAAGAAGGTGTATCCAAATCGATTATTGAATCGTTCTGCTAAATCCCGCGCGAGTTCCACATGTTGTTTTTGGTCTTCGCCCACAGGCACGATTTGCGTGTCATAAAGCAAGATGTCTGCTGCCATGAGGATTGGGTATGTGAAGAGTCCAACAGACACGGATTCGCCTTTTCCTTTTGCTTTATCTTTAAATTGCGTCATGCGTTCCATTTCGCCCATGCCGGCAATACAACTAAGGATCCATGCAAGTTCTGTGTGTTCCTGAACATACGATTGTTGAAAGAGGGTGGTCTTTGTTGTATCAACGCCAGACGCAAGATACACCGCGGTTGCAAACAGAATATTTTTACGCAATGTTTCCGGATCTTGTGGAACCGTAATCGCGTGATAATCAACCGCAAACAGGAAATTTTCATTTCCTTGATTTTGCAATTGTAAAAACGGCTCAATCGCACCGAAATAATTTCCGATGTGCAAAATACCGGTTGGTTGGAGGGCAGTGAGGACTCGTGACATAGTGAGGAAATAATAACAGAAAAGCCCATATCTTGCGATACGGGCTTTTTTCTGATTAAACTTCGATAATTACTGGCAAAATCATTGGTCGGCGTTCTGTTTTTTTGAACAAGAACTTTCCGACTTCATCGCGAATTTGATCGCGAAGATATTTTGGATCCAGTTCTGAGCCAGGAGCTTTTTCTGTAACCAGTTTTTTGACTTCTTTGCGTGTTCCTTCAATGAGTTCAATGTGATCTTTCATGAAGATAAATCCGCGCGAAACAATATCTGGATTGCCGACGAGTTTTCCGGTGTGTTTTTCGACTTGAACGATGACAACCACCATTCCGTCTTCCGCAAGCACTTGGCGATCACGAAGCACGACTTGAGAAACGTCTCCCACACCGAGACCGTCCACAAAGACGTAATCGGTAGGAACCTTCTCATTTGTTAATTTTCCGTGGTCTTTAGAAAATTCCATGATTTGTCCGTTATCAACCACGAAGACATTTTCTTCTTTCCAACCCATGGAATACGCAACGGATGCGTTTTCACGGAGGAGGAAGTGATTTCCTTCAATTGGAACGTAGTATTTTGGTTTGAAGAGAGCAAGCATGAGTTTGATGTCTTCTTTTTTGGCGTGACCTCCCGCGTGAACGTCCATCATTTTGTAGTTGATTACTTTGCATCCTTTGCGATACAGCGTATCCATGAGACGTTGAACGGAGTTTTCGTTTCCAGGAATAACAGAGCTTGAGAAAATGACCGTATCAGACTTACGAATCTTGATGACACGATGTTCGTTGTTTGCAATGCGGTTAAGCGCCGCTTTTTTCTCTCCCTGTGCGCCGGTACAGATAAGCACGAGCTTATTGTCTGCATAGGCATCCATTTGTTCTGGTTTGATGAGGGTGGATGCTTGGCATTTGATAAATCCAAGTTCCTTTGCGATTTCGATGTTTGTTTTCATGGAGTAACCATCGATCGCCACTTTCTTTCCGAGGGATTCCGAGATTTCGATAATTTGTTTTACGCGTGCGAGAAGGGAAGCAAAGGTTCCGATAATAATACGTCCTTGTGCCTTTTCAATAACGGTACGTAATTCGTCTTCAATGACTTTTTCTGAGATCTGGTGACCTGGAACGTTTGCATTTGTGGAGTCTCCCATCAGACAAAGCACACCTTTCTTTCCGATCGCGGCGATGGTCTGAAAGTCTGCGTGTTCTGTTCCAGCTGGGTGGAAATCAAATTTCCAGTCTCCTGTGTGACAGACGGTTCCAACTGGTGTGTCAATCACAATTCCGACAGAGTCTGGAATGTTGTGGTTGATGTGGAAGAAGGAAACGGTAAACGCTCCGAGTTTCAAGACGTCTGTGTTTTTTGTGACCTTCAGGTTAAGTGGACGCGTGTGAAAATCTTCTTGACGACGCTTAATGATTCCCGCTGACATTGGGAGTGCATAAATAGGTGGGTTTCCAATGTTTGGAACAGTGTGTGGAATCGCACCAATGTGGTCATAGTGACCGTGGGTGATGATCACGCCGCGAACATTTTTTTCCTTTCCTTTCAAGTACGTCATGTTTGGAATGATGTAATCCACTCCCGGCATGTTTTCTTCTGGAAACTGAAGTCCCATGTCTACAATAACGATATCGTCCTTATATTCAAGAAGGGTACAGTTGCGTCCAACTTCTTCACATCCTCCGAGTACCATAATACGAAGTTTGTCTCCGCTTGATGTGGAATAGGTTTTAACAGAACTGACTTGTTGAGGGGTTTCTACAAAGCGTTTTGGCTGTGCACGAAAAACGCGTCCGCGGAATTTGTTGTCTCCTGGTTTGTTGTTTCCTGGTTTTGGGGTAGGGGGTTTTGAGGGTGTTTGTACCATACATCTGTTATTAAGAAGTCGTTGAGTCGTTAAATTCATCTGTTGAGGAATTTTGTGTGTAAACAGAATAATCCCTGCACAGAACAACCTATCGACTCAGCGACGTTTGTTTTTTTGTGTTAGTGATCAAAAAATACAAAAACAAAAAGAAGGTTTTTGATCAAAAAATATTCAATTGTTAAGGAACAGTTTTTTTCTCTCCTTTTTTACACGAGGTATATGCGAACTTTTTGAGATGACCTCATAAAATGAGAACATCCGGAAAATGTCACATACAAACACTGTTCCTATTGTACCGTGTTTGGATTCGATCCACCACCCGATGAAAACATGGGTTTTTGTGGTGCGGATGAGAGGACTTGAACCTCCAAGAGCTTGCGCCCACAGGCTTCTGAGACCTGCGCGTATACCGTTCCGCCACATCCGCGCGAAAACTTCTGAAATTGACGCTTCCCTCGTGCTTCATCAAAAAAACGCTTCGCTGTATTTTTTTTGTATACAGCTCAACTCTTTTTGACTCCAGCACTTCGTGATGCATCCAATTTCAGAAGTTTTCGCATCGTTATGCTTTTTACTTCAACGTTTGTTTTGTCTTGATGTACCAATCTGCCACATTTGTAAAACGATCCGATGGAATACGCAGGTGAGATGGGGGAGTCAGATGAATCTTTTTTGGCTCCGCAAATGCGTACATGGATTGATAAAGAAAAACAGCTGGGACTTCTTTTACCAGAAGTGACTGAAATTGTCGAGTGAGCAGGTCTTTGTCCGCTTGTGTTTTTGCTGATCGAGCGCTGACAAGGAGTTTGTCTGCATCTGTACTTTGGTAATGTGCAACATTGAATCCACCTTTCTCAATTTGAGAAGAGTGCCAAAAGAAATAAGGATCCGGGTTTGTTGCTCCGTAATTTGCTGTAAGTAATAATTCAAAATCTTGTGTTGCAATCACTTCATTCATGAGTTGATTTGCATCAACGGTTTTTATGGTGATTCCGATTCCAAGAAGGTCCAATTCATTTTTGATTTCTTGTGCAACGTTGATGAATTCTTCATTTGAGACGGTTGTGAGGGTAAACGCAAGGTCTGGAATTTCTGGTGTTTCTGCATCAGATTCTTTTTTTTCAGGAGCTTTGTCGGAGGTTTTGCGCAATGTTGCTCCGACGGGTTTTTGAAAACCTGCCGCGTCTAATGCAGATGCAGCCGCTGCTGGTTCAAACGCAATTCCCGCAAAGGATTCGTCAAAGGCAGAAGAACCAGAGAAAATAGGGCCATTTAAAACCCGAGCATGAGAATTCAAAACTCCTGAAACAATCTTGTTCTTATCGATGGCTTGGGCGATCGCAAGACGTATTGTTGCATTTTTGAGTAATGCATTTTGTTGATTGAAAAAAAGGAGTGTTCCACGCGGAATAGGAGCATACATCAGATTGACTCCGTGGTTGTTTTCAACAACCTCACGGTGTTCAAAGGCGATATATCCCACACCTTCTACGTTTTTATTGGTAAGGGCTTGTGTTGCAGATTGTTCGTCGGAATAAAATTTGAAAATAATTTTTTCTATTTTCGGTTCTGTTCCGTAATAGTGTGTGTTGCGTTTGAGAGTGTAGGATCGAATCGATCCTTTCTTGTCTTTGGTGAATTCTTGAAACGCATACGGTCCGCTTCCGACAGGTTGAAGGTTAAGGGATGCAAGTGGCACATTTTGTGCCAAGATATCAGACCAAAGATTTTCTGGCAGAATTCCGATTGTGAGTTTATTTGTAAACAAGAGATCTGCTTCTTTTAAGGTGAAGAGAACTGTTTGATCATCAACTTGTTCGATTTTTATCTGACGAAAATCTCCAGACAAAGGGCTTCGATAGTTTGGGTCTTGTAGGGCGGAATAGGTAAAAACAACATCGCGTGCTTGTACGCGCTCACCATCAGAGAATTTTGCATTTTGTTTGATGTGGATGGTGTAACTTAATTGGTCTTCGCTTAAGATAATGGAATCAGCAAGATCATTTACATATCCCTGCTCTGGATCCCATTTGACGAGGCCGGAGTAAATCAATGCGGCTAAATCTGCATCCGCGTCATTTGTGGATGCATAGAGTGGATTGATTAATCTAGGTGTTCCAATCAAGGCTTCCGTATTTTCTCCACCAATGGCTGGAAGTTCAACGCGATGGGCAAAAAGATACACTCCCGTAAGAAACACAAGCGAGAGAATGACAAGAAGAAGTGATCCTGCAAACAGTTTTTTTTCTGGAACGGTCATGACGCTTGGAAGCTGTTCCCATTGTTTCCATGTTGGAAATTTTCGAGGTTTTGTGACAGAAAGAACCTGGCGAAGGGCCAGGTTTTTTGTTGGGTGTGCTTCCGGATTCTTTGAGGATTTGAAAAAACGAGTAAACGTAAAGATGTTGCGGAATGAAGAATAAGTCCGCCTTTACAAAAGGATACCAGCAAGAGAGACGCCAAAAAAGAGAATGGCGATTAAAATGGTGATTTGAAACAGTTTTTTCTCTGCCCCGCGCTTTGTGCGATAGACGTTTCCGCCTCCACCAAAGGCAGCTCCGATTCCGGATCCGCGTGATTGCAATAAAATAGAGACAATAAGGAATACGGCGAGGACGACCTGTGTAATCTTGAGAATCAATGAGATGTTCATAGCACAAGCAGTTTATCAAAATGAGGCCCAATCGTCAACCGTTCATGGGCGGTTTTTTTGGGTTTGCTTGCTTGTTGGTGGGTGAGACAAAACGTTTCATTCCTTTTCCGGACATTTTCATTTTAGGGTGGCGTTTCACACGACGACGTTTTACTCGTTCATTTTCTTGAGCCTCTTCTTGTGTCTGTGTGTTATTTTTATCTCGCATAGGATGATTTTATGATATACTTTCTGTATACATGTGTCTTTATGCAAGAAGAAATTTCGATTCACAAGAAGCGTGGCTGGATTGGAACGATGGTGACCCTCGTTGTTCTTTTTTTGCTTGGTATATTTGTTTGGCGGATTGTTTTTTTTACAAATCAAATCAGAAACGGAAGTTTGAATCTTTCTGATTTGAATTTTTCGCAAACGGTTTCAACGATAACAAAACTTGCATCCGAACCGGTAAAGGATCAGGTATTTGATGTTGCTCTAAAGAATCGACCAACACTTGGAAATGTGAATGCGCCTATTACCATTGTTGAGTTTGCAGATTTTGGTTGTCCGTTTTCTCGGACATCTAGTTTTGTTATGCGTTCTCTTGCTACAAAATATCCAAATCAATTTCAGTATATTTATAGAGATTTTCCATTGATTGAGTTACATCCGCTTGCACAAACAGCGTCAGAGGCAGCTGCGTGCGCTCATGAACAAGGAAGGTTTTGGGAATATCATGACAAGATCTATCAAAATCAAGATTCACTTGAAGAGGCTTCTTTTGAGCAGTTTGCCACCCAGTTGAATTTGAATGTCGATCGTTTTCGAGCGTGTTTTTCGGCACAAACGTACACAAAACAAGTTCAACAAGATTATCAAGATGGTCTTGCGGCGGGAGTTCGTGGAACCCCAACGTTTTTTATTAATGGGAATCGTATTCCCGGATCTATTCCGCAAAATATTCTTGAGAACGTGATTGTGTCTGTTGGTGCACAACAAAAATAATATCCGAGATGTATGAATCGTTTGAAATTTTTCTTGTTCTTTCTCGTATCATTTTTTGCACACGTTGCGCCAACACCTGCACTCGCGGTAGAGCCAGCACCAACTGCTGCGGCGGAAAAAGTATGTACGGCCGGTTGTTGGTGTACTTCAAAAGGAGGAGCAATTAAGCTTCCGTCTGCCTTGGGACAAGATGCGTGTACAGCTGCGTGTAAAAAAGTAGATGAACGTGTGGCAGCATGTGCATTCACCGTTGATCAGCTTCCTGAAAGAAGTGCCTATTGTTTTACAAAAGATATTTGTACAAAACAAAACGGTGTTTTGGATACAAAACAAGCGGTAGATTGTATTCCTGGGCAAAGTTACTGCTTCCCGGATCCGGCGAAAGCAGAAAAAGTAAAATTAAATGTTGCTATTCCAAACCCAACGAATCCATCAAGTCCACTCACGATCACGGGAAATATTGGAGATTACATTGAATCTTTGTTCAACTTTATTATCAACGGAGGAATGGTGCTTGCGATTGTGATGGTCATGGTTGGGGGACTTCAATATACACTTGGTGCGAGTTCAAAAGATGGTGTTTCAAAAGGAAAGGAGCGGATAAAAAATGGTGTGACAGGATTTGTTTTGCTTCTTTGTGTTAATCTGATTGCTGCAACCATTAATCCTTATTTGATTAAATTAAAGGTACCAAAATTTCCAATGGTGAAGCGTGTTGATTTAGTGACCGCAACATCCTGTGAAACAATGGAAGCGGAATACATTATTAAAGCTATTGACGGAAGTGATATTCCAGCAGATCAAAAGAAATGCGGAACGTCTGGAAAAATCATGTCAAAAAAAGATGGTGGATCTGTTGCGGGGGCAACATCTTGTGATTATAAAAAATGTCCAAATGCTGCAGAGGGGTGTCTCGGAACAGGAGCGGATGCTAAGTGTTTGGCGTGTACAGCTGTTATTCCTGGTATTCCAAATATCAAGCCTTCTGAAGATTTGTGCAGCCAACTAAGTCTTGATACAACTACTACAAAAGTAGATGGTAAAGATTTGTCCACGATTAATTATTGTTCTTATACGCATGATACGGATGCATTGTTTGTAAGTCCTACATGGACAGTAGCAAAAAATGCGTTTTTAACAACAACACCTGCTGGTTGGGGATTAACGGCTTTAACGGCTGCTTTGTCGAGTTCCGGAACTGCACAAGCGGAAGACATAGATCGTATTGTTGTGGGTGCATGTGGTGCCGTAACGATTGATTGTAAAAAAATTAAGGAGTGTAAAGATTACGATACAACACCTCAATTTCAGACAGGATTCACCACAACAAACCTTGAAAAAATACAAGAGGGCATGGTTTCAGGAAAAATAACGATTCAGTCTGTTTGTGCAGAAAATCCATGTTCAGCATTAAAAGGGGGTTTGGTTGAAACGGATTGTAAATATGATGATACAGCAAAAATAATGAGTAATTGTATTGATTCTGGACCACTTAAACCAAAGACTTGTGATCCAGTGACGTGTCCCAAAAAGCCTGGTTATGGATGTGTAACTTATGGTAAGCACTCGGTTTGTACAAGTTGTAAAGAAATTTTTAAGGATAATGAATTACTTGGGGAAGATGTGCCATTGCTTCCAAGTTCTGCTGTATGTGGGCAATTAAAAGATAAAATTTCTGGAAGTACATGCGCGTTCACAACGGATTCAGATGCGGACGGTCCAACATGTGCTTTGTTAACGATTGATTGTAAAAAAGTTAAGAATGTCACCTTTAAGTCGAATGCATGTGATGCATATGATGATATGTTGGTAGAAAGTGGTGAGGATAATGGTACACTTGATGATTTTAGTTCTGGCGAGATTACTCTTGAAAAAATTTGTAAAGAAGATCCGTGCGGAGCTGCCGCAATTGAAGGAGAAGCAGCCTGTAAATTTGATGGAGATACTGTTGGTCAGGATTCGTGTGATTAAAAGCGGAAAAGGAGCAGCCCCTGAGGCTTGCTCCTTTTTGTTTTCCGTGTTAGAGTCGCAGACGATTTATTTGTCCTCTTTCTATGCCTCAAGAATACATTTCCATTCGTGGTGCGCGCGTTCACAACTTGAAGAATATTGACGTGAACATTCCAAAAAATAAACTCGTTGTTATTACGGGACTTTCTGGGTCCGGAAAATCTTCCCTTGCGTTTGATACGATTTATGCAGAAGGACAACGTCGCTACATGGAATCACTTTCGAGTTATGCTCGACAGTTTCTTGAACTCCAAGACAAGCCAGACGTAGATGAAATGCTTGGACTTTCTCCAACCATCGCTATTGATCAAAAATCTTCTTCGCACAATCCGCGCTCAACCGTTGGAACCGTGACAGAGATTTATGATTTTTTGCGTGTCTTATTCGCTCGCGCAGGACGTCCGCACTGTCCAACATGCGGTGCGATTGTTCAAGAACAAACCCTTGAGCAAATGAGTAAAATTGTTGAAGGGTCTCTTGGAAAAGATACGTTGTTGCTTTTTGCACCGGTTGTTCAAAAACAAAAAGGAGAACATAAACACGTTTTACAAGCGGCTTTGAATGCCGGTTTTACACGTGTTCGTTATGATGGACTTGTTATTGATACAGAAGAGGCGATTAACATGCGTAAAGATAAAAAGAAAGATCATGATTTAGATGTTCTTATTTTTGCGTTTCAAGGAGGACAATCCTATTCAAAAGATCACATTACACAAATGATGAAAAAAGCTCTTGAGTATGGAAATGGATTTGTTACGGTTGTGAATGATGAAACAGGGGATGAACGTTCATTTTCTCAAAGTTTCATGTGTGTGCATTGTGGATTGAATTTACCAAAACCAGAGCCGCGCCTTTTTTCATTCAATTCACCTTATGGTGCTTGTACAGAATGTACTGGGCTTGGAGAAAAATTGGTACTCGAACCAGAATTGGTTATTCCAAACGGTCGCTTAACACTTGAAGAAGGAGCTATTCGTCCGTGGTCCAAAATCGCTGGGAATCAAACCAGTTATTTACGCATGCTTGATCTTGTTGGAAAGAAACACAAAATTCCACTTGATATTCCTGTTGAAAAAATTCCAAAACAAAAAATGGACGTGATTTTGTATGGAACCGGTTCTGAACTTTATTCTTTTGATGGTCAAGAAATTGTATTTCCGGGAGTGCTTGCGCAGCTTGAATTAAAATACCGTGAAACTGATTCGGATTATGTCCGATCAGAACTTGAAGGTTACATGCGTCGCATGATTTGTCCTGGATGTTCTGGAAAACGTCTGCAACCAGCCGTGCTTGCCATCACAATTGCTGAAAAATCCATCGCAGATATTGTGAACATGCCTGTTGAAGATGTAAAAGGATTTTTTGAAGGAATGTTAGGAAAGGAAGAGAAGAGGGGTGGAAAAGGAAAAAAAGAGGAAAAACAAAATTTAACAAGCAATCTTTCAAGTGACGAACAATTAGTGACAGAGCGTGTTGGGAAAGAAGTGTGTGCTCGTTTAGCACAGCTCACAGAAGTCGGACTTGGATATCTTACGCTCGATCGTTCCGCGATGACGCTCTCTGGGGGTGAGGCACAGCGTGTGCGCCTCGCTTCTCAACTTGGTTCTGGACTTTCTGGCGTCATTTACATTCTCGATGAGCCTTCCATTGGATTGCATCCACGAGACAATGATCGCTTGATTCAAACGATTCGTCGTCTGCAAGAATTTGGAAACTCGGTGATTGTTGTGGAGCATGATGAAGCCATGATTCAAGCAGCAGATTATGTGTTCGATGTCGGTCCGGGGGCAGGGGAGTATGGAGGGGAGATCGTGGCAGAAGGAACAGCGGCTCAAATTAAAAAGAACAAACATTCATTGACCGGTTTATATTTGTCTGGGGATCGATCTATTCCTCTTCCAAAAAAATATCGTAAAGGAAACGGAAAATCGATCGATATTGTTGGGGCAACGGCGTTTAACTTACAAAATGTAAATGTTTCAATTCCACTAGGAAAACTTGTTTGTATCACGGGGGTTTCTGGATCCGGAAAATCGACACTTATTCTTGATATTCTTGGTAAGTCACTTTCAAAACATTTTTATCGTGCGAAAGAATATCCAGGTGCACATAAGTCCATTAAAGGGATTGAGCACATTGATAAAGTTGTTGCGGTTGACCAGTCTCCAATTGGTCGAACTCCACGTTCGAATCCCGCAACATACACAGGAGTTTTTACCGCGATTCGTGATTTGTATACAGAAGTTCCAGAAGCAAAGATGCGAAATTTTGATGCAGGTAAATTTAGTTTTAACGTAAAGGGTGGAGGTCGATGTGAGACGTGTGCGGGAGATGGAGTGCGTCGTATTGAAATGCAATTCTTACCGGACGTTTATGTTGAATGTACGGAATGTCGTGGAACACGTTATAACCAAGAGGTGCTCGAAGTTCACTACAAACAAAAAAATATTTCAGATATTTTGAACATGACCGTTGAAGAAGCACGACGTTTCTTTGCGGATCAAACCTCTATTTTTGAGAAGCTCGATGTGCTTCATGAGGTTGGTCTTGGATATATTCGTCTTGGACAATCGGCGACAACATTGTCCGGAGGAGAAGCGCAACGCGTGAAGCTCTCTACAGAGCTCTCTCGTCGTGCGACGGGACGCACACTCTACATTCTCGATGAACCTACGACAGGACTTCATTTTGAGGATATTAAGCGCCTTCTCGGTGTTCTTCATATGCTCGTAGATAAAGGGAATACTGTTGTCATCATTGAGCACAACTTAGATGTTATTAAAGGAGCAGACTGGATTGTTGATATGGGACCTGAAGGGGGAATCAAAGGGGGAAGACTTGTAGCTGAGGGAACTCCAAAGGATGTTGTAAAAGTGAAAGAAAGTATTACAGGCAAATATTTGAAGTCTGTTCTCTCATAATCAAAAAACGGGGCAAAAACCCCGTTTTTTGTGTAGAAATCTTGACAAAATCACTTTTTCTGCTATTATTGATTGTTATTTATAAGAAGATAAAGGGCTTTAAAGCTCTTTCTATCTCTTTCATCTATGCTTAAAAAAATATTGATCGCTTCTTTGGTGATTGCAGCGGGTATTTCACCTATTCTCCCTCGTGTTTTTGCGGATACAGCCTCTTGGAAGCCGCTGCTTGCAGATCGTGCGTGGGATGAATCTACTCATCGTGTAGAACGTTTGGCATTTAATGCAACCGTAAGTGATCCTATGAAACGCCATGGAATGGCGTTTGTTTCAAGCCCGTCAATACAATGTTCCAATCTGGGGTTGTGTGACAAAATCGATCTTTCGATTTTAAAAGATGGGAAAACACGGATTTTACAAGGTATTGATCAGCAATTTTTGAATCCGTCTTTTGCTATGGCGCAGAAAGGAAAATTTGTGTTTTTTACAAAATCAACCAATAAGAATAATTGGATTGATGTTTGGTTCGTGGATCCAAACACGGGTGAAACACATCCATACACATCACTTGCGCGTAAGCCAGACGAATTAAGTTTTGTTTCGTTTTCAACTTCAGGAGATCGTTTGTACACATCTCTTTTGCAATCAAATAATGAAACAAAAAAAGTTCAAGGCTCCATTGTGGCAAAATCAAAAGATGGATCTTATGAAGAGCGAAACATTGCGTCTGTGTTGAAAGCTCCGTGGCAACAAGTGATGGATGCCTATAATGATCAGTTGCTTGTGAAGCTTCAATTTTCAGGAGGAAATAAGCAACTTTGGCTTATTGATTCGGCTTCACAAGGCATGTTCGCGATCCCAAATACATGGACAGATCCACAGGCAGACATTTTGTTTCCACATTTTCTCTCAAATGGAACGGTTGTGTTTTTCCAAAACTATCGTTTGTACACGTATACTCCTAAAAGCAATACAGAACCTCAATCCGCTGGAGATGCTTTGTTGAGCTGGAATAAAGATGTGAATCAAAATGTACAGATTGCTGGGGATCGTATGGTGTGGACGGATGTAAATCATACGCTCCACGCAGTTGGTCTTGAGGGAATTGTTGGAGGACTTCCTGTTGTGAAAGATGGTTCTGTTCATCTTGAAAAAGATGCGGTTTATTTTGCAACAACAAAAGGGTCGTGGAAATATGATTTTGCTTCAGACACTCTCACTCAAACAACGTTTCTTGTGTCGGATGTGCAAAATGATGTTCGTGTAGGAACAGATGTACAAGGAAACATTTGGTATGAAAATACAACCAATCAAAAACAGGTAAAACTCGGATATGGAACCAATCCTGTTTTAACTGATGATTCTCATGTGATCTGGAAAGGAAAAGATGGAGCGATTTATCAAGCAACTCTTTCCGTTTCGTTTTCATTTCGACCAACGGATAAAGTATTTGAAGGTGGATTGATTCCTGGTGAACGCGTAAAAGCTATTGGAGATTCGCGTGTATATATGGTTGGAAATGATGGTGCGTTGCACTGGATCGTTTCTGAAACCGTTGCAAATACAATTTACGGTTCTCAATGGAATAAAGGAATTACAGAAGTACTGCCTACATTTCTGTGGCGTTATGAGAATGGAATCAATATTGAATCACATCAATCACTCAAAACAATATAAAAAAATAGTCCCGCCATGGCGGGACTATTTTTTTTATTTCTTTTTCTTTTTCTTTGTTGTTGTATCAACGTAGGTTTCTTTCAATTTGCGCTTGAATCCACTCTTTGCATTTTGCAAGAAGGAAAGTTTTGCGCGGCGTACCTTAGCTGTTTTTACAAGTTCGATCTTGGAAACAACAGGGGAATTTACTGGGTAGATTTTTTCGACACCGAATCCACCAGAACTGATTTTGCGAATAGTGAGGGTTCGGCTGAGGCCTGCACCTTTGATCCCGAGGACGATTCCTTCAAAGATCTGGATACGCTCACGAACTTCTCCTTTTGGAGTAATGTCTTTGATGCGTTCGTGGATGCGTACAGTTTGTCCGGAGCGAACTTCTGTTGTTTTTGTAGGGATGACTTCTACAGCTTCCTCTACGACAGGTGTTTCAGCAACGACTTCTTCAGGTGTTGCTTCAACAGGAGTTGTTTCTTCTGTTGTCATAAATGTGTGTATTGCGCGCTGAGAGGACCACATCGGCTAAAAGGCCGATCAGTGTTCATGAGTCGCATCAATTGAATGTGGCGAAATAATAGCGGATATTGAGTTTTGCGTCAAGATTTGGGTATTTTTTCAAGAATGATACGTACTTCCTCTTCTGTTGTGAGGTTGGTGGTATCCAAAACAAGGTCATAGTTTGATCGGTTGAGGAAATCAACCCCGTAGTATTTTTGATATCTTCGTTCGTCAGACGCAATACGATCTGTGACGAACTGTTTTACTTCTTCAACGGAACCGTAGGCTTTTTCATCATCGCGTTCACCTTTTTTGGATGCTTGATAGATGCGTTTAGCACTGACATCTGGATTTACGTTGAGAAAAATTTTGAAGGAATTTGGAATAAAATACCAAGAGAGTCGACCATCGATAATAAACGATTCTCCGGATGTTCCAAGGTTTGTTTGATAGTCGTCTACTTCTTTGTCTGTAAATGCTTCTGTTTCGCCAAGGGTGTTTAATTCATCAATCGTTAAACCACGTTCTTTCGCCATTTTCCCTCTGAGGTTTCCAACGGAGTACCAAGGAATTCCGAGTGTTTCGGAAAGACGTTTCACGATGGTGGTTTTGCCAGAGCCAGGAACGCCTGTAATGGTGATGATCATAGTAGGGAAGGCGAGAGAGGCTGAGATGTTGGAGGGAATTATTTGCGTGGAAGCGCGTCGAGAATTTGTTTCAGTTCTTTTGGTAACGGTGCTTTAACTGTTTTCTTTTTTCCATCTGCGAGTTTGACGGTGAGGCTGTTTGCGTGCAAGAAGAGGCGACCAAGATTTTTTTCTTTTGTGTGGCGCATGGATTTTTTGCGATACAAGCGATCTCCAACAACAGGGTGATCGATGGCAAGAAAATGAACACGAATTTGGTGTGTGCGACCTGTGTGAATTTTTACATCAACAAGGGTTGTGTTTTTTAATCGCTCAACGACATCATATTCTGTAAGAGCTTCTTTTCCTTCTTGATCACCTGTGCGTGCCACCATGCGACCTTGTGATTTTGATCGGGCGATTGCAAATTTGATAACATCAAATTCTTTTGGGAGCTTCCCGTAAACAAGCGCGGTATATTTTTTTTCAACCTCTCTGTCTTGAAATTGTTTTTTCAAATACTCGAACATTTTTTTTGTTTTTGCCACGACCATAACACCTGATACTTCGCGGTCGAGTCGGTGAACGATTCCTGGACGAAGGGGATTGTCTCCAACTTTTTTGATCCCTTTGTATTTTTTTACAAGAAGATCTGCAACGCTTGGGCGAACATCGATTTCATTTGTTCTGTGGACAATAAGTCCTGCAGGTTTGTTGATGACAAGAAGATCGTCATCTTCATAGAGAATGGGAATTTCAATATCGCTTACTTCTTGTTTTGGAGGTTTGGTAGAAATTTTCGGATAGACAATAGTGTCGTTTATGTGAACGGGTGTGTGGGGTTTAGGTACCTTGTTGTTGATGGTTACCTCTCCTGATTTAATCAGAGCTTGAATTTTCTCTCGCGAGATATTTAAAACGCTGACCAGAACTTGGTCTATACGTTTCTTATTTTGTTGTTCGTCTACGATGAATGATGGCATAAGGTTAGAGAATCGTGAGACGATTAATGATTCCGTAAAAAATAGTTAAAATGGTGGCGGCGACTAAGATGGCATTCATTCCTTCCACACCTGCCCCGTGATCTTTGCGTTTGAAGCGTGACCGCATCCAAAAACCAAGAATAAAGAGAATGGGGCCAAGAATAAGAAAGATCATAGGAGATTATTGTATCATGTTGACTTCGTCCCGTGTTATACTACACTAACAGCCGCGAAGCTATTCCGGGCGTGTAGCTCAGCTGGTTAGAGCGCAGAGCTTATACCTCTGTGGTCCTTGGTTCAAGTCCAAGCACGCCCACCAGAAAATTATCTCATTATGGATGTTGGACTTCAATCATTTATCATATTTCTCTCCATTTTGTGGTTTTTTGTGTACTGGATTTTGGGGGGGGTTTTTTTTGCGGTCATGGCTATTTTGCGTCTTGGTCGTGTCAGAAAAGTACGCTTTAGCTGTTTATTTACCATTCTCGCTCTTGCTTGTGCAATTGGAGCGGCCTATTTTGGTGTAAAGACAGCAGAACCCGCTCTTCGTACTTGTGTGGCGAGTACAACAAGTGCCATACAAACAAAAGTAGCCTTTATTGGATGTGGTTTTAATGGAATTATGGGGGCATTTTTGTTTGGAACGCTTGTCCTTACATTTGTAGGTTTTCTCATCATGGCTATTTCAAAATCAAAAGCAAAGCCTTGGATTATTTTGGATAATGAAGAACAAGAGGTGAATGATGTGAGCACAGAAGATCAAACAAGCGTTTCAAATGCATCTGTCATGCCAGGGAATAAGAGTAAGTTTTTTTAAAAAAAGACTCGAGGCGTCCGTTTTGACCTTGAAGGCATAATTGGGATTTTTACCCTTACAGATGACCGTTTGGCTGTTTGTGAGCGCAATGCGCTTCATGTGTAACCTTCTGTCATGAAGAAAAAGAGGGTCGTTGAAATGATCAAGAATATCAATCGCTCGCCACAAACAAAAAACTTCCAACGAATTGGAAGTTTTTTGGTGGGCGATACTGGACTCGAACCAGTCACCTCTACAATGTCAATGTAGCGCTCTAACCAAGTGAGCTAATCGCCCTCGCTGTTCATATAACGAACGCGAGGAATCATAGTTGAAATAGGGGAGAGCGTCAAGATGGTTATTCCATCTGTTGTTTGATAAATCGAATGGCTGCTTCTCGTGTGAGAATTTTTCCGTCGAGCTGCTCATCTCGAATCATTTCAAGAATTTCTCGTACGCGCATACCGGCTGGGATTCCTTGACGAAGAACGTCGTCTCCACTTACGAGTGGGGGGATTGGTTCATCATCATCGCAATTCCAGTTTGTGCAGATTTCTGCTCGGCGTTTTTTTGCAGCTTCGACAACCGTTTGATGTCCAAGGTGTTCAAGAAGGTCCATGTGCTGTGTTCCGCGTGTGCCTAAAAATTGTTTTTCAAAATGCGAGGCACGCATGACCGTGATATTTTGTGGGGTGAGTCGTTGAGAGAGTTTCTGAATCATCCACAAAATGTGATCGACATCGAGTCGTCGAGAGGATTGTTTGCTTATGGATTCAAGTCCTGTAAATGAGAGCGTTGTTCGCACTTCTTCCGTTGTAAGATTTCTGAGAAGAAGAACAATCGTGTGTTCAAGGTGGTGGGGTTTCGCGCGATAAAGAGGTTCAAGATAGTGTGCATCGATTTGTGTGTGTCGCCACACACTTGGAAAAAGTTCTTCAAGGGCTCCGAGTTCTTGTAAGAGATGAACTGTTTGTGAAGGGTTTGCAAAAAATGCTTTTGAGAGCTCGTCTCCAATTGTTTCTCTTGAAACGACATATCCTTTCAATCCATCTACTGAACGAAGGTGATTGAGTTCGGGGATGAGAGCTTTCATGGATGTAAAGGTGTCAGGCTCGATCTCGAATTGAAGTGAACAGGCAAAACGGAGTCCTCGCAAAATACGCGTTAAATCTTCTTTGAAGCGTTTGGCTGGATCTCCAACAGCGCGCAGAAGATGATTTTCCAAATCTTGTTTCCCTCCAAACGGATCAATGAGTTCGTGTGTATGGAAATTAAATGCCATGGCATTTACTGTAAAATCACGGCGAGAAAGATCGTCTTCCATGGAAAGATTTTCGTCGGATTGAACAGAGGTGTCACGATATCCTCCCTGTGATTGTGGAAGAGATTGTTCTGTGCGAGGGAGGCTTATATCGATACAGGTGGAAAGATTTGTTTGCGGTCGAAATTTGATGACACCGAACGATTTTCCAACAACATCTACTTTGCCTTGTTTGTGCAACCATTCGATTAACGGTTCAAGAGGAACGTTTCGGATGACAAGATCAATGTCAATGTGATCCATGTGTCTTTGAAGCATCCAATCGCGCGGAACACCTCCAACAAAAAAAACTTCTGCATGACGAAAATGGCGCGTGAGTTCAGATAAGAACGCAAGCGACGATTGAGATTGAATCCAAGAAAAAAAATCCTCCACATGTTGCATAGGTAATCATTATAGCAAATTATTTTGTTTCGTGTTGGAGAAAATGGTATGCTTGGTCTAAATTGTCCCTTCTATTTTTGAATTTCCTTTATGTGGAGTAAATTTTTTGATTCCCTGACGCGTTGGACAACATATCTTCTTCTTTTTTTCATTCCCCTTTTTTTTCTTCCTTGGACACAGGATGTTCTTGAACCAAATAAACAAACTGTTTTGGTTGTTTTGACGATTGTTGGACTTGTTGCGTGGTTTGGGGCGCGGGTTGTGCAAAGACGATGTGAATTTCGATCTGGGCTTGTTAATATCGCCCCAGCGATTTTTTTTCTTTCTGTTTTGATAGCATCTCTATTTTCAAAAATGACGTATCAGACATGGGTCGGGCAATCTTCACAAGAATACGCCAGTTTTTTGACCGCAGCTTTGTTACTAAGTGTTTTTTATCTGTTTGCGAATGTTCATGAAGATGTTGTTGCGCAACGCCGAGCCCTTTTTTCTCTTCTTCTTTCCGCAGTACTTGTAGGAGGGTTTGCCTTATTGCAATTATTTCACGTTTTTTTTCTTCCGTTTCCGTTTGCGCAATCTGCGATATTTAATACGGTTGGAACGTTTAATGGCATGACTCTTTTTCTTTTGATTGTCATGTTTCTTGGACTGGCTCTTTGGTTGGTTTCGCATGAAGGAACAGATCACATCATTCCAAAAGGGGTGAGTGGAATCGTAACACGTGTTTTGATTTTTTTCGTTTTTATTACAACGTTTGTTTTTTTGATAGCGGTTGATTATTGGGTCTTTTGGGTTCTGACCATTTTTGGTGTTCTTCTGCTTGCGTCTTTTGGTTTTTTACAAACAAAAGAATTTCCAAATTTCCGTAGATTTTTGTTTCCACTCATGCTTCTTTCTGCGTCTGTTATTTTTCTGTTTCTCCCGTCTCCATTTTCGTTTAAACTTCCTTTATTGGTTACACCGAGTTTTGAGTCGAGTTGGCAGATTGCGCACGCAACACTCACATCAGGAGTTCCGCAGTTATTTTTTGGATCTGGTCCAGGAACGTTTTCTCTCCAATATGCATTATTTAAACCAGTAAACGTCAATGCATCACCTTTTTGGGAGCTTCTATTTGATCGTTCTGCTTCTGCCTTTTTAACGCGTCTTTCAGACATTGGACTTGTTGGAACACTTGCTTGGGTTGTTTGTATGGGATGGATTGGAATGCTTTCTCTGAAACGTCTTGTACGTGTGCGTGATCATCAGACATGGAAAATGACCTATGTTCTTTTTGTTGCATGGAGCATGCTTGTGCTTTCACAGGTTTTGTATGCATCAAACATGACTTTGGAATTTTTGTTATGGGCCATAAGTGGAATGTTGGTTGCACATCTTCTTCCATCTGTATGGAAAACAGATTTTAAGCGTTCTCCGAAATTAGGGTTACTTGCATCTTTCTTGTTCCTGTTCGTTATTGTGGGAATGGTTGTTTCGATGTTTTTGGTTGGGGGGAGATTTTTTGGAGAACGAGCGTTTGTGCAAGCTGTACAACTCGATGCAAAGCAGGGGGATAGACAGCAAGTCATTAAATATCTTCGTGAGGCTGTGCGGTTTAATCCTTTGAATGATACGTATGCACGTAATTTAAGTTTTGCTCTCTTTTTGCAAGCATCACAAAAAATCCAAGGACTCCATGGTCAAAAAATGACCGCAGAACAAACAAAAGAAATTTCTGAGAATGTGTCTGCCGCTGTTCTGATGGGAGTACGTGCAACAAAGCTTGAAACAAACAAGGTTGCAAACTGGCAATTTCTTGGGATGTTGTATCGTGAGGTGATGCCGTTTGCGGAAAATGCGGAGACCCTTGCGGCAAGTGCATTTATGAATACAATTCGGCTAGAACCGACAAACCCAACTCACTTTGTAGATCTCGCGCGCGTTTATCTTGCGGTAGCAGATCGTGCACATGCGTTAAAACAATCGGAAGATGCAGATCAAGCGAAGCAAGCGCAGGAACAAGAGCAAAAATTACTTTCAACTGCAGAAGAAGCATTGAAGCGCGCTATTGAATTGAAAGGAGATTATTTGCCTGCGCATTATTATCTTGCTGCAACGTATGATCGTGAAGGAGAGTTGGATCAAGCGATCAAACGTTTGGTTGCTCTCGTTAAAAATACACCGAATGATATTGGGCTTGGGTTTGAACTTGCACAATTATATATTCGTTCAAATAATGTAGATGCGGCGAAACATGAATTGGAACGATTGATCACCATTAATCCGCAATACGCGAATGCACTTTGGTATTTGGCGAGTGTGTATGAGATGCAGAATGATCAAGAAAAAGCGATTGAGTTTGTGAAAAAGGTTTTGCTTCTGAATCCTAATAACAAAGCGGTGCAAGAACGTTTGAAAAAACTCGAAATCGGACAAGAAGAGGTGATTATTCCGGAACCACTTCAGCCGGAAGTACCGTCTGTGCGTTAAAAAATATCCCCACCGTTTATGGTGGGGATATTTTTATTGAGAAGCGAGAATTGTTTTTTTGATGTGATCAATAAGTTCCCGTTCTGTTTGCGTAATAGTTTTGTTTGGGAAGGTGAGTCGGACTTCTTCGTGTGTGCCAGCTGAATGAAATGGGGTACACAAGGCAATGGCATCAAGTGGGCGTTCTGTGCGCACAATAGCTTTTATTTCATGTTGAGCTGTTTCAAAAAGGAGGACTGTAACGCGTGCGTTTGGGGAAGAGGAAAGAAGTTCATCGATGACATCTGGAAGATCGTGTTCTTCGGCGCCTGCGTGCATGAAATCTTGCGCTGAGAGCATGGTCCAAACAAGATGTGCTTGTTCATCTGTTTTTAAGCGTGCAAGAGCGCGGCCCCATAAACGGAGTGTTGAAACGGAGCGTGTTCGGTAGAGGTTTTGAATGATGTGTTCGCGTTTTGCTCCGCGCGCAATGAGTTTGCTTGCTGTTTGTAGTGTTTTTGGGGTGACGTTTTTTGTTTTAAAACTTTTTGTTTTTGCAATCATGCCTGTTAAAAATGCTGTTGAAATCTCTTCATCCATGAGTCCGGGTTCAATAGCTTCGATCAGATCATGACACACTTCACCGCAGGCAGATGCTGTTAAATCAACAATGTTGATTTGGCCATAGTGTTCATTTTCTGGTGTGTGATCGATGTTGATGATGGGTGTACGGAAGAAGAAGTCTGTGTTTTCTTGATACAGGTGTGCGCATGATTCGTAATCGGGAGACCCGATACAAATAATAAGATCGTACTTGTATCCAGATGAAGATGTTTTCACGTCAGAAGCATCCCAAAAACCTTTTTTAGGGGAGAGGTATACAAATAATTTTTCTCCTTTTAGTTCATAGGTGAGTTCATCGACTTTTGTTTTTGTTGCATCAAGCTCAATAACAAACTGACGCAAGTTCTCCATGGAATGTTTGATCTGATCATGTCCAGGAAGGAAATGAATGTTTTTAGGAGCGGCACCGTTTGCCGCAACAATCGTTGGTTTTTTTTCCAGTTTTTCAAGAACACGGGCAAGTCCAATTGCGGAAGCATAATGATCCGCACTTGCTCCAGAGGGAATACAAAGAAGCGGACGTGTGCTCCGTTTAAATATTTCTAATATTTGTTGAGATTGCGCGAGGGCCATGTTGTTCGGAAAAGCAATAAGGGCTATAGAGGCGATAAAGGCTTTAGATATTGTGAAAGACGACCTACATGGGCCCTTTTTTGAGCGTTTTTGTGGGTATTGTCTTTCAAGCCTTTCCCTTTCACAAGCATGGGAATGACGAACTTTAACCTGATAAATGAAATGCGTCAAGCGGTGACAACAAAAGTAAAAACAAATAAAAAAGCCCCATATATGGGGCGATACGTTAGAATCCGGCCCCAGGGAAAACGTAAAGTTTTCGAAGAGGTTTGGTTGATTTGGCAACCAGGATAAGGTCGGGAATATCATCTCCATTTAGATCTGGGACGATTTTTACGAGCCAACCTAGTTGTCCACTTGTTGTATCTCCATCAATTCTGAGATGCGCTGTCTTGCGAATATCACCATCTTTGAGAATGGGTCCGTACTGAAGGAAAACACTTCCTGTATTGAATCCGGCGTCATCCGCTCCTGGGGATCCGACCAGAATGTCACCTGTGGAATCCGTGTTCACGTGTCCGCTTGAAACGGAATATCCGAGTCGATCTCCACCGATGGCGGATTCAAGTGTCGTGACAAGAAATGGCAGATTTGTTCCTTGCGTATTCCATCTGGCGACTTGGATAAAGCCTGTGTTTTGCGCGTTGCCGTTTCCTGGAGAGCCAATCAGCAGATCGTCGAGTGTGTCTCCTGTCAGATCGAAGCCGCTCCAAAGACTGTGTCCAAAATGATCGAATGGGGAAATCCCATAAAGGGGTTTGCTGTCCGTTGTGTAAACCGATCCTGCAAAAGGTCCAAGGTGAGTGTAGACGATGCCCGCATCTGTGGCGGCAACATCGCTTGAAGTGGCTCCGAGAATAAGATCGAGTTTTCCGTCAGGGTTGAGAAATCCGGCGGCAAGAGCTGTTCCAGCGAGTTCGTCTTTTGTTTTGTTGATGACACTCGTAAATGCATTTTGGATCATCTCTGTTCCGAGCGACGCTGAGCTCAGGACAAAGCCTGCTCCTGCAAATGCTCCAGTTCCACCGTTGTATCCATCCGCTCCGACAAAGAAATCGTCGATCTGATCGTTGTTTTGATCGGGGATGGTTATACACGAAATACCAACTTCCATGTTTTGTGTCGTGCCTATCCATTTTGCATCAGCTTTTGTTGCAGACACAACGTTCAACAGAGACGTTTTAAAGAGATAGACAGCTCCGGCACTGTTACCACCTGTTTGGTCCCCTGGGGAACCAACAGCGAGGACGGGGCCATTTTTTGATTTCGTGCACGCAAGACTTGTTCCAAATAAACCGCTTGCGAGTCCGAGAATCTCATGGCTTACAGCCATGTTGTTTTTGAGAGGGGACAGGTAGATGGAAATTTTTCCTTGATTTGCGTTTGTGGCCGGTGAGCCAACAATGAGATCGTCTAATCCATCGTTGTTTAGATCACATGTTGCTACAGCGGAAGCAAAGTTTTGGTTTTCCGGTCCTGTGAGTTGAATGGTGTTTACGTCAGCAATTTTGATAACTCCTGTTAGAACACATTGGTTGACAGCTTTGTCGCAATTGTCATCCACGCCGTTATTGCAAATTTCTTTTGCGTTTGGATGGATAAACAGATCTTTGTCATTGCAGTCATTGTTGTTTTTAACGTATCCCGCGGGTTGTGCACAATCGAGTTTCGTTTGCGCAGCATCCCCGAATTCGTCTTGATCGAAATCGAGGTACCAGGTCACAACTTGCGTGTCTGTGTCCGTGATACCGTTGCAATCGTTGTCGATGCTGTCTTTGCATAGTTCGATCGCGTTTGGGTGAATGGTATTGTTTGAATCATTGCAATCACTTTTGTTTGCGACATAATCGACAGGGGGTGTGCAGGCGTAGATCGAAACAGCACTTGTGCCGTAGCTATCCTTGTCGGCATCGAGATACCAGAGACTTGCGTTTGACGCATTGTCTGTGATCCCGTCGCAATTTTCGTCGATCTTGTTATCGCACTGTTCGATCGCATTTGGATATGCGTTCTTGTTTGTGTCATTGCAGTCCGTGTTGTTTGAAACGTATCCCGCAGAAGCGGTGCATCCCGTTACGTCTCCAGAAAGAGCGCCGAATCCGTCTTTGTCTGTATCCGGAAAAAACGTAAGCCACACACCTTCATCTGTCTTTCCGTTGCAGTTTTCGTCGATCGTATTGCATGTCTCTGTCGCATTCGGGTGAATGGATTTGTTGAGATCGCTGCAATCGTTACTTGTGAGGGACCAACCGCTTTCCATTTGGCACGATTTTTTTGTGACCAAGATATTTCCGTACCCATCTTGATCCACATCGGCGTAGAGTGTTTTTGCGTCAACGGCCGATGATTCATCTGTTTGCCCATTGCAGTCATTATCGATGGTGTCACAAAATTCTACAGCTCCTGCATAGACGTTTGCGAGTTGATCGTTGCAATCACCAGAGACAGTGACTTCATTTGGTAACGCTTCACAACCAAAACGATTCGCGTTTGCGTTGCCATATGTATCTTTATCAAGATCCTTGAAGAATTTCTTCAACAAGTTTTCGTCCGTTTCACCATTACAGTCATTATCGATGGTGTCGCAGATTTCTAAACTCGATTGGCTGTCTGTGGAACAGATGGTGCCTGACAGATTGGTCGCGCAAATTTTTTTGCCACCACTACACGCACCTACACCACAGGCTGAACCGAGATCTGTGAATGTTTCATCTGTTTTACCATCGCAGTCGTTATCAATAGTGTCACAGGATTCCGAACTCACATTGTTCTGTGTTGAACAGATTGTGCTCGTTTTATCTGCTGTGCAAATTTGTGTACCACCCAAACAGGCGCCAATCCCACAGCTTGTGCCGAGGGTTTTAAATAGTTCGTCGGTACTACCATTACAGTTGTTGTCGATGGTGTCACAAAGTTCCGTGGCGGTTGGATAGGCGGACGCGGTTGTATCATCACAATCCGTGTTCGTGATAGTTGCACCCGTCGGCATGGAACAGGCAATGATTTTTCCACCCGCTCCAAATCCATCTTGATCAATATCCTGATACCAGACACGAATGCCAATTTTTGGATTGCGATCATCACAATCTTCTGGATATGGAATACCGTCACGATCAACATCTTTACGAATACTCCAATGAATATCCGAAATGAAAGGAGAAATTTCTTCGCATCCGATTGAGAAGAGGGACAGGATAAAAACGAAAAGGCGTGCGTTCACAGAGCCTCCGTGAAATGTAAAAGAACGTGCGCGTATATTCTCATAAAAATTGATTTTGTCAATGTTCCAATAGAGGTTGCTTCAGCCCGCATTGTTGCAATTCAAGCCATTTTTTCGTACACTTCGTTTACTATGTCGAATACAGAAATGCCAAAAGCGTACGAGTCAAAACGGTACGAAGATGAAATCTATGACGCCTGGGAAAAAAGCGGATTTTTTAATCCCGATCATCTGACAGGGGAGCCCTATTCCATCATGATGCCGCCTCCAAATGTGACAGGTGTTTTGCATTTGGGACATGCCCTTGAAAATGCCCTCATGGATGCCATGGCACGTTATCAGCGTTTGAACGGAAAAAAAGTTTTGCTTGTTCCAGGAACAGATCATGCTGCGCTTCCAACACAGGCAAAAGTTGAAAAAATGCTCATGGAGCAAGGAATGAAAAATCCTCGCCAAGAATTAGGGCGTGAGAAGTTGGTCGAAAAGATTCGTGAGTTTGCGGAAGCGTCGCGTGCAACAATTTTAGGACAAGTGAGAAAAATGGGAACGAGTTGTGATTGGTCACGCCTTGCATATACGTTCGATGAAAAAAGAAATATTGCTGTAAACGAATTGTTCCGCCAAATGTACAATGATGGTCTTATTTATCGTGGGTACCGAGTTGTGAACTGGTCCACAAAAGGGCAGTCCACATGTTCAGATGATGAAATTGAATACATTGAACGTCCAAGTGTTTTGTATACGTTTAAATACAGTAAAGATTTTCCAATCACAATTGCAACCACACGCCCAGAAACAAAATTAGGAGATACAGCGGTTGCAGTTCATCCGGGCGACGAACGTTATCAGAAATATATTGGTCAAACATTTACGGTTGATGTTGGGGCAGAAAAGCCACTTGAGATCAAAGTTATTGCAGATGATGGGGTGGATCCAGCATTTGGAACGGGAGCTCTTGGAGTTACGCCTGCGCACAGTCAGGTTGACTTTTTAATGTTTGAAAAACAGAAAGCTGCGGGAAATCCGATTGCCATGATTCAAGTTGTCGGGATCGACGGCAAAATGACAAAGGAAGCGGGATCCTATGCAGGACTTACGGTTGAAGAAGCTCGCACGAAATTCGTTGGTTGGCTTTCGGAACAGGGACTTTTAGAAAAAGAGCCAGAAGAGATCGTGCAGAATGTTGGAACACACAGCCGTTATAAAGATGTGATTGAAGTGCTGCCCATGACGCAGTGGTGGCTTGATGTTCAAAAAATAATTCCATCAAAGGGAAAGAGTTTGCGCGATCTCATGGCAGAAGCGTTGACGACGGGTCTCGACAATGATTCTTTAAAGAAAGTTACAATCACTCCAGAACGATTTACAAAATTATATTTAAGTCGTGTCGAGAATTTGCGCGACTGGTGTTTGTCTCGTCAAACGTGGTGGGGACATCGCATTCCGGTTTGGTATCGTGGTGAGGAAATTTTTGTTGGAAACGGAGCGCCAGAAGGGGATGGATGGGAACAAGATCCAGATACGCTCGATACGTGGTTTTCCTCAGGTTCTTGGACGTTTTCCACCCTTGGTTGGCCAGACAAAACACTTGATCTTCAATCATTTCACCCAACAAACTGGATGCAAATGGGGTATGAAATTTTGTATTTGTGGCTCATGCGCATGGTGCTTATGAGTACGTATGCGCTTGGCGAGATTCCGTTTAAGGATGCATATATTCATGGAATGCTTCGTAATGAAAGCGGAAAGAAATTCTCAAAATCGGATGCAAACGGAATTGACCCCCTTGATATTATCGAAAAGTACGGATGTGATGCACTGCGCCTTTGTGTGCTCTCGGGGAATACGCCAGGAAATGATTCTCGTTTTTCGGTTGAGAAAATTGAAAGTTCTCGCAACTTTGTAAACAAGATGTGGAACATCTCTCGTTTTATTTTGATGTCTGTTGGTGAAACACGCCATACGGAAACGATTTCTCCAAAGACTGTTGCGGACGCTTGGATTCTTGGTCGTCTTGAAACGGTTACAAACAAAACGGGGAAGTTCATTGAACAGTTCGACTTCTCGCTTGCGATTGAGACTCTGCGAGAGTTTATTTGGAATGATTTTGCAGACTGGTATCTTGAGATCGCAAAAGTTCAACAGAAAGATGAGATCTTGAAAACTTCAACGAATGAAATTTTGTTATATGTTTTGAAACAAAGTTTAATTTTGTCTCATCCGTTTATGCCGTTTGTTTCAGAGGCAATCTGGAAAGAATTCGGGACAAATACATTTGTCATGGTGGAGAAATGGCCGAAGGTTCAAGGGTTTTTTGATGAAGCTTCTGAGAAACAATTGGTTTCTTTGCAAGAACTCATTATTGCAATTCGTAATATTCGTTCGCAATATAAAATTGAACCAAAAAAACTGATGGATGTTGAATTTGTTGTGAATGATGCATCGCGTACGTTTATTGAAGCAAACCGTGAAATCATAGCTGTTCTTGCTCGTGTGAATGCAGATTTTGTTCTTGTAGATAAACAAGAAACCGTAACGTCAGACGTATCTGTTGTTTTAAAAGATCTGACGGTGTTTATTAAGATGGAAACTGTTGTGGACACAGAAAAAGAAAAAGTTCGTATTGAGAAAGAAGTTGCAGAACTCACAAGGTATCTTGTGTCCGTTTCTGAAAAACTCGCAAACGAAGAGTTTCGTTCGAAGGCTCCAGAAAAAGTGATTGTACAGATGGAACAGAAACAAAAAGAAGCACAAGAAAAACTCGAAAAACTTTCTTCGTAATATGCATACGCTTCAAAAAGCGAAACAACAAATTTTGCAAGATTTAAAACGCGCGATTGGTAGTGGATTTGTTCCGCATTTATCAGATTTATCCGCGCCACCTGACGCAAAGATGGGGGATGTTGCGTTTGCGTGTTTTTCGCTCGCAAAAAACTTAAAAAAGAATCCGGCAGAACTTGCGCAAGAAATTGCGGCAAAGATAGGTCCACATGGGTATGTGACGGTACTGCGTGCGACGGGTCCGTATGTAAATTTTACTCTTGGAAACGAAGCATTTGGAAAAGATGTTTTGAAAGAAATATCTGTCCTTGGTGGGGCATATGGAACATCAGACGTTGGAAAAGGGAAGCGTGTCATGATTGAATATGCAAACTTGAATACTCATAAAGATGTTCATATCGGGCATTTACGTAACTTGTTTGTTGGACAAATGACGGTGAATGTTTTTCGTGCAAACGGATATGAGGTGATTCCGACGGCATACATTAATGATCTTGGTGCACACGTTGCAAAGTCTGTTTGGGCGATTATGACTCTTCATGCAGATGAAGAAGTCTCTAAAGAAAAACGCATCACTTTTTTGCGAGATGTCTATATTGAAGCAACGCGTTATTTAGAAGATCATCCAAATGCAAAAGCGCAGGTATCGGAAGTATTTCGTCATTTGGAAGACCAAAAAGGAGAAGAGGTTGCTGTTTGGAAAAAAACGCGCGGGTGGTCTGTTGATTATCTGAAAAAAGTGTACAAGGAACTCAATATTGGAATCGAGGAGTGGTATTTTGAAAGCGAGCTCATTAAAAAAACAAAAAAAGAAATTGAGAAGCTGATTAAGAATGGAATTGTAACGCAGTCTGAAGGGGCGTGGATTGTAGATCTGCGAGATCAAGATCTGGGGGTGAATTTGTTTGTAAAATCTGATGGGACGTTGCTTTACAACGCAAAAGATATCGGACTTGCTCTCAAAAAAGAAGAAGATTATCACGCCCTTCGATCCATCTATGTTGTTGATGCCCGTCAATCACACGCCATGCAACAATTGTTTGCAACACTCAAACGAATGGGATTTGAAAAAGAATTGACACACCTCTCCTATGATTTCGTTACCCTGAAAGATGGAGCGATGTCATCAAGAAAAGGAAATGATATTCGTTTTGAAGAGTTGCGTGATCAAATGATTGAACGAGCCACCACAGAAACACATAAGCGTCATGAAGACTGGAAGCCTCGTCAGATTCAGGAAGCCGCTTTGGCGATTACGGGTGCAGCCATGCGATTTTCTATGTTGAAACAAGACATGGAAAAACCGATTGTCTTTGACTTCGAAGAGTCGCTCGTGTTTGAAGGGTATACCGGACCGTATGTGCTCTATACACTTGCGCGTATTGAAAGTCTTTTGAAAAAAGCTCCAAAGCGTCCGGCGGGAAGTGTGGCGGCGTATCTGAAAACACCACTCGAACATCAACTTTTACTTCTCATTTCGCAATATCCAGACGTTGTATTCGATTCTGTACAAACACTTGAACTTAGCCGTATCGCACAGTATCTCTTTGATTTGTCACAGACATTCGCCTCGTTTTATGCGGACGCACCTATTTTGAAAGCAGAACCGGAGGTCATGCACGCACGCCTTGCTCTTGCGGAGTCTGTTGCGTGCGTGTTAAAAAATGGATTAAGACTCATGGGAATCGAACCCGTTGACGAAATGTAATTTATGTTTGGTAAACAAGATCATATGGCACATGCACAAGCGGGGAGCGAAACAATCATCGCTCAAGGTGTAAAGGTGGAAGGGGATTTTAAATCAAACGGAGATATCACGATTGACGGTGAACTTAACGGATCACTCGCAACAGCTGCATCACTCCATATCGGAGAAAGTGCTGTGATTCACGCAGAAGTTTCTGCAAAGAATGCAGTGATTGCTGGAACGGTTGTTGGAAATCTTCATGTAGAAGATGGGCTTCAACTTCTTTCTTCCGCACACATCACGGGAGATGTTTTGACAAGTCGCCTTTCTGTTGCGGAGGGATCTGTTATCAACGGACGTATCTCCATGAACAACAAAGGATAACCATTGTGTATTGCTACCTGTACGATGATTTTATACAGGGCAACAAACGATTCGAAAAAGAATTAGCCCTCATCGAAAACCGTTTGACCGACCTTGGAATTGCTGGCAAGATTTCTCGTCTTGCTTTGTTTCGTAATGCCGAGGAAATGATTCGTGATGAAATTGATAAAGGTGTGACAACGGTTGTTGTGCTTGGAAATGATGATACTGTCCGAAAAGTTTTAAATGTGGTCGCAGAAAGTAGAGTTGTGTTTGGGATGATTCCTATTGGTCCAAAAAACACCCTTGCAGCCCTTCTTGGAATTCCAGAAGGGGTTCTTGCATGTGATGTCCTTTCTGCGCGTCGTGTAGAGACAATCGATATTGGAAGTATTAACGGACGTAAATTTTTGAGTGAGATTTCTGTTCCGGAATTCCGAGCAGAAATTACGTTTGAAGAAAAGTTTCGTGTGTTTCCAACATCGACAGCAGAACTTGAGGTTCGTAATTTATCGAGTGCCTCCAATCCGTGTGACGGTCTGCTTCAAGCGGTGATTCGTGCCGATGTAAAAAGGGGTCTTTTGCGTCGTTCTACAAAAGAAGAAAGCATTTTACCTCTTCAATCTATGACGATTCGTTCAGAAAAACCAATTCGGGTTTTTGCGGATGGGGAGCTTATGGAGGGTACAAGATTTGATATTTCTGTTGAGTCGATGGGGATGAAGATTATAACGGGAAAGGAACGCGCGTTTGAGACGTAATGTGAATGACAACAAAAAACATCGACGTTACGTCGATGTTTTTTGTTGGTGCGGACGAGAGGACTTGAACCTCCAATCCCTTGCGAGAACCAGCACCTCAAGCTGGCGCGTATACCATTCCGCCACGTCCGCACATTTGGATGTCGTGACGAGATAATAAAGGATTGGGAAAAAAAGATCAAGCGGTTGGTTTTTTTGACGCAATATCTTTAGATTGATAGTCTTCTGTTGCACAATTTTGCGTGCAGAGGTTGTAGTAATGAAAACAGATTATTTGGTAAGGTTTTGGCTCGTTGTGGCGATACTTGTCTGTTTTTACGGATGTTGTTCCGAATCCCAGTGTGGTGAGACAACACACGGATCTGCGTGTACGCAGTTGTCGGATTGCTGCAATTTCTCGCCAAGCGCCCTTTGTTCCAATGGTTACTGTGAAAGCAACATGTTCTGTGCTCAAGATCCGAGTTGTTTCGGATCACGATGGGGGGCGTGTTCATCACCAGGTGGCACCTCAACAAAAGATGTAATGAATGACAAAGACTTAACGTGTCGAACATTTCAATCTGGCGTTGGTGTAAAGAGCACTGTGAACCAATGTGGGGGGTATCGTAGTGCAAATACGGCATACGATATGCAAAAGATCAATGAGTTTTGGGGAAGCAACATGTACGCCTGTACATGCTCACCCGCTGCACAGTTTTGCGCTCATAACGCTTACGCAACTCCTCAGACTCCTGGGTACATCTACTATGATCCAAGTTTGTTTCTCAGTTTGCGAAGTCATGGAAGTTTGCTACCAGCCGCCTGGATGGCTTCACATGAAGCCGGACACAACTTGCAATATGCGATCGGTATGAATGCGGCGTACAGTATTGCGCGCGAGTTAAGTGCCGACTGCTTTTCTGGGTATTTTCTTGGTTGGCTTGTCTGTTCAAATCAGGCAACGCAATTCGATATTTCCACAACACTCAAACAAGTGTGTTTGACGCAGGATTCAGCGGGAGTTCCGTGGTTTGATCCTACAGCACACGGCACTTGCAGCCAGCGCGTAAGCGCGGTTCAAAACGGAATGAAAAATTACGCGGCAGGCATCCTTGCTTCTGTCGCCTGTAATTACTAATCGTCTGCAGCTTCTTATGAAGCTGTTTTTTTAATTATATGTGCGGTTTTAATCGACAAGGATCTTTGTGTTTTTAAAAAAAACGCAGATTTCAGTAAAAAGAAATCTATCTGTTCTAGACAGACTTTCCGTTTTTATGTTTCAATCATTCCTGAGCGGACAGAATCCCTAAAAGTTCCATCAAAACCTTTCACACATCCGCACAACACAACATTGTGTTCTGTAGCCACATGGACAGAGTGCAACCCGCCTTGCAAGCGTTACGAATGAACTATGAGGGCGCTATTACATCCATCGTTAGGGAGTGGGTGAGCTGTTAATTGTGATTCGTCACAGTGACTCGTATACATCGTTTCGCTCCAATCAAAGTTCTTCCGCTCATCCACGTCTTTGCCGTCCTCGAGATTCTTGGACGGTTTTTTGTTACAAACAAAAACACCCCAGCGAACTGAGGCGTTTTTGTTGGTGGATGCTGGGGGATTCGAACCCTCGACCCTCTCGGTGTAAACGAGATGCTCTAACCAGCTGAGCTAAGCATCCAGGTGAGTGGAACGGCAAAGTCCCTTTTTGACTTTCCCGAACGACTGCTTAGCTTCGGCGAAGCCGACACTAAACATTCAAATGAGTTTTGTTTCGACATCATAAAATAATCTTCGATTTTTGACAAGAGTCGTGTACACTTATGACATATGTCTCCATTTCTTCGCATTCCTCTTGGTCTTCTTATTATGGTTATTGGGTACTTTATGGTTGCCAAATCGGAAAAAGTATTTGAGTGGTTTGGTGAAAATGCCTTTGCCGAAAAATACTTTGGGTACGGTGGTTCTCGTTTTTTTTATAAACTCATCGGACTTATTGTGGTTTTTGTAGGGATTTTTGTTGCAACGAACATCATTTCTGATATCTTGGGCGGAACTGCAAAAGTTCTTACAAACACTTAAATTTTCCTTGACGAAAAAGATCCTTTTCGACTATTCTGCACAGTACTATGAATATGCTCAATCCTCTTTATTGGTTTTCGTTGCAGCCGGCAAGTGTAGAAGGTCTCCTTGGAAAAGTATTGCTCGGTTTCATTCTTTTGCTTTTTTTGGTCGGTGTGGTTTGTAGGGTTGTGATCATGAATAAGAAGTATGATTCTTATGTAAAAATGATCAGCAAACGTTTGATTACTCTTTGTCTTACAATGGGTTTTCTTGGAGTGATTCTGTATTTCTTTAGTTACGAAGGGATTCAATTATTTGGTGCACGATTCTGGTATCCGTTGTGGGTTCTTGGGTTTATTGCTTGGGGAGTCTTCCTTGCGCGTTTTGCCCTAAAAGAGATTCCTGCATTGCGTGAGAAGAATTTGCGCCAACACGCAAAATCTAAATATATTCCAGGAAGAAAGAGATAGTATGATTGATCCGCGCAGGCAATTTGGAAATGATGGGGAAGATCTTGCGGCAATGTATTTGCAGCAAAAGAACTATCTCATTGTGGATCGCCAATGGCGATGTCTGTACGGTGAAATCGATCTCGTGTGTAAGCAAGAGGAAGAATGGGTTTTTGTGGAAGTAAAATCTCGACATGATGACACCTACGGATTTCCCGAAGATGCTGTCACGCCAACAAAACGACGTCATCTTGCTGCATGTGCCGATGTGTATCTTGCAGAGCGTCATTTGAATGATGTTCCTTGGCGTGTTGATGTTATTGCGATCGAATATGATCACTCACCACCAAACATTGTACACATCGAAGCTATTGACATCTGAGACGGAATCCCGTATGCTTTTTCTATCTGAAACCTGTCTGAATGACGGGTTTCTTTGTTAAAAACTTCTAAAAATAAAGATCTGCTCTAGTGTTTCGCGTCTCATTCATCTTCAATTTATATTTTTTTCCTCGTATGTCCTCTCCTATCGAACAAGCTATTCGTCAAATTTGTGAAGAAAAAGGTCTTGCGTATGAGTCTGTCGTTGATGCGATTCAAGCAGCGCTTGCTGCGGCATACCGCAAAGATTTTGGAGATAAAAATCAAAACATTGATGTTGAATTTAATGTAGAAACGGGAGGAGCAAACGTTTTTGATATAAAAACGGTTGTGGAAGACGTAGATCCAGAAGAGCTCGCAAAAATTGAAGAAGAACGCCGTATCAAGACAGAAGCAATGGCATTGCAATTTGCGGATGGTCGCAAACGCAGCGACGATCGTCGTGATGAACCTGTCGCGTTTGTTCTTGAAGACGATGACGGCCCACACTTTAATCCAAAAACAGAGATCATGATTTCAGACGCTCGTGTTTTGAAATTCGGTTCACAAGTAGGGGACGTTTTGCGCACACCACTTCCAGAAGCGGGAGAATTTGGACGTATGGCAGCCATGACCGCAAAACAAGTGATCACGCAAAAATTACGTGAAGCAGAGCGTGAAGTTGTGTTTAGCGAGTTTAAAGAGCACGAAGGCGAAATGATGCAAGGAACCGTACAACGCCGCGAAGGCCGTGTTGTGCTTGTGGACTTGGGCAGAACAACCGGAATCATGCGCCCAGAAGATCAAAATCCAAATGAGCGCTACAACACAGGGGATCGTATCAAAGTGTATGTTCGCCAAGTTGGTCTCACGACAAAAGGTCCTGAAATTTTGTTGTCTCGCACAGCGGATGAAATGGTAAAGAAATTGTTTGAAGTAGAAATTCCAGAAATTGAAGAAAAGACGGTTGAAATCAAATCGATTGCACGTGAAGCTGGATCTCGATCAAAAGTAGCTGTTGGAACAGAGGATAACTCCATCGATCCAATCGGAGCGTGTATTGGTCAACGCGGAAGCCGTATCCAAACCATTATTGCAGAACTTGGTGGGGAAAAAGTGGATATTATTGAATGGAATAAAAATCCGATCGTCTTTATTACAAATGCGTTATCTCCAGCAAAAATTGCACACGTAGATGTAAATGAAGAAGCAAAAGTTGCGTCTGTGAGTGTTGCAACAGATCAATTATCTCTCGCTATCGGAAAAGGTGGACAGAACGTTCGTCTTGCGGCAAAACTGACAGGCTGGAAAATCAACATCGTTGAAAAAGATAAAGATGAAGTTGTGGAGTCTGCAGAGCCGGTAGAAGGAAAAGAGGCGGAAACGGCGGAGAAGGCGGAAGGGGCGGAAAAGAACGTAGAGAATACAGAAGAATCAAAAATCTAACCCTTTCTACTTTCTCCTTTCCTCCTATGAATATTTTTTACACGTTCCTTCTTCAGCCGATTTTTAACCTTCTGGTTTTCTTGTATAACATCATTCCAGGAGCAGATGTTGGATTTGCGATTATTGCGCTTACGATTTTGATTAAAGTCGCGCTCTGGCCACTCATGAGCTCCAGTCTCAAATCGCAAAAAGCCATGCAGGAATTGCAACCAAAGTTGGATGCACTCAAAGTGGAGCACGGAACAGACAAAGAAGCCCTTTCAAAAGCCATGATGAAGTTGTATCAAGATGAAAAAGTGAATCCACTTGCATCTTGTCTTCCGATTCTTGTTCAACTTCCCGTGTTGATTGCGCTTTATCAAGTGTTGTTTCATGGGTTTGATGCAACATCGCTGAATCAGTTGTATGGGTTTATTCAAAACCCAGGAGACATGAACACAATTTTTCTTGGATTGATTGATCTTGAAAAAAACAATCTTTGGCTCGCTGTGCTTGCTGGTATCTTGCAGTTTTTTCAGACACGCATGCTTATGCAGCGCCAGCCACCAAAAACGGTGGCAAAGACAGAGGGGGCAAAAGACGAGTCCATGCTTGCAAGCATGAACAAATCCATGATGTACATGATGCCTATCATGACAGTCTTAATCGGAATGAAACTTCCTGGCGGACTTACCTTGTATTGGGTGACAGTGACGGTATTCTCGATCGTCCAACAATGGTGGGTGTTTAAGGGGAAGGAAAAGGTTTAAGAGGCAATAAATACCATAAAGGCAATAGAGGTTGAAGAAAAAAATCGACAAGTGTCGATTTTTTTTGTCCACAAGCTATTGATTCGTATTCTTGCTATGATTCTTTTGTTGCTATCCAGTTTATTGTATTTATGGACTCTATTGCCTCTCCAACAGATCTTGAACAATCCATCCTTCGTACCCTTTGTTGGTTTGCCGTGTTTGATCGCCCAATCACGGGATTTGAGATTTGGAAATGGTTGATTGAGCCGGCGCGCGCGTATGATTTGTCGGAGGTGTATCGAGTGATTGAATCGAGTGCGTGGGTGAAGGAGCGAATGGTCGAAGAAGGTGGGTATTATCGGTTGGGTGGAAAAGGCGGAGAGAGTGGATGGGGTGAAAAGGAATTTGGGGGGAGGGTGGAAATCGCAACTCGTTCTCGTCATTATCTTGACGCTACAAAAAAGTTTCGTAAACTTCGTCGAGCTTCCGTCTACTTTCGATTATTCTCAAGCGCTCGATCGCTTGCAGCCGTAAACTCAATCGCGTTCATGAATACAAATGAACAAAGCGATATTGATTTGTTTGTCATTACAAAACCAAAGTCAATCTGGTCGACGCGTTTTTGGATGGTCGCGCCATTTATCGCTCTTCGAAAACGTCCGGGGGTATCTCATCAAGATCCGTTTTGTTTTAGTTTTTTTGTGACCACACAGGCACTTGCCATGGATCACCTCAGGCTTAAAGAAGGGGATCATTATTTTGCATTTTGGCTCAGGTCGCTTGTACCGATGTTTGATCACGATCAACATCTTGAGAAACTTGAGAATGAGAATACGTGGGTGGATCATCTCCTCCCAAATGCTTCATCTAGACATGTGCATCCGCTTCATCAGTCGAAGCACGCTCTGTTGATGATTCCTCATGTGGGCATTCTTGAAGCATTTTTTCGATCTCTTTCTCAAAAACGTTTTCCTCTCACGATTCGCAACCTTGCAAACAAAGATTCTCGCGTGGTGATCTCGGACCATGTGTTGAAGTTTCATGAGATGGATCGTCGTGCAGAATTTGAAAATACCTATCGCGAGCTTGTTAAACAGACATTGGTATGAACCAACAAAAAATAGCAGATGCTTTTTTAACAGCCGCCCTTTTTTTGCTCCCGTGGCAAACAGTTTTTTTCTATCGTATGGTTTCGCTTCCAGAAGGAGCAACGGTATACGGAAATCTTGGGGTGTTTGCAACAGAGATATTGATGGCGATCGCTTTTGTATTGCGCGGTCGTCCAATCGTTCGTCCAGAGTTTAAACAGATTGTCCGTGCTCTTTTTGTGGTTTTTGCTGTGAGTTTTGTGTGTCTTGGGTGGTCTCGTTTGTATGCCGTGAGTTTGGGGTGGGTGAGTCATCTTGTTGCGGCTGGGATGTTTTTATTATTGTTGCTTGATGAACGTACAAAAATTTCTCACAGTATAAACACATTTCTTGTTGGGCTTATTTTGCCGTGTATTCTTGGGTGGATTCAATATCTCACAGGCTTCAGTCCCGCACTTACTCTTCTTGGTCTCGCACAAAAACAGGTCGAGACATCCGGAGTTGCTGTTGTTGCGACAGATGCGTTTCGTTCTTTGCGCGCTTACGGTTCATTTCCACACCCAAACATTTTTGGCGGTTACCTTGCCATTGGAATTGTGTTAAAGGGTTGGAAAGGTCGGAAGGGCTTGAAAAGCATGAAGAGTTGGGAAGGGTGGTTACAGATTACAATGATTGTCCTGTTCACTTCGACATTAATCCTCACGTTCTCTCGTGGAGCCTGGCTCGCGCTTACGATTGGTCTCGTTGTTTTTCTTGGTCAAGCCTTTTACGACAAGAAGCTTGTTCCGCATCGCGCAATTCCTCTTTTGTCTGTTGGTCTCATTACGATTTTGCTTTCAATTGGCATGCTGCACTCGCATGTTCTTGCAAGGTTCAACCCAGCGCTTCGTGTTGAGGCGATCTCATTAGAAGAACGCGCGAGCCAATATCAAACATTCGGAAGCGTGTTTAAGATCGATCCGCTTTTTGGGGTTGGTCCTGGTGCATATGTGTTTGCGCTTCAGAGTTTATCGAAAGGACAACCCGTCTGGAGTTATCAGCCGATCCATAACACCCCTCTTCTTTTGCTTGCAGAATTCGGTATCATTGGTTTTCTTGCTTTTGGGTATTTTGTATTTGAGATTTTGCGTTTGGTTTTTGTCCATAAAAAAACATCAGGCGGAATTTTTGCGAGCACCCTTCTTCTCATGCTTCTCATTCTCTCCTTGTTTGACCATTACCCGCTTTCAATGTGGCCCGGAATTGCGCTTATGACGTTTGTGTTAGCAATAAGCCTTCGGTTGCCCAATACGTCTTAGTAACCTATTCGTCGTGCATGTTTTTTGGCATGGGAATACGATCAAGCGCATCATAGGTGCCAAGGGCGCGAAGTAAAACATCTTTTGTTTTCTGTTCGCTTTGTTTATTGATGATGGAATAAAGTCGCGTTGTGGATTCTGAACACGGACTGTCAGAAGGTAGTTCATATTCGTGTGGATTAATTGGAGCGGCCGCAAGATCGGTATCGATTTGTTCACGAATAGATTCCATCCATTGAAATGCTCTGCGTGTTGCATCGCGCTCTTCTATTTTTGATGGGGTTTTTAATAAATCTCGTATTGGTAAAATAATCATTTCAAATTCATTTTCTTTTTTCCCTTGTTGTTCTTTTAAAGAAACCAATTCTTCACGTATCAATGATCCTTCTTGTCGTAATTGTAAAATTTGTTTTTGCCAATTTGGATCGTGTGCATTTGGATGTGTTTTTTCATCGAAGAAGGATGCAAATATAGGATCAGGATCATTTGGGTCTGCCAAAAGGTCCTCTATCTGATCTGAGACTTTTCTTAGCTTTAGGTCCAGTGTATTTATTCTTGAGTGGTTTGATGCAAGGTCTAGTCGAATCTCTAAAAGATGATCCATTATCTCTTTTGGAATTTCAGAAATCTTTTTATCTAATTCGGGAATCAATTCTTTTAAAAGATTTAGTTTATCGCGAGGATCATCTTCCCAAGAAATGGCAAGATCTTTTTTTGTTCGTTTTTGGTTTTTAAAAAATGGATTTTCGTATTGCTTTGCATGTCCTAATTCGTGCAGCGCAATAGCAATACGAATAGGATTATCTGGACGAGGGATAACAATATTTCTGCTGTCAGGAGAGAAAAAACCATGGGAATGCGTTTCTGAGTGCATGTAAATTTGAACAGGTTCGCTCATCTGAGTGAGATCTAAAAGATTTATTGTTTTTCCGTTTTGCTCCAATGCAATAGATCTTATTTCCTGAGTTTGTCCATATCTGTTCAGGCTAGCATTATTTCGAGATAAAACACCCCCCTTCAATTCGAGGTTTATCTGACAAAGTCGGTTTCCGTCTTTGTCTTTTATTTCATAAGAAACAAAATGAGATGGTTCTGATTCTTTTTGGTCAACATCATTTTTTTCTTGTGGTGTGGGTACTTGTTCTTTGGTAAGAACTTCTTTATCGAAAAATTGTTCGTTTAAATTACGCATAACAGGATATGTATTCAGAAATAGTATAACATTTTTAGAAAGATGATCTTCTTGACAGGCAAAGGTGATTTCGCCAAAATGTCCCAGCTGGCACTTTAGAAGATAGAGTGCTAAGCTCAAAGCTCACTTAATTTTTTATGCGTCATCCTGACGACAGGAGGGAACTTGAAGCGGAATTTGTTCGCAAGAAAGATTCTTCGCTCCGCTCAGGATGACGCGGAAACACTTATGAAACTCACTCCCATCAACGATCATTTGATCGTCAAAGCGGTTAAAGCGGTACAAACAACTGCGTCTGGAATCATTATTCCGGATACAGCAGACAAAGAACGCCCAGAACGTGGAGAGGTTATTGCTGTGGGGCCCGGCCGCGAGCTCGAAAACGGAAATCGTTCGAGTATGCCTGTTTCCGTTGGGCAGGTTGTGCTTTTTAAAAAATACGCGCCGGATGAAATTAAAGTTGATGGCGAAGAGTTTTTGGTCATCACCTTAAGTGATGTCATGGCAATTGTTGAATAAATTCATATGGCAAAAAATATTTCCTACAATGAAGACGCGCGAGCAGCTCTGAAGCGCGGTGTCGACAAATTGGCAGATGCCGTAAAAGTTACACTTGGTCCAAAAGGACGTAATGTGATTATTGAGCGATCCTATGGTGCGCCGATCGTGACAAAAGATGGTGTGACGGTTGCAAAGGAAATCGAACTTGAAAACAGACTCGAGAACCTTGGGGCAGAACTCGTGAAAGAAGTTGCGAGCAAAACAAATGATGTTGCCGGAGACGGAACAACAACCGCAACGGTGCTTGCGCAATCTCTTGTGCGCGAAGGGCTCAGAAACGTAACAGCCGGAACAAACCCACAGCATCTTCGTCGCGGAATGGAGAAAGGCGTTGAAGCGATTGTTGCCGAGATTAAAAAGATCGCAACCCCGATCAAGGGTGGTGAGATTGAGAAAGTCGCGAGTATTTCTGCAAACGATGCGGAAATTGGGGCGATGATTGCAAAAGCCATGACAGAAGTTGGTGAGAACGGGGTGATTACGGTTGAAGAAGGACAATCGTTTGGTGTTGAAGTGGACTTTGTTGCAGGAATGCAATTTGATCGCGGATACATTGCGCCTTACATGATTACGTCTCAAGAACGCATGGAAGCGGAATATCAAGATGCGTATATTTTGATCACGGACAAAAAGATTTCATCCGTCCAAGAAATTTTGCCGATTCTTGAAAAAGTGGCTGCGACCGGAAAGAAAGAATTGGTAATTATTGCGGAAGATGTCGATGGAGAAGCACTCACAACACTCGTGGTGAACAAACTTCGTGGAATTTTCAGCACGCTTGCCGTGAAAGCTCCAGGATTCGGAGATCGTCGTAAAGCGATGTTGCAAGATATTGCGATTCTTACGGGCGGAAAATTGATTACGGAAGAAGTGGGACTGAAACTCGAAACCATGGAACTCACTGACCTTGGACAAGCGCGCAAATTTGTTTCAAACAAAGATCTCACAACGATTGTTGATGGTCGCGGTGATAAAGAAGCGATCGCTGAACGCGTAAGTGAGATTCGTACACAGCTCGGTCAGGCGACAGCTGACTTTGAAAAAGAAAAGTTCCAAGAGCGTATCGCAAAACTTTCAGGTGGCGTTGCGATCATCAAAGTTGGTGCGGCAACAGAAACCGAAATGAAAGAAAAGAAAGATCGCATTGTCGATGCTGTGGCTGCAACAAAAGCGGCCATTGAAGAGGGGATTGTTCCTGGAGGTGGAGTTGCTCTTATTCGATCAATCAAGTGTCTCGATGAAGTAAATGTCATCGGTGACGAACGCATCGGACTCGACATCCTTCGAAGAGCGCTGGAAGAACCGCTTCGCATGATTGCTACAAATGCAGGCGCGGATGGATCTGTGGTCGTTGAAAAAGTCAAAGCGCAAACCGGATCGTTTGGTTATAACGCTGCGACGGATGTTTATGAAGATCTTGTTGTTATTGGTGTGATTGATCCGGCAAAGGTAACGCGATCCGCTCTGCAAAATGCATCATCGATTGCGATCATGATCATCACAACAGAAGCGGCCGTAACAGAGATTCCAAAGAAGGACGAACCAGCCGCACCACAAGGTGGCGGAATGGGTGGAATGTATTAGAGAACAGGAAGGCTATAAAGGCGATAAATGCCATAAGGGCCGAAATAGAAAGACGAGTTTTTGTAAGCTCGTCTTTTGATTTTGTGTTTTTTTTGCTATGATCCTTGCAGTCTTCGGCATTTAAAGCCTTTATCGCCTTTATAGCATTTATTGCTCGTCCATATGCACGAACTCATCCATAACATCCAAGCCCTCCGCGATCGTGCCGTACGGACGTGGGGGTTACTTTGACCTCGATACCGTAAAGACAACGGTGGCAAGTCTTGAGGTACAAATGTCCGCATCCGATTTTTGGAATGACACACAAAACGCACAGAAGGTGAGCAAGCACGCAGCGGATCTCCGCAGTGAACTCTCTGTGTGGGAGTTATTCATTGCGGAGATCGATGAACTTCTTGAGCTCGCAACGTTTGGGGATGAGAATAATGATACCTCGATGCATGATGAGATTGCGTCAAAACTTGAAGGACTCGAGCATCGATTCTTGAAAATGGAATTTGCTACGCTCTTCTCCGGGGAACACGACGACACAACGGCGATTCTTGCCATTCACGCAGGAAGCGGAGGAACGGAAGCACAAGATTGGGCGCAGATGCTGCTCAGAATGTATTCCAGATTTGTTGAACAAAAAGGGTTTGAAATGACGATCTTAGACGAATCGCGCGCGGAAGACGTTGGAATTAAAAGTATTATGGTTCGTGTGACCGGAAGATACGCCTATGGATATTTGAAATCCGAAGCCGGTGTTCATCGCCTTGTTCGCATTTCGCCGTTTGATGCAGAAAAGATGCGTCACACAACATTCGCTCTTGTTGAAGTGATTCCAGAATTGGATGAAATTGAAGATATTGAACTCGATCCAAAAGATTTGCGCATCGATACGTATCTTTCTGGCGGAAAAGGTGGACAGAGTGTGAACACAACGTACTCGGCTGTTCGCATTGTTCACTTGCCAACAAAGATTGCGGTCGCGTGTCAGAACGAGCGCTCACAATTGCAAAACAAAGAAACAGCCATGAAGATTTTGAAAGCAAAGTTGCATCAGTTGAAAGTGGAAGAACAAAAGAAGCAGAAATCAGATTTGCGTGGCGATTATCAATCCGCCGAATGGGGAAACCAAATTCGTTCGTATGTGCTTCACCCGTACAAACTCGTAAAAGATCATCGCACCGATGAAGAAACGACAGACGCAGAAGGAGTTTTGGAAGGCGCACTCGAACCATTTATGGAAGCGTATCTTCGCATGGAGCTCGGAAAGTCAGATCGATTCGCGAAGGAAAATAGAGAGTAAGGCTTATGTCATTGCGAGGAGGAGTCATCGACGACGAAGCAATCTTTGCGTTTATGAAAATGTACTACGTTTACATCATGACAAATTGGAATAATGAAGTTCTGTATATCGGAGTCACAAACGACATCGCAAGACGCGCGTTTGAACATAAAGAAAAATTAGTGGAAGGATTTACGAAAAAGTATAATATTAGCAAGCTTGTATATGTCGAGCCCTGTGAGGATGTGCGAGATGCTATCGCACGCGAGAAACAATTAAAGGGTGGATCTCGTAAAAAGAAGATTGATTTAATTATTGCAGATAATCCAGAGTGGATTGATTTATCGGATACACTATAAACGCAAGGATTGCTTCGTCGTCGAACTCCTCGCAATGACAAATGCATATATGAAATTCAAAACAGCTCTTGTTACCGGCGGCGCCGGTTTCATTGGTTCTCATCTTGTCGACGCACTCGTTGCGAAGCGTGTGAAGGTTTATGTTGTGGATGATTTGTCGAGCGGACAAAAGTCGAATGTGAATCCGAATGCGAGTTTCACAAAACTTTCCGTGAATGCGCCGGCGTTTATCGATTATCTTAAAAAAGTAAAACCAGAGGTGATTTTTCACTTGGCAGCACAGATCAATGTGCGCAAGTCTGTTGAGAATCCTCTTGAAGATGCAAAGACAAACATTATGGGTTTGCTCACCATCTTGAGTGTTGCAAAGGAAATTGGTGTAAAAAAGATTGTGTTCTCATCGAGCGGGGGAGTGATGTATCCGGACACGGCAAAAATGCCGTATGCGGAGACAATTCCCGCAGAGCCAATTTCTCCATACGGAATTTCAAAACGCACATCGGAAATGTATCTTTCGTTCGCACACAAACTTCATGGCATGCCTTACGTTGCACTCCGATACGCAAACGTTTTTGGTCCGCGACAGAACGCAAAAGGAGAAGCGGGTGTTGTTTCGATTTTTACAACTCTCATGCTTGCCGGAAAACCTGTTTTGATTAACGGAACTGGAAAACAAACACGCGATTTTGTATACGTTGGTGATATTGTGCGTGCAAACCTGCTTGCGGCACAGAAAAATGTGGTTGGCGAGTTTAATATTGGAACGGGTCGTGAAACAGATGTAAATACGCTTTTTAAAAAACTCGCAAAACTAACAGAGTATAAACTCCCAGAACAACATGCCAAACCAGCTGCGGGTGAAGTTATGCGTTCTGTCCTAGATGCCCGCAAAGCGGGCAAGATGCTCGATTGGGAACCAAAGACTCAATTTGAGGAAGGGCTTGCAAAGACGGTTGAGTGGTTTAAGAAAAAACAGAAGTAAATTATTTTTGTGTCATCTTGAGTGGAGCGAAGCGAGGTCGAAAGATCTCGTGTTAAACATGGGTTTTTCCATTCCTCGATGACTCGTCGGTTGAACTGACACATTATGCTTCCTCGCGCAAAAAAATCGTACGGTCAGAATTTTCTTATCGACCAATCTGTGGTTGATAAGATTTTGGTTGCAGCAGATCTGAAGAAAGGGGAGCGTGTTCTTGAAATTGGTCCTGGGACAGGATTGCTCACACAAGCACTTGTTGGATCAAAAGCTCATGTTATTGCAGTTGAGCTTGATCATGATCTGATTGAGCCGCTCGTAAAACATTTTGGCGACAAGATCGAGCTTATAGAGGGTGATATTTTACGTATCGAGAAATTACCGGTCGAAGATCGCAATTATAAATTAATCGCAAACATCCCGTATAACATCACATCACCGATCATTGAAAAATTTCTCACGCAATCTCCTCGTCCATCTCGGATGATTCTCATGGTGCAGAGGGAGGTGGCGGATCGAATTCTTGCAAAACCACCTCAGATGAGTTTGTTGTCTGTTGTGTGTCAGCTCTACGCAGATTGTACGCGTGTGGTGAATGTGAAAGCTGGATCGTTCAGACCAATCCCGAAAGTGGATTCGGCTGTGGTTCAATTTGATCTGAAACCATCTCCGCATCCGTTTGCGGAACGTGTGATTACACTTGCAAAAGTGGGATTTATCTCACGTCGTAAACAGTTGCATCACAATCTTTTGCCGTATCTTCGTAATGTAAAACCTGAAACAACCACAGAAGAGATAAAATCGTTGTTTACTTCGATCGGACACGATCCGAGGGTGCGTGCAGAAAACCTTACACTGGAAGATTGGGTAAAACTCGACCAACTGATTCACACATAAAACAGGAGTCCACTTCCTGTTTTTTTGTTGGTATGTTTGTCCCCAATTCGTTGCTACCCCACACACAATTCTCCTGCTATAATAACGGTACAAATTATGGCGACACGGAGAATTCAAAATCGTCCCCGTTCGGTTTTACAAGCGGAGCAGAAAATTGCTTTTGCTCTTTTGGTTTTTTTGGGGTTTGGTGGAATTATTTTTGGATTTAGATCGTTTGGTTCTCAGTTGTATCGCCCAATTCAACAACAGTTCGCCAAGTATTATACGGGCGAAGACGTTGTAAATCCTTACGCAAAAGATTCAAAAGAAGCAGAAGAACAAAAAAAGATAGATACAGACAGTGATGGACTTTCGGATTACGACGAGCTGTATGTCTATAAGACAAGTCCTTATTTGAAAGATTCTGATTCAGACAGTACGGAAGATAAAACAGAAGTTTTTGCAGGAACAGATCCAAACTGTCCTCAAGGCAAAAATTGTAATGCGTCTGGAGAGATTGCAAATACAATCGAATCGACTCCTCAAGGAATTCTCGGGTCTGTTCCGGGAAATGAGGGGATTTTAGAGTCCGGCCAACTTAAATTTGGAAGTGCAGAAGATGTCCAGAAGTTTTTTAAAGCGGCAACGGCACAAGAAATTCGTTCTGCATTGATTCAATCAGGAATGGCAAAAGAAGAGGTTGATAAAATTAGTGACGAAGATTTGCAAAAATTATTTGAGGCTGCGGTTAGCCAGGCGTCCGCTGAAGGGCAATTTGATTCACTTACAACGGGCGGCGCAGCCGTTCAGGGAACCAAAACCGTTGAAACTCCAAAGCAATAGAATTGTATGATGAATTCTTTCAAGAAAAAAAGACAATGGATTAGTAGGGGGCTCGTTTTTGTTTTTTTGATCGGAGTCATTTCAAGTGGACTCATGTTGTCAGCACCAACACCTGTTTTGGCTGCGGATCCAAGTGCCGGGACAGAACTTGCGGCAAATTTAGCAAGAGCAGCTTGTTTAAAAAGTGGTGCAGTTCCAAGTACCTGTCCACCAGAAGCTGTAGCGGAAGCAAATAAAACGCTTTGGGACAAAATCATTACACCATCTCTTAAAATGGTCGCCGTGAAAGCGCTCATTGATTTTGTTTCTTTCGCTAGTAATCGTATTGCCTATGAAGCGGCAGTATACATTGCAAACGGAGGTCCGGGGGAGAGTTCCATGTTTTATCAAAAGAACCCAGACGGAACCAGACAGGGAATTCTTGTTGATATTGCGGGAGAAGCATTCGGAAATTTGAGTGATATTACTAAAGAGTCCTTTGGTTTGGATTTGTGTGTTCCTCCAAATCCAGTGATTCGTTTGAATCTTCAGTTGAGTATTAAACAAAATTATACGATTCAACAACCAAAGTGTGATTTCAATTCTATCAGTACTCAGTGGGGTCAGGTTGTTTCAGATGCATCCGCCCTGCTCAGTAATGATAAAGATGCGCGTGATACATTTTTATTTAATAAACTTGCGGAAGGGTTAAAGCCTGGAAATAATGAATTGGGTGCTTCCATTGGGTTTTTGCAACTCACAAATGAGGCGGCACAAAAGAAAGCAGAGTTGGGGGTTGCAGAGCAAATCGGATCTATTTCAATTGGGGGATTTACAAACGTAAAAGATTTAATTACAGGGCAAACAAAAACACCTGCTGCTATTGTGGCAAAGCAGTTTGATGATCAATTGAAAGCCGCAAAAGGAGATGAAAATAAAATTAAACCGGGGGATATCCTTGCAAACCCAGATGTTTGGTACGGACTTTTGAACATGTCTGTTTCAACATTTACAAATACCCTTACATCACAGTTGTTTAATCGTGTTTATAAGGGATTGTTTTCTCCGCAGCCAGAGAATGCAGATCCATTTAATACAGAATTGGTGGGTGGAAATAATAAAGACGCAACCAAAGCAGATCTTGGAGGAATTTTTACCGCAACACCGGTTGCAAATCCTCAATTTGATCTTTTGGGAGAATTTGCTCAGTGTCCACCAGACGGAACGGGGAATCGCGGACTCAATTCTTGTGTTATTGACGTGAGTGTTGTGTCAGCAATTAGTCGTGGAGGAAGTACTGGGGCTCTTACCGTGCAAGAGGCGATTGATCAAAAAGTCTTAAACGGAGATTGGCCACTTATTTCTCCAAAAGATCAATCTGCAAACCAAGATCGTCTTTGTTATACCTATGGTTTTTGTTATGGAAACTTGGTGAAGTTGCGCAAAGCTCGCATTATCTCTATCGGTTGGGAATTAGCTGCAGAGAAAAACTCATTGAACAACCCTAAATCTCTCAAAGAGATTGTTGCTGGATTTAATGACTGTAATGCACAAGGACAACTTGATGCGAGTCATCCGTGGTGTCACCTTATTGACCCAAACTGGGTGTTGAAAGCTCCGGAATCGCAATGTAGAGCATCTGTAAACGGAGAAATTCGTGTGAGTGCACAGGCGACTGGACGTCAGAGTGTTTGTGCAGACGCCCCAACATGTATTGGGGAAGATAGCTCTGGAAAGTGTGTCGAAGGATTTGGGTATTGTGTTCAAGAAAAAAATATTTGGCGCGTAAAAGGCGATGAATGCCCTGCACAGTATGCGACCTGTTTAACATTCTCAAACACAAAAAGCGGAAAAACGGCATCCTATTTGTTGAACACGGTGGACAACGCAAATTGTACAAAGCAAAATGCGGGTTGTCTTTGGAATAAAACACAAAAAGTGGCAGACTCCGCAGGAGTATTTCAGTGGTTTACAGGCGCACCGACGTATGACGTGGTTGCAACATCAGATACGCTCCGTTACAACGGATCGAATGCTCCGAGCTATTCTTATCAAGATCGTTTATATACAACACATAGCGTAAAACAATGTGACGCTGCTCAATCTGGATGTACGGAGTTGAACGTAAAAAATAGCGGACTCACACTTAACCTTGTTCAAAATGGAAGTTTTGAAAAGGATGAAGATAAAAATGGCACTCCAGACGGATGGCGTAATACAAACGTAAACGCAACATCATTTACAGTTGATGGCGATACGGTTGATGGCGCTAAGAGTGCAAAAACAAATAATGGGTATTATTATCAAACGGTTCAAGCAAGTTCCGGAAGTTTTTATACGTTTAGTCTTTACGCAAAAGCAACGGATGCAAATCAAAAGATTGATGTAGCTCTGTACCCAGAAACAGTAACCGGAGTAAATATCTCGTTTAGTGGGCTTTCATTTGGGGGAGATTGTCTTCCTGTCGGAGGCAATCATTACAAGATCGAAAAAACACTTTCAACAGCAAATGAATGGAAGCGATTCACTTGTACGTTCACATTGCCGGCAACAGCTGCGCAAGTGGAGGTTGGTTTATATGATTTGAATTCAAGTGCACCAAAAGTACAGTACGACGGTATTCAATTAGAAACGGGTGAAGCTGCATCTTCCTTTCAGGATGGCTACAACACAGCATCACCTACAAAATCTTTCATAAAAGTTGCGCCTAGCTATCTTGGTTGTAAGGGGCTTGAATCGGATCCGGCAGAATGTGCTAATTATGCGCCGGTTTGTTCCGCGCTTGATATTGGATGTAATTTATACGCACCAAAAGAATCCGGCCCTTCCGTTTCTGCAATTGCTTCCGCGCTCGATGCCTGTCCGAATACCTGTGTAGGTTATGATTCGTACAGACAAGAAGGAACCAAATACGAATCTGCAAAATTCCCTGTACACTTTATTGCAGATAAAGCGGGGGTTTGTTCTGCAAAAGCGATTGGATGTGATGGATTCACAAAACTCGGAACAAGCGGCGGGGAATCGCAAGAGTATTACACGAACTTGCGCGCTTGTTTGACACCTCAAATGGCGGATGGTTCTCCAAACAAAATATCTGCAACGTATTTCACATGGGAAGGATCTGATAATTCAGGTTTTCAATTGAAAACCTGGCAATTGTTGCAATCGGATGTCAATGCAGCACCATGTACCAAACCAAGTCTTGAAAGTGAGAGTTCTGTAAAGTGTGTAGAAATCAACCCTCCTGCGGTCGACGCATCTTGTGATGCACACACAGACATTTTTACAAATCCAGATTGTCGCGAATTCTTTGATAACGCGGGAGATATTCACTATCGTCTCTTCTCCAAAACTGTGACGGTTGATTCTGCCTGTGTTGCGTACAGAAAAAATACATCTACATTGGCTGATTGTTCTGCGTCTGGTGGATTCTGGACAACACAAGGATTCTGCCGATACTTTGGATTGCAAAAAGAATCAAAAGTTTGTTCTGCGGCAGAAAACGGATGTCGTGAATATACAGGTGGAGCAGGACGCAACGCAACCACGATTTTGAATGAAGTCTTTGAAGGCGGAACTATCGGTTCATTTGGGACAACCGCTTCTGCAATCGCACAACCAAGTAACGAGTCTGTTTCTTCAGGTGGACATTCTTTGCGTGTAATTGCATCGAGTGATAATGCTGGAATTCAAACTATTCCTGCGGCATTGTCAACAAATTTGGTAAAAGGAAAGATCTACACCATGCAATTCTGGGCAAAAGGAACAGGACAATTGTCTGCAGGGTTCGTTGATACAAATGGAACCAAACATTTCTTTGTGGAAAATATGGATCTCACAAACACATGGAGTGTGTATGACGTGGGTCCAATGGATACAAACAGTTTTGCAACGTTCGACAAAGACGCAAAATTATTCTTTATAACAAAAGACAAAAAAGAATTCTTTGTCGATAACATCACCCTTACACAGACCGCGGAAAATATTACACGCATTAAAGATTCGTGGGTGACTCCGGCTGTTTGTGATCAGTCTCCAAACGGAGCTGTTTCTCCGCAGTATTATTTGGGATGTAAAGCGTATACGGATAGAAAAGGAAAAGAGGAAAGTTATTATCAATTTACACGCGTTTGTTCCGAAAAAGCGATCGGTTGTTCTGCGTTTTACAACACATACAATTCAGAATCCGCTTATGCACAAGTGGCAAATGCACGTTGTGTGAACGTTGGTAGTGGAACACTGCCAAAAGGCGTGCCATCAACAACAAATAAGCCATGTGTTGTAAATGGAGTGACGTACTGCACCATCAGCGCTGGACAAAATTACTGTGTGTTCTCTGCAAAACAAGTGTTCGCAGATCCTCTTCCAAACGACACCGGAACAAAATTCGCGATTGTGTACGGTCCAGAAACGGTTGTGACTCCACAAGATCAATCCATATTCCTTGTGGATAATGGAAGCGCACAATGCAACGCAGCGTTTAAAGGATGCCGCGAGGTTGGTGTTCCAACATTTGCGCAAGATTTAAAGACGGTGACAAAATTTGAATCAAGATACGTTCTTGATACACCAGACGATTACAAAAATATTTTGTGTGAGAATCAATCATTGTTCTGTGATGAGTTCTCCTCCGCAAAAGACGGAAACTTCTACTTTAAGAATCCGTTTGATAAGACGTGTGAATACAAAACCTCTGTATCAATCGGAAGCAAATCGTTTAATGGTTGGTTCCGTTCTGGAAAGTCTGAGCCGTGTTACTGGGAGGATAAGAATGCAAACAATAAATTTGATCCAAATACAGATAGTGCTTACTTGATCTCGGGGGATGAATCACAAATTTGGAAAAATGGTGATGCTGCTTATGATGGTTGGATTGGTGCGTGTGAGACAAGTGCAAATCGTTGTACGGAACTCATTGATGCCACAGACACAAGTCCAGAGAATCACGGAAAGGGGAAATCTTATTACATCATCAACAATGATAAGCTCCTTGAAAATTCCGTGACCCTTACACAAAAATGTGAAGGAAAAGTTGGACAAAAAGCAGGGTGTGCCTTGTTTGACAACACCACCATTTCACAACGCAAGTACAACTCAAGTGCAAGCTATGTGCTTTCTATGCACGCAGACTTGTTACTTAACAAACCGGAAAATAGTTTGGTAGATCCAATTAGCTGTACGCAGGGTGGGGGATCGTTTGCGATCTCGCCAGAAACGGCAAAGAAATTGAATGAAGCAGATCAGAATATTCAGGGTGTGCCGCACCCCGCAAATGATTTGACGGTTAATTTGTGTGCACGTCGTTGTTATTACAAATTGTCACTCAAGGGAGATGTATTACTTACACCTTCTGCAATGAAACCAACAAATTCGATTTATTGGAACGAACGGTCTTGCTTGTTTAATTCTGACTGTCCTGTTCTTGATTCAAAATTACAAAAAGGAATTCAGGGAACTTGTCGTGAAGTTGATCCATCCTTGTCTTTGCAAGACGATTCCAACACCGTCTTGAAAGTAAATCGTGATCGTACGTGTGCGGCGTGGCTTGCGTGTAATAGTTCTCGCACTACATGGGATGCGGGTTCAAACAAATACATTCAGATTTGTGATTCTGTAAATTTGTGCACACAATCCGGCTCTCAGGGAGATCAAGCACAATGCGCATCATGGTCTGAACGTAATCCGGTTGTCATGACAGAACAGTATTACTCTTCACGTGATGTAAGCTGGGCGGGAACAGATTATTCCGGTTATCAAATTCCTCACCAATTACCGGTTGAACGATTCAATCAATTCAATTTGAATCCAAAGAAATGGTGTGAGAAGAACACGGCAAAGTCTTGTGAAACAAATTTGGGATGTCTCCAAACAGAGGGTGATTGTGTAGATGCCCCTTCAGATTATCGATTAGTTAATAATGCAGGTCCATGTTCCGGTGCGGATGCTTCAGCTTGTACAGTTGGATTCTGTAAAAACACAAAGACGGCTTGTTCCTCAAATAAAAATTGCGGAACCGATGACACTTGTGTGTTCGGATACTGTCAACAAGTGAGTGATGTGAAGTGTTTTGTAGATAATGATTGTGATACGCAAGCGGCAGCAAAAATATGCGATCCTGTTCAGGGAGTTTGTGTTGATCGCTTGCTCAATAAGCCGGATCTTGCATGGGCATGTGGTGCTAATGGTGAAAACCCTTGTGCTACAGGACAAAAATGTGTCACAGCCACAACAACGGCTGCGGGTACGTGTTACCAAAACCGATGTCTCACGGATATTCGCGATATTGATGGAAACGGATTCGCGGAACCACTCCAAAAAGACAAATCAGACAACATTCAATCCTGCCGAGGATACCCAGAATTCGATTCACCGTTTCCACAAAAAGTAGTGGCGATGTGGAAAGTATTTCCAAAACCAAAAGAGATTGTCGCTTCGTCTGTAGGAATCATGAAAACAAGTGGGTCCATGTCAAAAATAGTTAACGGTAAATCAATTATTGAATTATCATCATCTATTTCTACTCCCGCACAGTTTGTTTCTGGTTATGACGCTTCAAAAGTTTGTACACCAATTTGTGATAAAGAAGGAAATAATTGTGTAGCAAATGACGAATGTCTCTGTAGTTATACAAAAGCAGTTTATGGAAAAGGAGTTGAATCTCGTTATTATCCAACAAACCTTTCGGGACTTGAAAATCAAAAAGTGCCATCAGGAATTTGTACAGGTGGGCTAAAAGAAGGAAAAGTCTGTAATACAGATGAAGAATGTTCCGTGGGAGCTATTTATGCGAAAAAAGCAGATGGAACAGACGACATGAGTAAACCACCAACAACACAGGCTGTTACGGGTTTATGCCAACAGCTGTCTACCACAAACACCATGTTTGGTTGGCAGGGGTATTGTCTTGAAAAGGACACCTCCATCCAACTGAATGGAAGTACGGAAGCAAAAGATCAAGCGTGTCTCACATGGCTTCCGGTTGATCAATTATCCGGCGCAACAGATTTGTATGGGAAGGATATGAGTGCTGGATATCAGATTGCATCAAACACCTACTATTGTGCGCAGCCTGGAGTGGCTTGGGATTTACCGACTTCTTCCGGTTTTGCTTGTGCAGAAACAGGCGGGGGATGTAGCGATGCTTCGGGTCAGTCTTATTTTAAAGACACTGACAAAGCCGCTTCAAACATTTATTGTCCTGAAAATTATTTTGCGGTTGCTGAGCCATGTGGCGATAATGCAACCAAAGGATCAAGTGATGTTCCTCTCTGTTCAAATGATGACGAGCAGGGTTTCACGTACGATAATTACGATAATGATTATCCTTATTTCTGTGTTCCCAAAGGTTCAAAGAAGACAACGGATACAGATGGTAAAGCCGGTGAAGAATGTTTGACTCCAAAGATGGTAAAGGATAAAAAAATCAAGACATTTGATTCTCTGACTTCAATGTTTACCAATCAGAATTCAGTGGATATTTATTACTTCACAAAGAGTGGTGATTGGGACACGGCCAGAAAATATTACCAGGACTGTTCGGTAAAAGGTGTCTTTGATGTGTCTACACATCTTGGAAAAGAACCGAATCAAATCTCAAGTAGTGGTGATGTTGGTGGGTCTGATTCGAGCGGATATCGTTATTTAAAGTTTAGTTTCAATGAGTTCGCTGCGTGTAAAAATGTTGTACAGGTTGCTCAAGGTGGAGTGGAGGGAAATTTGAATGCCGCTTGGACAGATCGTGTTTGGCAAGCATCCAAATTCAAAACAACAACAGGCTTCCACGATGATTTTGCTGGCTATAGCGTGGTTGCCGAACCAAAGATTTTCGGTCAAGTCAAAGATGAAATAGATCAGATTGGCGTACCAAAAAGTATTTTGATGTGCGGCAATGTTATGGCAAAGACGGATGGTGTTTGTGCTGAGCCTGATGTCTTGAGTAGCCCAACGGAAGCACGTGCGTTTTCTAAGGTGTCTCTTGTCGTTCAAAAAGCAGATGGAATAGGTAGTTATTGTGATCCAAATACTGCGGCGCAAGACTGTAACCCTTTTTATAAAAAAGGAATTTGTAGTTTTCAGAGCACACAGTGTGTTGGAAAATGGAAGTGTGTCGTTGAATCTGGAAAAACATCTGGAAAATGTAACACAGGACCAAGAGCAGGGGGTACTTGTGCAAGTGATATTGATTGCAATGCAACTTGTGGAGATGATGCAAAAACTAAACTTTGTATAAAGACTGGCGGTGAGTGTAAAGGAACCGGTTCTTGTACAGCTGGTCCGAATAAAGACTGTACAAATGATGAAGATTGTTTAACAAAAAAGTGTGTCAAAAATCCAGAGGCAAGCAAGAATAAAATCAGTCTTGATGATGGCTTTGTCTGTATCGATAAAAACCAGAACTTTGGAGCATTATCGATTTCAAGCGATTTTAATCAATCAGATGCAAAAAAGCGTTTGAGTTTGATCTTTGCTCAGGTATACGAATTGCTTGATTACAAAGATGAGAATAAAAAATATACAGGATCAGGTGTTAAACAAGGTGATTTGTGGTTTTGGGATGATCGTTCAACAGCGAACTGGTCTATTAAAGCAGGATCTTTAAATTCTACGCCAAATCCTCCAATCATCACCTCGCTCGGCAACTGCATCGGCTCATCCTGTGCAGAAAAACGTCCAAA
>CAYOCD010000005.1:0-75536 GCA_964402425.1 uncultured Gammaproteobacteria bacterium | reverse complement strand
TACGTTATGATACTGCCATATGTCACGAGAATATCTTTTTCATCCGCACGGAGCTGAAACAAAAGCGAAACCAAAATTCGATGCAGACACGGAAGAGGAACATTCACATGAAAAATGGATTGAGAATCTGCGCGAACGTGTTATTGCCATCTATCCTGAACTTGAGGATATTGATTTGTCTGTTCTCTTTTTAGATCCAAAAAACTATGAACAGGACATTCGTGGTTCACACATGGTTCCGGATTCAGAAGAAACACACGGAATCAACATAGATATGGGCGGAGAATTACAATTAGAGCTGGCAAAAACAAAAAGACCAGTTTCCGTCGAGATTGCCGCAAAATTAATCGGGATCGCACCAGAGCACTTAACAAGTGAGGTTTTCAACACGTTTGTTTTTTTGCATGAGTATGGCCACGCCCATGATTTCGTGACACATTATCAGAATGCGGAAGCATCAAAGTCGCTCACTACAGATCAAATGGCCGATGTTTGGCACACTGATTATGTACAACAAAGATCAAAGCTTCCAATTCCAAACACAAGCACAGCAGAGCTCATAGAAAAGCTTTCGAAAGAATCGCTTGTTGAATTCTTAAAAACCCGTCCTGTTACAAACGCAAGATTGAACAGCTTGAATTTGAAAACAACACAAGAAGTCATCAATGCACAAGATGCAGCTTATCGATCCATACCTAAAGAAAAATACGCAGATGCATTCGCGGCAAGTTTTATCAAAAAATATCTTCCAGAAATAATACGTGATATTGAAAAGTCAGGGTAAACCCCTGACTTTTTTTCAAAAAAATATTTTGATCGTAATATCATCTTCTTGTCTACACACGCATTTGTGAGTCTCTATACTTGACAAAACACCTTATTTACCCTACCGTCTGGGCATAGGAGGTCTCCATGGAAAAGCTCAACGCATCTCTTCCGGCCCTTATTACCCTCGCCATTCTCGCAGCAACAATGTGGTATCCGTATCATCGAGTACTGAAGTACTCCGCAAACGAAACGGAGCGCGAAGAATGGCGTAAACAACATCCCCTTCTTTTTACAACCACTTTCCTGATGTATGCCATCGGATGTGTTACCGCATGGCACACCATCGTGTTTTACACCCCGCTCATTCTCTTGTTCGATGACTTCACAAAACCAGCCTGGATTGCTGTGTGTGGTTGCGGCGTCTTGTTCTATTTCGTAAGGGGAAAATCTATTATTCACCTCGACTGGAATTCCGGCGAGAATAAAACATCTGAACTGACCACCCTTAAGTGGATACGAGTTTCCCGAAAGCTTGTAAACAATAAAACGATACGCACCACTTGTGGTCTTCTCTATTCGATCGGCATGGCGGCGCTTGCCATCAAACTCCAATCGGTGTGGATGATCTATATTGCGCAAATCCTTTTTGTCCCTGCATTTATTCTGCTCCTTTTCATCATTCCGATCATCTTTCTCCTTGGTGTGTGGATCTACTTCACAATCGGAGAAAAATATGATGACTACAAGGTTCGACGACGGTATTCTCATTGACCCAATTACGGGTCTTTTTTATTTAGACGATTGTTTCAACATCACAAGCGTATTTGGATTAATCGTATATTCTCCCTTTGCTTTTTGACCCTGACCAGAATCGACATATTCTGTTGATCCCGGACCACCGTAAGAAACAAGTTCGTGTTCAAATGGAGGCTTCCCTGTTCCTTGATATTCCCGAGTTCCAACAAGATCATAACCCATTTGCTCTGCTCGTTGTGTTGCAATTTGAATCAATAATGCTGTGTTCGCATCCACAGATGTTCCATCGCGATGATAAGAACGCTCTAACTGTAACACAGGTTTTTTTGCCTTCTCATCATATAACACGCGAAGTAATGCGCGTCCTAAAATTGTTTTATGATTGTCACGCACAATCAACGTTTTGATTTTTCCATCCATGATATAAGAGACGAGGTTGCGATTATACGCTGGGGTTCCATTAATATTCTGACACGAACCAGCAACATCTGTTCCAAGGCGCAAAAGAAGATCCGGATCTTCTGTTTCTTCCACTGTAACAAATTCATTTGTTCCTTTTCCTTTATCGGCAGTACGTAATGATTCCACAATTCCTTCCATAGCCGCAAGATCTCCGACAAAAGGATGATCTTCAGAAAATCCATCTTTCATTTCTTTAAAGAACGTATTCGTACGCAAATCTTGTTTCAATTCACCAGATGTCATGTTCAAAATTTGCATGATCTTGTAAGCAACTTCCAAATCTTTCAATTTGTCTGGTTCGTTTCCAAGATCATTTAACGTATTTATTTTATTTGAGAGTCTGTCTGCCACATCTTTTCTCTCACTAACAGGTGCAAGGAAAAATTCATTTAGAGCGTCTGCTAAATTTCCATCAATGTGTTCATGGGCAATCGCTTCTTTTACAAACCCCTCTATACGAGCTCTCGCGGAGCGCCCAGATTCTGATTCTGCTGTATGAATCGTTTGAAAGGAAATGAGCTCTTTCCATTTGACCTCTTGCTCAGGATGATCTTTAAACACAACATCTAAATGCTTACGCTCACCCGTATAACGAACCTCTGGAAACGCTCCATTAGAAACACTTTCCAAATGCTTGGTGAACAAAGCTCTTTGTTTTGGATCTTCTGCTAATTTAAGCTTTCCCAAATACATGGAAAGGTCACTTGGATTTTTGTATTTCTCAAACAGTCTCCCGATTTCTTCTTGCGTTAGAGATAAACCACTCAATTTTTCAAAAGATTCCATCAATCTTTTATCCAAGTCTTCTGCGACACGTTCCAGGAAGGCCTGAATGCGTTTTTGTGTTTCTATTGAAATTCGTGCGGGCTCTTGAAACCCTGCAGCAAGTTTTTGTTCTGCTTGAGAAATTTTTTGCTGAATTTTACGTGCTTGTTTTTCTGTATCTACTGAAGCGGCATCAATGTTGTTTAATTCAAGTTTGAGCAATTTGATTTTCTGAGCAAGATCATCTCTCCAAGTCGTTTCTAACGATGTAAATTCGTCCGTAATAAACTGAACAGCCAAATCTGTGCTCTCTTGTGTTTGCAACAGAGCTACACCAAACTCACTTTTATCCAAAAATCCCAAATTCCGGATCTGTTGTGTCATGCCAAAAAATTGTTTTTTTGCTTCTGGCACAGCTTCCATAAGCCGCATGCCATTTTTCAAAAAACCAAAGGCAACCATTTGCTTATTCTTTTTTTCCTGATCACTTGCCCATTTTTCTGTTTCTAATGCTTCTACTAAAAAATAATTAAACCGATCAAGATCTGTTCGTTTTTTAAACACCTGGCCTGAAAAAAAGACCGTCACAAAACGCTGCAATTCAGGAAATTCTTCTATGAGGTCTGTTTTTGTATACCCTGATTCAGAGGAAACGTCTTCCAGCGTCTTGTGTTTTCCATTCACAAAACAATAAGCCAAAGCTGGAAGTGATGCCAGAGCGTCTTTCGGAATGGCCTCCAAGAATTTAGGTGCGAAAAAAAACGGATTTTTAAAAAATACATTCTGTAAGTTATCTCTCAAATATTTGTTTCCGATTTCTTCTTGAGCAAGAACCACAGCCTCTGTACTCTTTTCATACATCAACCGTGCTTCCTTTGAAGGAGTATTCCACAATAAATCCCCTAATCTCTCTTCTAAAAATTTAACATGAGGTAACCCAGCAATGAATTGTTCTTTTGAACCTGTGATCTTTTGCAATGACCGCACAACAACATTATTAGCAAAATTCTCTTTTTGTGATTGAGATGGACGTGAAGCAGCTTCCATGAGTTGGTCACGGAAAAGATCAATATGTTCTGGCGGAAGTCTGGAAATGAATTTCCAATTTGCTTGTGTTGTTTTTAAACCATGAATTAACTTTGTCACATCGAGTTTTGGAAACTCTGCAACGACTTCTTTTTGTTCTTCCTCTCTGGAGGAATGTGTTGCAATCTCACAAAGCCATATTTCCGGATCAGTTTCCTTTGTAGCAAGTTCAACAAGCTTTTCCAGCTTCCCTTGTTGAGCACTCTGAATAAGTAATTCAATTCGATTTTGAAACCAAGGAAAAACCTCAATAATTTTTGCAAAAGAAGGGGAAGACACTGTTTCAAGTAGGGCAGCTGTTTCCGGAAGTCTAAAACGTGGTAAACAATGACAAATCACTGCGTTCGCAATTTCTGGCTTAACACATGCGTTAAAACGCAATAATCGAATATCATTCAAAAATGCTTCACACTCATCAAATGTTAATAATTCTTTTGTGACAGCAGTCAGTACATGTGTTGCAACTTCTTGACTCCATCTGTTGTTGATTTCTTTTAATCGAGAATCTGAAAATACCGTTGTAAGATATTGAATATCTTTTGTATCTCCAGAAATAGAGTTTGAAATTGTTCTGCTCATGCCATCCCAATAATGGGATGGCATATGGTCTGGATTTATTGTTTTTTTTGCTTGACCAAATGCAATCGCTGCTTCAGACAAAGCGTCCAAATCGTCTTCTACGGATTCATCTGCTTTTGTCGATTTGTTAATCAATTCTGAAATAGCCGCACTCGCATACTCAAATGCTAAATTCTTTCTCACATCTTCAAGTTTTGGCGAAGCAATGATTCGTTCAATCAAGACAGCTTGTTCAGATCCAAATTTCTTTTCCAGCTGTGTATGCAAGACGTCAAATTGAGGCGATTCTTTCGTTACACCTTTCCACAACAATGAAATATCTGACAGGATCGAAAATCCATAAAAAGTATTTCCAAATCCGTAATTTGACTTACTGATTTTTTGATCATACAAAGCCCATTGTTGCTCAAAATAGCTATCTACAAAGGCTGGAGGATATTCATGAAGATGTCTTCCAAAGACAGAAAGATGATCTTCATCTGCAAAAAGTCCTCTTAGGATATTCAGTGTTTTCTTTGGATCTTCTGCAAAAAACTCGCCTACAGCCACAGCAAGAGACTCCTCCGGAAAATGCTGTAAGATAAATCTGTGTATGGTCACCTTATCCATTGTTTTCAGCAATTGAATTGATTTATCTGGGTACTCCTCAATAAACTGTTTCAGAATTTTTTGATTTGCCATTGTGAATTCACAGTTATTGAGGAGTGGGATTGCACGCTCAAGCGAAGCTCCACCATCTTCTGGATGTCGCTCATGCTGTTTTTGTGCAAAATACAAAGAACGGTTCAAAGCATCACGCACATTCTCATTTTTTTTATCTCGATGATACACGACCATGTCTAAGTTTGGGGCGAGCACGGCAGCCGCAGAAGACGCAACATCAAAATGCCTTTCAGCTGTCATTCCAAATACTATTGACTCCCAGTTTCCACCAGAGTATGAGCCTGGTGCTTCACCAAGTCGTTCTAAAATCGATTTATCTGTTATCACTCCATAAAGAAGCGTTTTCATTCCCCTTCTTTCTCTTACCTCTTTATACTTATCTTCAAAAACAGCTTCTGGATTTTTTTGTGCAATACGCAAGAGAACTTCTTCTTCTAGGGTATGTTTAAGAGCATCTTTAGATTTTTCTGCCATTTTCCAAATAGCCTCCTCTGACATTCCATCTAAAATTTCTTGTATTTTTGTATCTAATGCGAAACAAACATCCTCCTTCGAATTTATGTGTGTCACACGCGCGGTAAGCGCATTCAAAACAAGCTGTTCCTGTTTTTTTGGATCTGTTTCATGTCCTTCTTTACCCAAACGTTCAAGCATGGTTTCAGAAATAAGCTTTGAAATGTTGTCGTTATATGTTTTATATGAATTATCTGGTGTTAATTCCAAAACTCGATCCACGTTTTTTTGTTCTGCTGCGGAAAGAATAGCTTTATCTACTAACATGCGTTTAAAATCTTCATGTGTGTACATCTCTGCTAACGCAGCATTTGGGGTATGGGATTCAAGATTTGTAAAAATCGCTTCAGCGTTTTCAGGCGTAATAATTGAGGCTGCCCATGATGAACGTAATTGTGATGGGTATTTTATTTGTTGTTCTTTTGTACAAAATTCCGCAAGGAATATTTGCATAGCTTGATTCGGATCAAATTCAGCCACGATCCCAATCATGATTGCTTCTGTGTTTCCCAAAAATCTATATCCGTATTCTTTTTTTGTGGTTTTTGTTAAGTAGCCAGCACCAAAACTAACGTCTGTTTCTGCAAACTGACGAAAAAGGGTCAGAAATTTTTCTTGTGCAGGTTTCGAACCTTCGCTTCGACGCACCTCTGAATACTGAACAAGTGCTTTATCAAGATCTGACTGAAGACGCTTTTTATCTGCAATGGGTGACATTTCAACAAAAGAAGGTTTTTCTTGCATAGAGAGAATAATTAATCAAAAACAGTATATCACCGGAACTAAAATTCAGCTTTGTGCTAAACTATTCACACTAAACAGAAATAGCAATATTCCACCACAAAATACCTTATGGATTTTTTTTCTATTATCCTCATCGTCGCGGGTCTTTGTCTCTTTGAGACCATTTCATCAATAGATAACGCCATCATTAATGCGGAAGTTCTTCACACCATGAGCGAAAAAGCCAAAAAGTGGTTTTTGTTCTGGGGAATCATCTTTGCGGTCGTCATGGTTCGCGGACTACTTCCCTGGATTATTGTTTGGTTTGCCACCCCAGGACTCGGACCCATTGAAGCGTTCACTGCCACATTTAGTGGCGATCCGCATGTCATTGAGGCGGTAGAAAAATCTGCCCCTATCCTCCTTGCGGGTGGTGGAACATTCCTGATTTTTCTCTTTTTCCACTGGCTCTTTTTGGAAGATAAACACTTTGGTCTTCCACATGAAAAGTTTTTCCTTAGAAACGGCATCTGGTTTTACTCGGTTGTCTCTATTTTCCTTGCGGTCTTAGTTTGGTACATGATGAAGATCAATCCAATTATGGCATTCGGTGCTGTTATTGGTTCAACCGCTTTTTTCATCACGCACGGATTCAAACAAAATGCGGAAAGAGCGGAAGAGATGCTCATGTCTGGAAAGGGTGGCACAAACGGATCTTCCGGCATGTCTGATCTTTCAAAGATCATGTTCCTTGAGGTGATTGATGCTACGTTCTCTATCGACGGAGTCCTTGGAGCGTTTGCGTTTACCCTTTCCGTTCCACTTATTCTTCTCGGAAATGGTCTCGGAGCGATTGTGGTCAGACAATTCACCATCGGAAACATTGATCGCATCAAAAAATACATCTTCCTCAAAAACGGAGCCATGTATTCCATTCTTGTCTTGGGTGGAGTCATGATCGTCGATAGTTTCGGTATTCATGTCCCAAGCTGGTTTTCACCAGCCGTCACATTCGTAATCGTTGGATACTTTTTTGCGAAATCAAAACAAGCGGCAAAGCTTGCGAAAGAGATTACTCAATAAAAAAACCGCACAATCATTTTGTGTGGCATGAAGACTCATCAGTTTTTTTAATGGGAAACACGACAAGAGCAAGAAGACACGTCAAAATTCCGATCATAAGCGGGTAATGAGTGCCCATAGATGAAACATAACCTGCCAAAAGAAGAATGGGGATATCGAGCAAACCCTTAATCAAATTCAGGTTTGAAAGAGTAGTCGCGCGACTTCCTGATTCTACACAATGATTTATCAGATCTGAAAAGGCAGGATCACGAATTGTAGAAAAAACTTCCACAAGAAGCAGCCCAACAAAGACAATCCAGGGAGTTGCTGATGTGATACTAATCACGAGAAACACAATGATCGCAACAGCTGTCCAAAACAAGAATCGGCGACTTCCAAATTTTTCCACAAGGAAGCCAAGATGCCTTGTTCCTATATAGGAAAAAAAACTTACAAAAAGAAAGAACCAGCCAATCCAAATCGTAGAAATTCCATTTTCAATAAAAAGTGGTTGGTGTACACGCGCTGTGAAAAACAGTGCATAAAAAACCAAAAACTTATTAAGGACAACTCGCAACATCCAAGGGTGTTCTTTTATTGTTTCAAGGCTTTGTTTGAAAATTCCAATTTCCCTTTTTGCAACACTCTTTTTAGAGTATGGTTCAGTCAGAAAAAGAAAAATCGCAAATGCAACAATGGCCGCTATTGCATCGATTGAATTCACAAGCAAAAACTGCCACTCAAACAAATCTTTCGCAATATACGCACCAATAGTTGGAACAGCAATTCGAAATAAGGAGCGAGCCGAGAATAATCGGCCGTTGAATTTTGTCATGTATTGCTGTTGTCCATTCTCTTTTAGAGATTCATACAACAACGCTTCTTCTGTTCCAGAAAAACATGAAAAAGCACTAGCCATAACAACAAAAACCCAAACGAATTCCCAAAACCCTGTGACAAAATATCTACCAAAAACAGAGATAAAAAAAAGCACAGAGCCAAGAAGCATCATACGCTTCAAACCGAGACGATCTGCAAGATACCCAGAAGGAATTTCCGTTATCAATGATGTAATAGACCAAACAATATTAAGATAAAACACTTGTTCAAGTGAAACACCTCGGTGAATGTAAAAAAGTACAATGATTGCTAAAAGAGCTTTTGTTTCTAAAAATGCGCGCCCCCAAAATAACAACCTAAGATTTCTACGCATTTTTTGATGATATTCCATTCCTCTCACCTCCAAAGAACACACCAAAATCCTAACACAATACCACCTTCAAATACAAATACGCCCGTTCACTTGTATTTTTTAAAAACTAAAACAAAAAAACATCGCAATGAATTACGATGCTGATTCTAGTTTTTCTGTTCCCGAACCGGAAACACAAGGAGAGCAACAAGACAAAGAACGAATCCAAATACGAGCGGATAACGTAGATCCATCATCGAAATGATGGCGGCAAGAAAGATGAGAGGAATATCGACAACACTTCTGAACATATTAAGGTTCGAAAGTGTGGTGGCACGACTCTTTGATTGAACGTATCCATTCACCAAATGAGAAAACGCTGGTTCGCGAAGAATCGAAATGGTGATAATGACAAGAAACGCAATGAACAGGAGGATGGGAGTCGAAGTAAAAATCCCAATGAGGTACATGGCAAGCGAAATAATAATCGTCCACGTCATGAAGAACACAAGACCAAACCGTTTTTCGATCGCTCCTAAAAACCATGTTCCAAGAAACCCAAACGCACTTGAAAGGAAGTAAAACACACCGAGCCAAATGGCTGTGATGCCATGCTCCGATAAGATTGGCTGGTACACACGCCAGGTAAAGAATGCCCCTGAAAATACCAGAATCTTATTGAGACTCACACGCATCATCCATGGATTGGCTTTTAAGGTTTTTAAGCTTTCAGCAAAAATTCCAACTTCTTCTTCCAAAACATGTCTCACATGTGGGGGCTCAACAAGGAACAAGAAAATTCCAAACGCAACAAGAGCCGTAACAACATCTACCCAAAGTAAAATGCTGTACTGCACATCTGTCAGATCAATCGCAATAACTGATCCAATGAGCGGCGTAAACATTTTGAAGATTTGACGCGCGGAACTGAGACGACCGTTTTGAGCAAGCATTTCATCTTCACGTCCGGTCGCTTTTAGACTCTCATACAACAAAGCTTCTTCTGTGCCCGAGAAAAAAGAAAACGCAGCGGACATGAGCACAAATTGAAATGCAAATTCCCAATAGCTTGTTGCATACACACGATGCACTTGAGACGCAAAAAAAAGAATTGTGCCTATTAAGATAGTTTTTTTGCGTCCAATAACATCTGCCAAATATCCACTCGGCACTTCACACACGAGTGCTGTCAGAGACCAAGCGATCGTGAGATAAAAGATCTCATCCATTTTGAGGCCACGTGATTGAAAAAACAAAATCATGATGGCTGCGAGTGCTTTTGTCTCCAAAAATGCACGACCCCAGAAAAGGAGTCGTAAATTGCGAAGCATGTGTTTATGTGATTCCAAGATTCCTCCAATAAAAAGAACAAGGTCAGAGGATAACACAACACACACCCCTCGCCAAGTCACAGAGCTGTCAACCGATTATGCAATAAAAAACGACCCTTCTTTCAAAGAATCGTGAGGATGCACTCAGTAGGCATAGGGATAGACTGGCACCTTGGTCTTACGTACCGGATTCTTGTGCGGCGTTTTATCCCAAAGGGTTTCACGCGAAGGCAAAGAAAACGGACTTGGGACTTCCGGAGCACGGCAACCACCGATTCCAAACTGGTAAAACGCTTCCGACAATTCATGCTTCCGCATTGGGACCTCCATCTGCCAACCTGGCTTACCTTTAATGGTAGCTTTTGTGCGCTCGCGTCCTCAATATGCGAGGACTAGGCATTTATGGATGATCGGCGTGTGCGCGAGGTTTCGGAGCATAAAAGAGCCGTGCACATTTTACAAAAAATATGCTAAACAAAAACACCCGCAGACACAAGGTGCGGGTGTGGATAGAACATTATGGTCTTTTTAGTTTTTCTAAACGTGTTTTAATGATCTGATTATCCGGATTTAATTTCAACACAGTTTCAATTTCTGCGATAGCACGTGTTTTATCTCCGAATTTTTCATAAATAGAAGCAAGAAACCAATGCGCGTCACTATAAGAAGGAGCAAGAGCGATCACATGCAAAAATGTTTGTTTGGCCCGTTCAAAATCCCCCGTGCTCCCACGCTTGGTATACAGCGTACCGAGCATGAATCCGACTCCAATGTCTGTATCGTTATATTTCTGAACACTTTCTAATTTTGAAATTGCAAGATCAAGATTTCCTTCGCGTTCATACACAAGAGCAAGTTGATAATGAGCTGGAGCAAAATTGGATTTTAATTCTGTTGCTTTTGTAAAATCTTTTTTTGCTTCACCAAGCGCCGTCTCCCAATCTTTCTTTGCCTGAGCCATAACATGAACATCCGAAGACACCATAAGGGGCTGCGAAAGATCTGCAAGCGTCATGTGTGTTTTTCCGCGTTCCATCCAATGACTTGGATTTGTGGGCTCTAGATCGATTGCGTGTGTATAGGCATCAAGAGAAAAATTTGCTGCTTTATCAACAAGTCCAGATAAGGATCTATAAACTTCTCCGCGGGCAAGCCAGTTAGATACATTATTCGGGGATAATTCTGTTGCGCGTGCAGAGGCATTTATTGATGCAGCCATAAGTGCTCGCAAATACTGTTTTGAGACATCTGAAAGCGGACTATTAGGCGAAACAGTTTTTAATTCATCTTGAACGCGCAGCAAAAGAGCCGCGGACAAATTCCGTACATAATCATCATTCCATTGATTGAGCGTTGCGGCACGATCAAGCTCTGTCACAATGGTTTTTGTCTCTGTATGCGAACGATCTGCACGAACCGCTTTTGCATAAGCAGTTTCAGCAGCGTATCGACCTGTTGTCAAAAAGATACCGATGAACAAAGAAAAAAGTAAGGCAATAAAACAACCAGCAGACAAAAGAGCAATGAACTTATTATGAGAAAATGTAAGATGGGACTCTTTTTGAATCAATTTTGACGCAAGCAACCCAGACAAAAGTATGAGCGTGATAACAAGGGTTATATTAAAGGCAAACAAAAACGAGGCAAGCACAATCGCAAGCCAAGGTATAAACACATGAAACACATCAATCCATTCTTCTTCTTGTTTTTGTCTTATAAGGTTTGATACAGATTCGTAAAACAGAAAAAGAATGAAAAAAAGATACACACCGATACCAAAATACCCTACCGTTGGTGCAAGCGTTAAGACAAACGAGGACGCACGATCAAAGCGTGTATTCCAAAAATCTGTTTCATTGATGGAGAGCGGATGATATTTGGTGTAATCCATGGCATAGGTTCCAGGACCTGATCCAAACATGGGTCGATTACGTAAAACTGAGTCTGAAATAAATAAACTTGTTTTGAATGAAGGCGAAACTTCGAGAGGAAGCTTCGTTTGAAACGGACTTGGTAAGAAGAGCCAAAAAAGAAGGCTCAAAACTGTGAAGATAACGGGGATAAAAAGCGTTTTTAGAGATGGAAAGGTTCGGGATCGGAACAAAACAAATGTAAAAATAGATGCACACCCGAATAAAAGCAACATCCAAAGCAGTGCATAATCCAATAAAAGCAAAACGATAAACATTTCTAAAAAAACAAGCCCGATTCCCGTCATCAGAGCAACGCGTTTCCAACTTTTTTTTACAGAAATCGAATCTGTCATGAGTCGTGTACACGCAAGCAAACTCACACAGATAAGAAAAACAGCAAATGTATTAACGGTTCCAATTGTATTAAACGCAGACACAGCAAGCGCAGGGAAAAATGGAAGGATTGAAACTCCAAACAAAGACAAGACACCAAAAAGACCAACCAAACTTGCACTGAACGTAAGTACCACCCAAGGCAAACGAGATAAAGAAAGTTCAGAGGCAAACAATGTACAGAGATAAAACAAGAGAGCGAGACCGATCCAAGTAAGAACACTCATGTATTCCGAACCATTTGTTCCAACCCAAGATGTATATGGCGCGAGCGAAAAAAAAGCAGACGCAATAAACACTCCGACCATCAAAAGCGGGAACACATGCACCCATCCGAATCTGAGACGAACCTCTTTTTTTAATAAAAACGCCCCAATAAGCAAAACGAGAGACGCACAAACAGAAAGTAGCAACAATGTTTGTTTATTGATTTCAAGCGGCCCCAAGGTAAATGGAAGGAAAAAAAGTGGAAATAAAAAAATGAACGAAAGAAACACCCATCGAGCTGACTGCAAAAGCTGAAGGGAAAGAGAAAGTGTACGATTCATAATGGACACATTTTAACACGAGCGATACAGAACAAAAAACACACGCGTGGGGAGCGTGTATTTTTTGTTATGAAATTGTGGACACAGAAAGAACACGACACTTCAAGGTGAAAGCGTCGGCGCGAGTGCATCGACGTTTATCACGGAAGGATCGACAGTTGTTGTGCTCGCACTCGGCGAGGATGCTGAAACATCTGAAAGTTCTACCGTATTTGTTTCGGAAACAACGCTTGTTGTTTCTTGCTCAGAGCTCTGGATCAAATTCGACTCAGAGAAAGACTCTGCAGCAACAGATGCTTGTGCATTTGTTGTCTCTTTTGGTTCAAATCCTTTTCTGTATCCTGTAACCACCCAATCGAACTCAACATCCGATGCATTTCCGCCAAAACTCTTTACGACAAAGTGATTTTGATCTTTTTCAGAGACATACAAAGAGACTGGACCATTTGGTGTTGCAACCACACGAATCGGAGCAATAGCTGAAATCACGTTTCCAAAATCTTTGTTCACATCTACGAATCGAACTTCCACCATTCCGTCCTTTAAGGTAGATGACCCAGAAAGTGTAATGATAGCTTCTGGTGATGTTGTGGCGATCGTCTCAACTTTTTGATTATTTTGTCCGACAATCACCGTCTTCAACAATGCTTCTGTTTTGATTGTTCCATCCACTTCAATACTCCATGAATTTGAGAGGCCGGCCATGCGTCCAATATTTGAAATCTCATTTCCGTTCATGTTGATATTTCCACTCATGGAGAGCATGGTCATCGATTCGCTATGCGAAGATCCAAACAGCGACGCTCGATTATCCGCACCAGGTGTAGAACTTGTTGCGTCCCCTCCCCAATATCCTGCACTGACAAAAACGGTAATGGATCCATTTGTTCCATCGAATGGTTCAAGAGCATACCCAACGATTGGGCCTGGCTCCGTTGCCTTCATGGCAACACCAGATGCGCTAGATGTTGTAAGCGGATCACCAACAGCAATGGAACCATTTTCATTGTTTACGTTTGTTGGCACACGACCCGCAAGAGCGATAGGATAAGATCCTGGCGTATTTTCACCTGCAAGGAATCCTGGACGTGTGGAAACGATACCCGCGATCGATTTCTCGTCTTTCTTTGTTGATCGTTTTACGTGAATGTTTGTCGATGAGAATACAACCACATCACCCGGAACAAGCGAATCGCTTGATGGGAACATTTCGGCAAAGTCATAAGATCCCGTTGACCATCCACTTGCGTTTGTTCGCATGAAGTCTCCGCCTGGTCCTGTAGAACCGTCATAATAGATATATTTGTCTGTTTGAATTCCACCCAAGTTTGATGGATAAATCTTTCCACCAACAACCATATCTCCTGCAACCTGCATGGTTCCTGTATTTGTGATGTAGGCAACCTCACTGTCTGTTGTGTTACGAACAGACAGTCGATAATTTGTTCCGTCTGTTACTTTATTTTTAAACATCATGGAAACAGCTTGTGCTTGATTTCCATCCCAAGCCGATCCGCGAAGAGCGAGGCCATAGGAATCAAATGTTTGTGTGGAGGCTGAAGCATTTTGGAGAGGAGCAACAACAACCGTATCTGTAAGTAATGTGGATGTTCCGTCATTTCCAATGAGGGCTCCAAAATACCAAGAGTTTGTTACCTGCACAGTGACCTGTCCGCTTGCACCACTCATTCCTGTAAGAGCAATACCGATAACACGCCCGGCAAGCGTTGCTTTCATTCCTTTTCCAGGAACAGAAGATGTTGTAATGTAATCACCAACTTGAATCGAACCATTTTCATTTGTCACATTCACAGGAACACGCCCAACAAGAGCAATTGGTTGTGGGTGTGCACCTTGATCGCGCACATCCGATCCGATGGTTTGGTTTGGAGATGTGGAAACAACTCCAAGAACATCTTCGCTTTGGTTTGATGTTGCTGCGGTCAAAATAGGAAGGGTCTTTTGTGTTTTTTCTGGCAAAATTTCTCCTGTAAATGCATCGCTCTCTGATGCGCTATATGTAAATGTTCCGCCTGTTACCGCAACAATGTCACCGCTTTGAACAGTTCCGTCCGTTTCATGCCACTCCGCATAGTCACCCGGCGCACCGCTACAAGCAACAAGATCGCGTGTTGTATCTGTTGCCGCATCAACGTTTGCCCCACTGTGACACAAACCGTTTGTTGTTGCGGTTGCATTTAAATTAGCGGCGGCAATTCCTGTTGCAGCGACTGTAAATTTTCCCCCAACTCCAATAGATAACGCGCCTGCGGTTGTAATACTCCAATCATTACCTCCTGTTAACGCAAGTGTTGTTCCTGTGTTTGCATTTCCGAATGTTAAGGTGTCTGCAGATGTTGCGTCTGTTGAGATTTGCACAGTATCTGTTCCGTCAAATCCCCCATTTCCACCAATATATGTTTTTGTTGTTCCAGCAAAATCATTAATAAAAACTCCACCCGCACTTCCTCCCGTCAAAGAGACATTTGTTACTAAGGCCGTATTTCCAATGAATACAGTATCAGAAGTTGTGTTGTTTGTTGCGATGGAAATTGTATCGGCTCCTGTACCACCAATATTTAATGTATGTGACCCAGCTCCTTTTTGAATATTCAATGTTGGAGTTGCATCAGCAAAATCTAAGACACCCCCTGCAGCAAGGGTTGTAAAAAGTGAAACCGTCGCACTGGTTGATGTTGAAGCAATTGAATCAAAAGATGCTACGCCATCTGCAGAAATTTTCCAAAGGTCTGCTCCAATTGCAATAGAATTTGTCGTAAATCCCGTTCCACCAATGACGATCGAGGAGAGGTTGGTGAGGTTATTTCCAATATGGATTGTGTCTGCGCCTGTTGTTCCGCCTCCAATAGTGATCGTGTCAGCACCTGTTCCTGTACCAATATTAATTGCGCGTGCGATTGCACCACCCGCACCAAGATGAAGAGTTGTTGCGGTGGTTGCACCAAGATCAATTGTTGTTGCTCCGATATCAACAACTTTTACTCCATTTGTTGCAACACCAATATTGTTTTCACCAATACGGTAAAACCCTGTATCTGCGCTTGCGTCTGCTGAAAAAGCAATCGAAGGAGATGTAACATTTCCATCTACAAATCCACCCCCGGAACAACCAGAACAGGATGCAACCGTAAGAACTCCGGCAGAAGTGATGGACCAATCATCACCTCCTGTAAGAGACAAGAGGGTAGAAGCATTACTGTTACCAATTTGGATTGTGTCTGCCCCTCCTGATCCTGTTGCAATTCTAATTGTGTCTGCAGCTGTGTTTCCCCCATCTTCCGCAGAGGAACCGATTCGGATCAAGTTTGTGTCTGTATTTCCTCCAATCTTAATTGTGTGTCCGAGTCCGTTATTATTTGCGATATCTATTTCTGTTGCCGAAGCTCCAATGCTTAATGTTGTAACGCTATCGATCAAATTAAATGTTGAAGAAGAGGTGGTCATGTTTCCACCATTTAATGCCAAATCACCTCCGAGTTTTGTATTCCCTGCCGCGACAACAAGGGCATACGGATTTAAAATGGTCGTATTTGTTCCTGCGACTGGTGCGTTTGCAATATACATCGTTGCCGCATTTGTAAATGCTGTTGTCACCGATGACTCAAGTGTTGGCTGAGCAAAACCGTTAAACATGAACAAGGATTCTGAAGCTTGTCCGCCCGTATATGTAACTGTAGATGCAGATTCACCAAAAAGAGCCCCCCATTGAGTAGATGTTGATCCATCTTGAACCGGTAAACTGATAAGAGCTGGGTTCACGGAAATTTTTCCATCAATTGTTGTGTTGCCTATACCTGTCATCACCCCTGTTGCATCAATATCCCAATCAGAAGAATTAATGGCAACAGTTCCTGACCCTCCACCTAACGTTAGAGCTCCACTTGATGTACCCGTATTAATGTTTACAGCAAAATTTGAGTTTTCATTTAATGAAAGTATGTTTCCTGAAATTGTCGTAGCAGCATCAAGCGTTAATGCATCCGCAAAATCTGTAAAATTCAACGAATCCGCTGATATATTTGTAATGTCTGATAAAAAAGCAACTGTTCCAGAACCATTTTTAAACGTGATTGTATTTCCTGCTGTTGGATTTGTAATGGCAAACGTTGTTTCAAATGCGTCATCGATCGCACCTTCAAAAACAAATGGTGATGCTCCAGAAATAGCAACCCCCGTTTGCATAAAACTTGTAGAATCCAAACCATCTAATGTTTGTGCATTCAACGCATAAGGTGCAGCTGTCATGCGTTTGCGTGGCGACATTTCTGAATCAGAACCAATTGTAATTCCAAGATATACAGCTGCATTGTCTGCAAAAACCGTACTTGGGATGGCTGCATAACTTGCAGCCGTATCACCTAAATTTTCACTGAACAAACCCGAACTCAATGTCACTGTATGAGCGGTTTCCGTCGCACAGGTTGAACTCGAGTTTGACCACAAACACGTTCCGCCAGATGCGGAATCGTATAATTTAAACTTAATGGAAGCCGTTGAACTTGTCACCGGAACACCATTTGAGTTTAATAATCGCCCTTGATAACTCAAAATATTCGGAGGTGCGATTGCCGCTTGTGCAACACTAATCATCGCCACAAAAAAAGTGACGACAAGGAGTGTTGAAACAAATTGTTTTCGCCATTGCGTAAACATACCTCCGTTTAATTATGTCTCTTTGGTTAACAAACGAATATCCATGGAGAAATCTTTTGCCTCTTTATCTTTTGAGAAATCGATTGGACTCACTTGAGTGGATCGATACCCTTCCTTTTCAAACACGGCATAGTACTCAGCCGGCCCGAGAAGGAAGGAGTATCGTCCTTTGCTGTCGGTAACTTGTGTTTCAAGAAGCTTGTTATATTTAGGCTCGAAGATACGAGCAACCACGTTTGAAACGGGGCGTCCGGTCTTCTTGTCATAAACAATCCCCCAAGATTTTGGTTTGCGAGGTTTTGCGAGTCGTTGCACAAATAAATAGATTCCAATTTGGAGAAGCACCATCGCGGCCGCAAGCACGTTCGGTCGGATAATGGCAAAAACAAAGGAAAGTAAGACGCCGGAAAAGGCGATTGAGTGCTGAATCACGCGTAAACGCGCATGCCATTTGATATTCTTAGGCTCTTGGTATTTCGCTGTCACGGAAGGATCGATCGGAATATTAGGGGTAATAACCGCATCGGCTTCTGTCACGCGTAACAATTCTCCGTGGTACAAGTCTGTGAATTGAACATCCTCTTTTTTGGCTGTGAGATGTTGAGTCGGGAACTGAAACCCGGCTTTTGTGACCATCAAACGATACGTTCCTGGTTGAACCAAGAAATAAAATCGTCCACCTTTGTCTGTCACACGACTTTTTACCAATTTACCTATTCGCTCTTGCTCATCTTTTACCTGATAAAGACGCACAACAGCCAGGCCAATTGGCTCTTTACTGATTGCGTTATAAATCACTCCGAATCCTTTTCGTTTGCTTCGCCCTAAAAAGAGAACAGGCGCTGTAAAAAGATATTGAACAAACGGGAGAAAATCGAACGCGATCGACATCACAACCACACTTGTTCCAGCAGAGACGATCAGTGTTGGAACCGAGGCGTCTACTGCTGTCTGAACAGCAGGGATTTCTCGGATTGTTTCCAATTGTTCGGTAACAGCTTGAACTGGTTTTGATTCTGTAATTTTTTGAATTGCTATAGTGACTTGTTTCACCGTTTCTTGACTGACGACCGCTGCAAGCACGGCTTCCGTCGCCGTTTGCAGAGGGGTTTCCTCAACTTGAACAAGAGGTGTCATCAAGATGCGTGGATTGACGATGTTGTTTTTCACATCGAGCACAGGTGTGTCGACTGAATCATACAAAGCCTGTTCTGCACGGACACGATAAAGCCCATTTGGAACATACCACGCAAACAATCCGTTTGTTGTTGCTGTTGTTGGATTTTGTGCACTGTAGGGTGACCCATCCCATACAGAACCAGAAGTTCCGACAACTTGGTACAACGTTACTGTTGTTCCCGCGACGACAGCTTCTTCTCCATCGATGATTTCATGCGTGACGCCCGGAGCGACAACACGCAGAAACGAAGAAGCGTTGATCGTTTGACCATTTTCATACTCTACGAAAATCGTCACAGGATTGAGCGATAATGCGCTCGGTGTTAAGACATCTGCTTCGTAAAAAAGAACGGATACGTCATCTGTAGACGCGGCGACGATAAGAGACGCCGATAAGGATGAAGCACTCATCCGTGTTACAGGACGCAGAATGAACGTTTCGGCACCAATCGCAAGACGAACGTGATCGATACCAATTCCAATATTTGTTGCCGGCACACGCACGGACAATGGTGTGCGAGGCAAAACATCTATGTAACCATTGGTGTTTGATAATTGTACAGCTCCGTTTCCGACAGAGAATTGCACATCTGTATAACGAAGTGTTCCAACTCCTGACCCGGGAGTTGTTGACTCTGTTGGTACAGTTACCTTGCAATCAGCTGCACACGTAAACGTTGACTCCGAATCATTACACACTCCATTTCCACATGTGCTCCCGATGGTTTCAGAAGTTTGTGTTTTCGATGGCGTTTGGACCGCACAATCGACCGAACATGTTGTGGTTGTTTCGGAACCTGCACAAATAGCATCGCCGCAGACAGGGCCTTGAGAAGGCACTGAACAATCGGCAGGACATGAAGAGCTTGATTCTGTTGCGCTACAGACCAAATCTCCACACGTACTTAGCACCTCTATTTCTGGAGCGCTTGGTTTGCCCGAAGCAAGAGCACCAGAAGCGAATTGCAAAGTAGTATCTTTTGAAAAGACGCCATAATAATATGTTGTCTCGTTTGTGAGACCTGTTTGAACAAGTGTTTGAGTGAAACTGTTATCTAAAACAACCGAACAGGAAATATCTGTCGGACCACTAGGAAATCCAGAACCACATCGCAAAACACGAACACCAGCAAAATCCACATCGGTTGGATTTGACCATACAAGTGTCAATTTTTTGTCCCCTGGAAGAATCGTGAGGGCTGCAACGTTTGTTGGTGCCAAATTTGCAAGCGTTGCAAACGATTGATTTGTCGATGTTGTTATGTTTGCAGAAGCATCTTGCGATTTCACACGGAAATGATATGTCATTCCGCTTTGTAATCCAGAAAGATGAAATGAGTGATTTTGGGTAAACGCGGCACTCATTAAATTCGTTCCATAACTTGCTGTAAGCCCATAATCAAGAACACTTGTCGTGTTCTCATTTGTGTTCCAGCTGATCGTTGCAGAAGATTGTGTGATGTTCGTCACAACAACATTGGAAAGAACTGGTGCTGTTGGATCAAGTGTATTGAAAGTGGTCGTCGAATACGTCGCAATGTTATTCGACTGATCCGCAGACTTCACTTGAAAATAGTACATCTTACCTTCTTGCAAACCCGTAAGGGAAACGGTGTGGCTTTTAACAAGAGATGCATCAAGAACAAAACCCAATTCAAATTCATTCGTCAAACCATAATTTACGCGCGAATTTGCATTTTCATCTGTTGTCCAAGAAATAGTTGCTCCGTTTAATGTCATACCAGAAACAACAACCGCACTTATTACAGGCGGAGTCGCATCTTGTTGATTCACAAAATTGCAGTTTTCTGTACATCCATTTCCGCTTGGAGCAGAAATTCCCACAGATGGAATCGTTGCCGTCACACTTACAGCACTTGAGCTTGATTGAACAGGTAAAGCAATCGAACCTGCATCTCCAAATGTTCCACCAATCGTCACAAAATGATTTTTTGCGCTTGATGGATTTGTCATGCGATTCATTCCTATTCCAGAACTTGTTGCATTCGTTCCAATACGAACACGCACAGCACTTGTCGCTGCAATGGCACCACCATCACCTGCACAAATTGTGAGTGTCATGATATTCGAAGCAATCGCAACAGAAGCTTGTTCAGAACCCGCACAAGTTGCCGCTGTTGTAAGTTCAGTGGAATCATCCGCAACATCTACATCATCTTCTGTAATAGAAGTTGTGGTGAATCCGGAACCAAACGTAAGCGTCACTGTTTGACCCTCTGAAATTCCTGATGGAGTTGTAAAGAGCACCTCATGATTTGCGAGTTCCGACGCTACAAGCGTTGAAACATAATCATTTGCACTCGTCACGGTTGCTGCATCCACTCGAACAGCCGTCACAAGCGCCGTCAAAATGACCGCGATTGAAACAATGTTCGAAATAATGGATAAGCGTTTTTGGCACACACTACGTTTTTTTATGTTTTGAAAGGATTTGATACCCGACCGTAAGTAGTCCAACGAAGAGAAAAACGGAGAGAATTAACTGATGTGGCACATACCAGAACGATGTAGTTGTTTGAATGGGCTCAAATCCTTCACCAAAGTTTATTGAAAGCGTTGCTATTACAGGACCAATCGAGAAATGATTCATTTGATCCTTTAAGACATCCAGAAATCCAACCGCTTTTTGATCTGACGCTTGAAACGATCGTGTTGTTGCAGGAAGAATACGTTGTTTTGTCTCATTGATATCAATCGCCCCAAGTTTCCGACCAAACAGATCTTTTAAAACGATTTGTCCTTCCGGCACAGCATATACATTCCCCTGATTCTGCAGACGAAAGGTAAAGGACGTATGAACATCTGATCGAATTGACTTGTCTTTTGACACAAAATCGAGCAAGGCAACTTTTTTTGTTGTCTCTCCTTTTATAAGGAGGAAAACAAGTGTTGCTGTTTTTGCTTCTATAATGGCTCCGTTTGTTGCAACCACTTCTGCAGGAGCACTCGAGACCGTGATTGCAGATTGATAACTTCCAGAAGAAACATCAACCGGTATTTGAACGGAAAAGGGAACATCCACTTTAGATCTTGCAGGGACACTGATTTGATCTAGAGGAAACGAAACCCATGTTGAAAGATCGTTCGATGTTTCTTCTGTAAGAAATCTTGGCTCTCCCGTTTCATCTTTTGCTTGAAATGAAAGGGTGTCGAGGTAATATGTTTGATCCGTTGCTTGTGTATTGATGACGGTAAATGCTGCCTCCACCTCTTCACCACGCCCACCCTCCAGATCAATCACCGCAGGCGAAACAGCCGCCGCATATGCCAGATGCGGAAGAGCAAAGAGGATGAGAGAGGGAAGAATCGTGCGAACATTCATATTAGAAATTGCCGGATGCAATCAATGTGATGGATTGCGAATAAGTTCCGCTTCCTGCTGCTGACGTAACAGCTGCTTTCAATGTAAGAAAATGTCTATTGTCATATTTTGCTGAAGATTCTGTTGCAATATCTTGAAATGATGTCGTAAGAGCCGTGTCTTGCGTATCAAATGTGGATGTCGAAATACTTGTGTCCGAGGAACGTGCCCCATATTCTTCTGACCCAACAGTGACCGAACCGTCTGCAACACTTGTAATTGACTGTGTTCCATTTGAAAGACTGCCTGATGTCATGAGTTGAACAGAATAACCGTTATCGAGATCGGCAGTAACCTCGTATCCTATAACGGCCGTTGACACATCTGATGACCTCAACCATCCAAGTTCAATCGCTGACCCATTCAAAAGATAAAGTAAATCATTTGTGCCATCGATGGTCGGTGTTGTTCCATTGTCTGACCAGGAATCCACCGTCAAAGAAACTCCTGAGGAAATACTTACAATCTTTCCAACGGCTGTAACCTGATTTTCCCCATGATCTTGCATAAGTGCGATATATGCCCCCACAGAAAGTCCTGTTGTGTTTGAAAGAGACACGGTCGTTCCGATACGCGCATCCACTGATCGATAGTCAGAGCTATTTTGAAGCAAAATGTCGAATGTAATGACCTGATCAATGATACCTGCTCTATATCCACTATCTGTTTGATAGCTTTCACTCGTAGAACCACCAAGGGCATTTCCACCTACAGAATCATGGACTCCGTAGGTCTCCGAATTGGATGTATCAGAACCCCCCTCTGTTAAGGAGTCCCATCGGATCTGGTAGTTTGTGGATGTCATCTCTGCTGTTACGGGATTTGTGTATATAAAAAACCCCACAAGAACAAAGGCGGCAACAAGCTTGCTCATATCATTACCTTTACCCACACAGTGTACCATGAACAACAAATTTCGTCAAGCCATATTTACGCTAAATTTAGATAAAATAAATGATCTTTTCCTTTTTTTTCTCGATAATTCATTCTGAAAACAACATAAAAACGCTCTTTTCCGGAGTTATCCACAATTTACTATTTTTGTCTACACCATTGTAGACAACCTGTGTATAATTTACTTATATTTTATCTAGTTGGGCACAGATTGTGCATAAGTAAACCTTATAGAGACACCGTCTTTACCAACTTCATTTATTACATTCAAACACAATCCATTTCTCTGCCCATTCAAAGAATGTGTGGATGTTTAACTTCAAGCACTCATACAGCTATCAGCAAACGTTTCATGTGAAACACAAATACCAGACATGATCTGGTATTTAAAAAATATCTCATTCAAGAGACTGAACAATTACATTGTCACAATACTTCATTGAAGTGATTTCTTGCTTCCACTACGTTTAATAGTTCATTTCCTTATAGAATTATATTTTTGCCGTATCCTGCTCAAAATTCATAAATATTTACAACTGACATCAAACACAATATAAATACTATTTATTTCATCAAATATATAAGATATCGCTAAAAAACTCTTGAAATCAACATTAAACAGCATCACAAGCTTTGAAGCATAAAGATCATGAATAATCACAAAACGTTTTAGTGTGAAAATAGATTAAAACAGAATATTACCAATCATTATGAATGATTCATTTAAAATGATGATTTTTACAGCCAAGAAACACCACCCACACATACAAAAAAATGTTTCACGTGAAAAAACACAAACAAACGTAAAACTTTGAGCGAAACAACACATAAAATCCACAAATAAAAAATTGCTGAAATGTATTAGTTGCATTTCAGCAATTTTTCGTTGATATAAATATTAAACGCTTATTTTCAGGTAAATGGTGTCCCCGGAGGGAATTGAACCCCCATCTATAGCTTAGGACGCTACAGCACTATCCATTTATGCTACGAGGACAAGCCTTAACTATTTTGCAATCCACCAGGGTGATTTTCGTGCGTTACTTGAGAGTACTTCAATGTACGCATTTGCACCACACTCACCCAGCACAGACACGCTATCAAAATATTTAGGGCTTGCCGTTCATGTTACATGCGTCGTAAAATAATCAATACTATTTTAGTCGCATGCTATAATGAACCTCGATCATTATACGTTTCTTTAACATTTACCGTAAAGCCTATGTCACCTGTTGAAATTATCATTCTTCTTTTGCTTCTTGCAATTATCATCTTTCTTTTCACAAAAAAACCAGCCGGAACCTTTGATCAATCCTCTTTTCAACAAACACTTACCGAGCTCCGCAAAGAACTTCAGGAAACCACCAACAACCAACGCCGCGAAGTTGCAGACCGATTAGATCTCATGTCAGATCGCATGATGAAAAACCTGACAGAATCATCGTCAACTCTGCAGAAAAACTTTCAAAATACTTCGGGAATTATTCGAGACGTAACAGAAAAGCTCACCAAACTCGACGAAACAAACAAGCAAGTTTTGGGCTTTTCCACACAACTTCAAAGCTTGGAAAACATTCTCAAAAATCCAAAACACCGTGGAATCCTTGGGGAATATTGGCTTGAATCCCTTCTTGGGCAAGTTCTCGCCCCGGGACAATATGAAATGCAATATGATCTCGGTATAGATGAAACGTCCGGCCAAAAACTGATCCCGGATGCCGTCATTCACATTAAAGAGATGTTGATTCCTATTGATTCCAAATTTTCTCTTGAGAATTACAATAAAATTTCTAATGAACAAGATGCAGCCTTACGTGAACAATTGGAAAAAGAATTTAAATCTGATGTTAAAAAACGAATCGATGAGACATCAAAATACATCCGTCCAGACAAAGGAACGACAAATTTTGCCTTCATGTTTATTCCAGCAGAAGGTGTTTATCATAACCTGATCAATTCAAGTGTGGGAGCCGTAAAGGTAAATGCACGAAATCTCATCGAATACGCTTTTGAAAAAGGGGTCATGATCGTCGCTCCAACATCATTCTTTGCCTATCTTCAAACTGTCATTCTTGGACTGAAAGCCTTACAAATCGAAGATTCCGTCAAAGATATCCAACTTCAAGCTGAGGCTCTCATAAAACACATGAAAGCCTATGAAGATTATCATAATAAGCTTGGAAAAAACCTAGAAACAACCGTTCGAGCCTTCAATGCCTCAACCGGTGAGCTTAAAAAAGTTGATAAAGATGTCTTTCGTATTACACAAGGAGCGGCAGGAAAACTCCTTGAGCCCATCGAAATCGAACAAGGAAGTCAAATGCTTGACGATTAGGGGATTTTCGCTTAAACTTCGACCAATCCGTATCGCTCTCACGGAATGTGAAAGATGCAAAGGAAGATATAGCCTTTCCATCTTGTCCTGAAAATTATTTATTACACTATGCCAAACAAAGACAACGCCAAAAAACAGATGCGCAAAGATGAAAAACGTGCACAGCACAACAAAGTCATCAATGCAGAAATCAAATCTCTTCGCGTAAAATTGCGCAAATTGGTTGACGCAAAAAATCTCGCAGAAGCGACAGAAATTGCAAAACTTGTGAGCAAGAAATTTGATAAAGCCGTTTCAAAAAACGTCATCAAAAAAAATACAGCCGCACGTTTGAAATCACGTCTCACAAAAAAAGTGAACGCGCTTAAAACAAAATAAATAAAAATGGATCTTCTGATCCATTTTTATTTTTATCCGTTGACAATACATATTTTTCTTGAGAAACTTTCTTTATAAAAAAACTCCTGAATGATAAATTCATTTGGGAGTTCTTTTTTTATACGATAAAATAGATCAACATATGATTCTCACACAAAAGAAAATACATTCAATTCTTGTTGCTGTTATCAGTATTATTTTCTCATGGTTTTTTTATTCATCAACTAACGTCCAGTCACTTGATGCCAAACAGGCAAAAACAGCATCTGAATCACAAGTCATCCGTGTTGTTGATGGGGACACCATTGTTGTTGCACTGAATCAAAAACCAGAAACCATCCGATTTATCGGCATGAATACTCCAGAAACCGTTGCTCCAAATCGTCCTGTTCAATGTTACGGACCAGAAGCCTCTGCTCGTACAAAAGAACTACTCACTCATAAAATAGTGCGACTAGAAAAAGATCCATCACAAGATGATCGCGATAAATACGATCGACTGCTGCGTTATGTATTTCTTGATGAAGAAAATATCAATCTTCTCCTTATTCAGGAAGGATATGCAAAAGAATATACCTATAAGATTCCATACCAATACCAAAAAGAATTTCGAGAGGAGCAAAAAAATGCAAAGAAAAATAAAGTTGGATTGTGGGGAACATGTTTGTAGTGAATAAAAAATCGCTTGATGGTCAAGCGATTAATCGTAATGTGACAAGATCCACCGCCAAATCTGCGCTCATTCCGCCATTCTTCATCGCACGATCAAACTCAAAGAGTTGAGTGTGCGCATCAAGAAGTTGTGTGAGCGAAAAGTTTTTTGCTTGTGTAACGAGTTTGGACGCAACAAATGGATGAACGTCTAATTCTGTTGCGATGATGTTCTTGTCCGCTCGCGGATTCTCGTCAAGTACAGAACGCGCACCGAGAAGCAGACGGATCTGACGTGAGAACATGCTCATCAAATAGTAATCATCGGAACCAGCGAAACGTTCTTCTTCAAGCATGCGAACAGTTGCACGAACGTCTTTGCGCGAAAGTGCATCGACGAGATCAAAAATCTTTCCTTCAAAGTTTGCTTGCACAAGTTGTGTGACCATTGTTTCTGTGATCGTGGCACCGTTTGCGTACGCAACAAGTTTATCGATCTCATGACTCATGAGCCACAGATCCGCACCAACACGCTCAATGAGCGCACGAAGTGCACCGGATTCGATTGCAGATCCTTTCGACTTACAACGATCCGCAATCCACGTTGTGAGCGATGTACCTGCGAGAGCAGGAAATGGGTACAAGTGAATCTGTGCATGTTCTTTTAATGTTTTAAACAACGGTTTCTTTTCGATTGCATCGACCGCTTTTGATTCCCACAAAATCACAATCGTTGAATCTGGTGTTCTTGATAATCCTGATTCCCAAAGCGCAAGATCATCTTTTTTTACGGAGTCAATCAGATCACGAATAATCACCATGCGTCGAGGAGATAAAAAGGGGAGGGTCGTCACCGCTTGAATCACATCTCCCGCAACCAACTTTCCTTCCGCAGACGGAAAAACAACCGTGTTTAAACCGGTTGGATCATGTTTCTCACGAAACGCAGATTTGAGTTGCGAGACTTTTTCCTGTGTGCGGAACGAGTCATCGCCGTAGACAAATAACAACATATTCTGTGTCATCCTGAGCAAGGCGAAGGATCTCCCCGCCGTTAAGTAAGTGGATTGTATCGTTGATCGATGCGTGTCGCAAGCAACAAAAAAACCACCGCATTGTGCGATGGTTTTACTTTCCGAAGAGACCCTTCGGTCATCAAACTCCCTCAGGATGACATAACCTCCATCTCCCCCCAATTCTCTCCCTTCTTTACTTCCACTTCAAGTGGAATCTCGAATGTTGCAACTCCTTCCATCATCTCTTTCAACCCTTTGCAGACGAGTGGAACATCATCTTTATGAACCTCGAGCACAAGTTCGTCGTGAACTTGGAGCAAGATATGTGCACGAAGCTGACTTTGTTTGAGCCAACCATCCACAGACAACATTGCCATCTTCACAATATCCGCCTGCGTTCCTTGAATCGGCATGTTCTGCGCCATGCGCTCCGCTTGCGCGATGAGCATTTGCATGCCGGATTCGATTTCAGGAAAGTATCGACGACGTCCAAAATATGTTTGAACAAATCCGTCATCATGTGCTTTTCGTTTCAGTGAATCGAGATACTCACGTACAGCACTGTGAATGGTGAAGTATTTCTCGATAAACGTTTTCGCTTCCGCCATGCTGAGTCCAGTTCCTCGCGCGAGGGATCTTGGACCCATGCCATAGAGAACGCCGAAATTGATCGCCTTTGCCGCACGACGTTGATCTTTTGTGACTTCACTCTCTGGAACTTCCAGAATCTCGGAAGCGGTGCGTGTGTGAATATCCGCACCATGCGTAAATGCATCAATAAACGGTTTGTCCTTTGCAAGGATCGCAACAAGACGAAGCTCGATCTGCGAATAGTCGGCAGACACGAGCACACAATCTTTTGCCGCAACAAACGCTTTGCGAATTTCGCGACCGAGTTCTGTGCGGATCGGAATGTTTTGCAAGTTTGGATCGATCGATGAAAGGCGACCTGTTGCTGCGATCGTTTGATTGTATGTTGTATGAATACGACCATCTTTTGCGACTTGTCGTGGAAGTGCCTCAACGTACGTAGACTGCAACTTTGCGAGTTCGCGATACTCCGAGATCATTGGCACGATTTCATGTTCTTCCATTAGCTTCTCAAGTTCGCTCGCAGCTGTTGAGAATCCTGTTTTTGTTTTCTTAATCTGTTTTGTTGAGAGACCAAGAGTTTCAAAGAGGACATGTGCAAGCTGCGATGGGGAATTGACGTTTACGTCTTCTCCGGCAATATCACGAATCTTTTTCTCAAGACTTGTAATATTTTTTGCAAGCTCTTTTGAAAAGACTCCGAGCGCTTTTACATCAACCTCAATGCCTTTTTCTTCCATTTTATAGAGCACAGGAATGAGTGGCATTTCGATCTGATCATACACATACTCTTGTTTTGTCTCCTGTAATTTTTTGCGAAGAACTTTTTCAAGCGCAGGCAAATGCTGTGCGAGCTCCGCAAGTTTTTTGTAATCTTTTTCGCTCGTGTACGAAACGGAAAGTTCCGCATTCTTCACTCCAAGTTCTTCGTTGAGAATTGTGCCAATGTCGTACGAACGTGAACCTGCATTCAAAAGGTACGAAGCAATCATGACATCGAAAACTTCATTCGTGAATTTCCAATCAAGTGTGTGCATCAAAAACTTTTCATCATGCACCACTACTTTTTCTGCACGTAAAATCTTTTTATGAAGCAGATCTAAATGTGCTCTCGATGGGTTCATCACACAAACCACATGCGACCCGTCTGAGATCGCAAATGCAGCGTGTGTTGCACCAAAGAGATCTGGTGTTTGTGTCCCAAGCAAAATTCCCAATGTTTCTTCTTTGATTTTTTCAAGAGCAGATTCTAGAAGCGGAAGCTCGTGAATAATTCTGATAATCGCGCCGCGTTTTGACGCGAACTCTTGCGCTTGTGGTTCTTCAATAGGACTCACCAAATTCTCAGGTTCTGCGACAACGAATCTAGATCCGCTCATGTCATCCATTGGAGGAGGAGACATTTCAGAATCACTCATCGCTGTCGAGTATTTTCGCAACAATGATCTAAATTCATATTTACGAAACAGTTCAAGAAGGGAATCGAGATTTGGTGATTGATAAACCGTTTCATCAAGATGAAACTCAATCGGAACATCACGGATAATTGTCACGAGCATCCTGGATTCTTCTGCAACATTTTCTTTGCCTTCAAGTTTTTTTGCAAACTTAGAAGACACCTCACCTTTTTTCAGTGCCTCAAAGATTCCATCAACCGTTCCAAACTTTTGAATGAGCTCGAGGGCACCTTTCTCACCAATGCCCGCGATGCCCGCAATGTTGTCAGATGTATCTCCACGCAATGCTTTATAATCAATCAGTTGTTCTGGTTTAAGTCCAATACGCTCAACTACAGCCGCTTCATCATATAGCTTCGTTTCTGAAACCCCTTTTATAAAGGAAAGGACACGAACGTGATAATCCACCAATTGGAGTGCATCCATATCTCCCGTCACAATCACCACATTCACATTTTGTTTTTTGACAATTTCTGCGATCGTTCCAATCACATCGTCAGCTTCATATCCAGGCATGCTGTATGACGGAACATGATACGACAATAATAATTCCTGAATCATCGGAATCTGTGCGTACAATTCCGGTTCTTTTTTTGCGCGCGTTGCTTTATAACTTTCGACAGCCTCGTGCCGGAACGTCTTCCCTGGGAGATCCCATGCAACACAAAGGTAATCTGGTTTAAAGCTATAGCGAATTTTTTCAACCACATTTGTAAAACCGTAAACAGCATTTACGATCAGTCCTTCTTTTGTAGCAAGCGGAGGAACCGCATGCCACGCGCGATGAAGAAGGGCGTTTCCGTCAAGAATATAAAGGGTTTTATTGGGGGAGTTCATGTACGGAACAGTTTAACAGAAGGGTGGAAAAGGCGGAAAGGGTAAAAGGGGAGGAAAGGAATAAAAAAAGACACGAATCAGCTCGTATCTTTGTTTTCTTCAGACCTTTTTGCTCTCTCCCTTATCCGCTTTCTCCCAAATCAACTCAAATAATGTTTTATACGTGAGCGCAACATCGCCAGAGGCGAGCAGAATCATCGTATTTTCTTTACGTGTTGTAATAAATGCCACCTGATCTGCAAAGATAATAACGGTAGAGGGCAACACGGTTCCAACCGGTAGGAATCGTGATTCACGTAACTCTTCTTTATCTTTCTCCACAATCTTTCGAGCATCGCGCGATTCCGGAATAAGCTGCTTACTCAAAATTTTCTTTTGCAAACGTTCTGCAATCACACGCTTTACAATGTACGGTTCTTTAACATAATCGAGTAAACCCGTTCCACTTGTGATCAATCGATATTCTTTCACCCCAGATCCGATAATCGCTTTCCATACACGCTTAAATCCATCTGACCCTTCATAAAACGTTACACCCGGACCTTCGTTCACAGATCCACGAATCGTTTGAAGGGCGGGAAGTGTTTTGGAAAAAAGAGTCGCACGATCCTCGAGCTGACGATTCAATACGTCCGGAAGCTCTGCAATGTAAACCGTGGTATTTTTTTGTCTACCAACCTTAAACACTCCATGTTGTTCGAGTCTTTCAAGAATAGGATAGAGCGTAGTTCTTGGTAATTCTGTTCGACGAGAGAGCTCAAGCACGGTCGCAGTTCCCATTTCAAGACCAGCGAGATAAACTTTGACTTCTTTTTCGTCAAGACCAAAGGCCTCGAGTCCTTTAAGAATGTCAGATGTGTAGTTCATATGCATATATTCTAGAATCTCATGCCATGATTCAGAAGTCAAAATGTTGTCGAAAAAGTCGACAACACCTCTTTTGTCTTTACAGAGATCGGTTATGCTTATCTTGAAGCTGGAAAAGAAACTCTCTACAACGCCTCAAGGAGGCTCATATGTTCCTTCAAACTGAAACGACCCACTGCCCATTTTCCAAAACGCAACAAATCGCGAAACAAATTCGAATGAAGGAGCTTATGACCATGTGTATCATTCATTTCGACGCAGATGAACGCAATCCATCCATGCTCGAACTCGCACGTAGGTGCAAGCTCTTGCTCGCAGCAGATCTCTCTCCCGATCTAAACGTTGTGTTTGTAGGGCTCAATGAAACGTGTCACAAACATCTGATGGAGTGGTGTGCTCGTCATCACCTCCACACATTAGGGGACTGGGGTCGCACATTACACACCCTTCTTACCCCAAGCTCAGACTATTGTCCGAACTGTGGTCTTGCAACCTTTGCGGATCCGGAAATAGTTCCAATCTACTGCTTTGTCTGTGGAGCAAACCCTGGAACCGTGTTTGAGAACTCTGGAGGAGTCCTTCCTGCCTTATCGACATAATGTCGATCCTCATCCCACAATATTTTGTGGGGTTTTTTATTTAAAAAAATCCCCGCATGAGATTGCGAGGAAAGGGTCTGTCTAGCTAAGAGAATGTGCGGAAAGTTTACGCATCATTGTGCGACGAACCATGTCCACAAACTTCGGACCGAAATTTGTTGAGCGATCAAACCGCAAAAGGGCAGAGGTGTTGTGACGATCTGCCAAGATGAGATGGCCATTGTGCGCAACGCGCACGATCGGCGAGAGAATCTCGCCACCAAGATCTTCAAGGCAGATTCCTTCTGCTGTACTCGTATTGAGAACAAGATTATCTTGTACAAAACGAACCGTAATCGGCACAAGACGAAACGAACCGTCCGAAAGCGTGAGAATCACCGTGTCGGGCGAACCATCAACCACAGCAATATCTTCGATACTGTGAGCAATGCGCTGTTCTGACCACATGAGCACGGATTCGGATTCTGACAAAAAGTCGACGATCGACTCTGCATCGATCGCAAAAATGTCTTTGCGATCAAATCCAGCCATGAGCAAGATGTTCTTACCAACCACCGCATGACGCGATTCCACCACACCCGCGAACGGACTTGGCAACATCTTATAAGTTCCATCACGTCCCGCAATCTTTGCGTACAACGTGCGATCTTTCTCGCCACCAATGAACAAAAGCGTGTTTGAAACACCACTCGAATACTTAACTTGATTCTCGCGATCAAAAAACGTCCTAAACAAAACGTCCGTGATGTACTCACCAAACGGATTTGTTGCAAAAGCACTTCCGAAGTTCACGATTTGAACACCGTTGTGAAACCCTGCAATCATGTTTGCGTAGTCGAATTCATCCTGCAAAAGCGCGTGCAAAATCGTCTTATCGATCGATCCAGCAACATCTGCCATATTGTGGTCACCCACAATCACAATCATGTGTGCCTCAATGCTCGCCTTCGTCAATCCGGGCACAGCACCGTTTTGACCGAATGCAACAATATGATGCGGATTCCACTCCTGAATGGCGGCATAAGCCATGAGCGTTCTAAGTGGTGCACACAAGGAAATGATGTGTCCACCGCCCACACGAATAGATGGACTCAGATGAAACGACTTGAAACGCTTAATCACTTCAACCATGAGCTACACTCCGACTGTCATCTTTTTGAGACAGTTGGCAGAGTGTAAAGAAAAAAAACATTTTGGTCAACGGTTCTATAAAAATAAAAAAACCCTCGGAAAAACCGAGAGTTTTTTTGTGGGGCGGTCAACGGGAATTGAACCCGTAATAGAGGTACCACAAACCCCTGTGATAACCTTTTCACCATGACCGCCATGAAGGCTAACGGGACGATTATAAAGGATAGATGAATTATTGGCAATATATAAAGCTCTAGAACAACCTACATGTTGTCGATCTCTTCGACAAACAGTATTTTCAATTATGACAAACATTTTAAACTGTTCTTGTGGCAAAAATGGGGTCGCTTGATTTACCTTTAGTAAATCCATTGACAAAAAGAAGATATTTGCTTACTGTTTCTCATCTTTACTTCAGCTGGGAACATGGTGTTACCTGCTGAAATGAGGAATGAACCTCACTCGGAAGTACCTTCCAATTTTCAGGAGGAAAACCCATGACACTCTCATTAGGATTACCACTTGTCAACGAAACAATGATGGAGTTGATGAGGCCACGCGGCCGTTTCTATGGTACACAAGGCTCCTTTGCGTCTTATAACCCACAGCTGGGCGGACAGACTACGTGTCATACACTCAAGTTTGCAGATACGATTGTTGTTTTTGATACAGGAAGTGGAATCATTGGGCTTGGAAATGAGCTCATCAAAGACCACCTCACACCCGGAATTACCTGGCGAGAAGTCGATGACTTCATGGGTAAATTTCTCAAAACACATAATGCACACCCTGAGTATCTTGGAAAAGCCATGATGAGTGCAGGACTCATCTCTCCAAAAAAACCGCTCAAGATCTATGTTATCTTTTCGCATGTACACGGCGATCACCTCTACGGCATTCAGTCGTTCAAACCTATCTACAGTCCAAATACAGAGATTGAATTCTTTGGCGGTATGCACGATGGTTACTCAATTGAACGTGTCATGGAAGAACGCGTATTCGCTTGGCCAACCTTTCCGGTCAAACATGTGTGGCTCGCATCGAAGCGCAAGTACACAACCGTAAAGGAAAACTCAACATTTCATCTATCATGCTCTATCGGTGGTGATATCAAGGTCGAAGTTTTGCCTATGTATCATCCAAACCAAGCGTACGGTTACCGTTTCACTTGGGGTGGAAAAGTGATTGTCGTTACTCTAGACCACGAACATGGTCACATCTATGACAAAAACATTGTTGATTGTGGGATGAAGCTGATGTTGTGGTGACCGAAGTTCAGTACGATGAAAAGATGTACGAAACCCGCAAAGGATTTGGACACATTACCGCTGAAGCAGCCGCTGAACATGCACGTCTTGCCAAACCAAAGCTCATCATCACCACACACCATGACCCAGACGCTTCATTTGAAGCCGTAGTTAATATCGCACGCACCATCGAAGAAAAATCTGGTGTGCGCACCAAGTTCGCCATGCAAGACATGCCATTCTAACCTCAACACATCTTAACAGATGTGTTTTTTCTTTATCAGGAAAATAAAAAACCTACTCATAAGAGTAGGCTAGAAGTATTTCAACTCTTTCAGTTCACGCTCGATATTTTTTCGAGCCTGAAGTTCGTAGCGTTCCGAAAAGAACGGCGTTAAAAAAATACGAGGACGACTGAGAAATGTCTTCATGATTTTCTTGCGACCAAGAACATACAGTGGTTTCAACACCGTTTTGTATTCTTCCCGAATCTGTTTTGTGTAGCGCTCGTATGTTTCCCAATCACGGCCAAGGATCGAAAGATCGATATCGACCATGATGTGTGTATCCTGGTTTTCGGCTGTTCTTGTGTGCCCAGTGAAATATATATGTTGGGTGGTAAGTGCAATGATGTTTTCAAAATCCTGCGACGGACGTTGTTGTGCATACGCTCGATGCAAAAATTTCAGAGCAGCTCTTTGACTTTGTGCTTCATTATCCTTTCGTTGCACATCGTACGCAATATCGTGAAACCAAATTGCCATCTCAACAGCAAGCGGATATTCACACTGATCTCGCACAAGCTCAAATTGTTCAAGACAATCCATGATGTGCGCGAGCGTGTGATACACGCGATGTGGTTCGCCATAGCGCTGCACGAATTCCTGAAAGCCAAGTTGAATATCTACCTCCTCAACTCTCAATTCTTTACACAACCGTTTCCACGCAAATTGGGGTTCAATTTTAAACGTTTGCATGGAGCACCTCCTTGAATTTCAAGATAACCAACTCAAGAATTTCCGGCGAGACAAATTGTTCAACCAATTCTTCCCATCCATCAAATCCCATCAGTTCTTTGACCGCACTTGAACTCACAACAGCTACGTCATGCGGAGGACGAACGAATGCGGTTTGCAAATCGTACGTACACTTTTTCTTTTCAAGCGCCTCGCGAACCATGTCTTGCATACTTGCTTCAGCTTCATAATCTTTCGGACCACGAATGCCCCGCAGAATCCAGTTTGCCTTGAGACTCATCACATAATCATGCAAAAACTTTTTTTCGCAGAATGTTACTTCCACATTCGGAAGATGTGACGTACATGCACGGATTTGTGCAAGACGTTCATCAACGGTAAACATGGTTTTCTTTGCCTTCACCGGATTCACAGCAACAGCGATAATGAGCTTATCAAACAAGTTCGATCCTTGTTCCGCAACCCATAAATGACCTTTGGTAAACAGATCAAACGAACCCGCGTAAACACCGACTGTATGACTCATGATTTTTCTCCAATGAGTTGAGCGTACAGATCCTTCACTCGACCTTCGAGCTCGGGAAGGGAACAGAACGTATCAATGACATGCGTCGCGAGAGCAACTTTTTTTGCTTGCGGCCACTGCTTTGCAACACGTGCATTAAACTGCGCACGCGTAAGATTCGGGCGTCCTGGAATTTCGCGAGAGAGAACACGACGAAGTTGTTCTTCTTCGTCGCATATCGCAACGATCACTTCCATTGGTTCAGGAAAATATTTCAGACTCTCACTTTCAAACAAAATGGCATTTTCAATCACGTGCATTTTGTCTGGCAATTTTCCGGCACGATCTACAATTTCTGTCATGAGATGCAACCCTGCAAACGCTTCAAGTGCCGCACGTTTTTCATCATCCGCAAAAATAACTTTACTGATGATCGTGATCTCTGGAACACCATCAACATATGCGTGTTCACCGATCAGAAATCTGACATAACCACGCGTAAATGGTTCATGCAACATTTCTCTCCAAAGGAGATCTGTGTTGTACACAACCACATCCGGAAATTTCGCGAGCAATTCCGCAACCGTACTTTTCCCACAACCCATGTTGCCTGTGAGACCAATCAGACGAAGCTTCATTGTTTCTTCTCCTGTAATGAGCAATCCTAAAATGGATCATTACCGATTTTTCACGAAAAGTCAAGATATAAAGACAGGAGTTGATTGACAAATCAACAAAAATTCGATATATTTTTGGTGCTTTCTAAACGGCTTGGCAGCTCAACCACAACGCTGTCGGATAGGTCGCGGAGCCGACCGAAACATCGGTTTTGGATAAAGCACACTTCGTTCAGAATCAAAAAGATGGATTTTAAAAAACCTGGCCCGATAGCTCAGTTGGATAGAGCAGGGGACTTCTAAGCCCAAGGTCACTGGTTCGACCCCAGTTCGGGCCACCAGATTTAAAATCTATCTTTTTATAAGAAATCTTTCGATAAACTCGAAGGATTTTTTGATAAAAAAAATCCCATCTGAGTAAGATGGGGTCGTTAGGTCTTTTCTTCTTGTTCTTTTCGATACTTCTTATCCCATTTGATGCGACACTCTGACCGATACGCACCGCCGTAACAACAGCGCCAATATTCTCCTGAGAGATTTTCACATCGTTGCAACATGTCGAGTGCGGTTGTGGCGGCGAAGCCTGGCTTGTTTGTAAGCAACCACCGAAACCAATTTCGAACGTATTCTGTATTCACATATCTTTCAGACAATGAACGAACGCGTTGTTGAAAAGGACCGCATCCATTTTTTCCACACGCCCGAGGACTATTCTTTGTTTCCTCATGCGCGATCCGATACAGTCGCTGCATTTGCCGCTTTGTTGCACCAGACTTTTTTGCCTGTACAAAAACACGTTTCATGTATTCTGCATCGGAAAGATACGGACGTGGTGCATCGAAATGATCAAGGTGATGGACATAAAGAGTTTCAAAACTCTTTACAGGTTGACCGCTGCTAACAAGCACGATCAAGAAGACAAGAAAACTCATGTTCGTTCCCTGAGTTCGCAAATATGCGCGAGCCCACGTTCAAAAAACCACATTCTGACTCATGTGTCAAGGAATTCAGCTTAATCGAGGACCTTATCACACCTCTCCCATTACTTTTGCATTGAAAAACTTGACCGCGTTTCAATCAGACGGTTTTGATGCAATCATTTTAGAAAACAATTATGACATTCCACACACAGAATTTGTTGACCAAGCCATCATAACTTCCATGTCGTATCTGATAGAAAAAATTCGTCCACAAACAAAATTACCTATCGGCGTAAGTGTTCTCTGGAATGATTATCGAACAGCTCTTTCTCTAGCAAAAACTTTTAATCTTCAATTCATACGCATTCCTGTATTTGTCGATAAAGTAAAAACGGCATGTGGAATTATTGAGGGCGAAGCAAAAAAAGTCATTGCGTATCGTAAACGCATTGGTGTAGAACACGTTGCAATTTTTACAGACATTCACGTAAAGCACGCTGAACTCCTCTCAAAGAAAACGATTTTACAATCCGCAAAAGCAGCAATCAACTCTGGTTCTGATGGATTGATCATCACAGGAAAATGGACCGGACAAGCACCTGATTTAAATGAACTTGAACGTGTCAGAAAATCCGTTGGGGATTTTCCCATCATCATCGGAAGTGGAACAGATGCACAAAATGTAAATGCACTCTTCCAATTTGCAAACGGAACAATCGTAAGCACTGCCCTCAAAAAAGGAGCAGCAAAAAAACAAGAAGTAAATGTAAGAGGCTACGATCAACGCATTGATCCGGCGAACGCAAAAAAATTCGTACAATCCATAAAAATAAAACAGGTTTAACCAACCTGTTTTTTGTTTGTGTTCATTTTTTTTGAAATTGACAACGTATCTCTGAACGAGTAGAACGAAATGGGCTAATGTTTTAATCAGCCCATAAGAGGCCGCAATGAAAACAGTTCTTTTCGTTTGCCTGGGAAACATTTCACGCTCTGTGATCGCCGAACATCTCCTGCGAAAAATCCTGATCGAACAAAACCTCTCTGAAGTCATCCGGGTTCAATCGTGTGGACTGAAAGGCTCTGCAGGAACAACACCGACAAAATTTCCAAATCTGTCCGGCTATGTTTCGGAATATGCCGCAGCACGTTCTGTTCTTGAGCGTTACGAAATCGACATCTCGGAACATGTCGCGACACCGATCAACCTTCAGGCAATGCGTGCAGCCGACGTCGTCATTGCTATGGACACGTCTGTTCTTTCTGAAGCACCAAATTCGCTCACGAAGCAATTTCCTGAAGAACGTTCGAAAACACGATTGTTCACAGGGCTGTCCGGGGAACAATCCGATATCGTGGACCCTTGCGGGAACACAGACGAGAACCGGTACGTCAAAATAATCGGTGAGATCGATCACGTGCTGCGCTCGCACATCGACACACTTCTTGCGTGGATCAATCACACCTAAAGGATTGACAGATACACAAAAAAACATTTACCTTCCAAACAGGGGAACTCGTAAAGTTTCTTGTCCTTTCCAAGGAGTTTTCAATGGAACGAAAAATCATTCTGTCAGGCATTCGGCCAACAGGTATTTTGCATCTTGGTAACTACCTTGGTGCGATACGTCACTTTGTTGAACTTGCAAAAGATCCGAAAAACTTTTGATCCGTCAAAAGATCATGAAGGCAGACAAACGCTTGCCGGACAATCACACCACAAGCGAGAAATCCGAAGAGCCGCGCATCGAAGACCAACCTGGTCAACCGGAAAAGTGTCGCGTTTATCAGCTGTATGCACTCTCGTGCAACACTGCCGCAGAAGAAATGGACATCCAATTCGGATGCAGGAACGGAACACTTCGATGTGGTGACTGCAAGCATTTGCTTGCAAATCGCATTATCGACATATTGACCCCCATTCAGGAACGCCGTCGTAAACTGGATGCTTCTGGGGGGGGGGAGAAAAGCTCGCGCTTGAAATTCTGCACGAACATGGCATGCGAGCGCACACAATCATCGCCCCGAACGTACGGGAAATCAAAGAACTCACCGGAATTCCGACCTACTAGTCAATCTACCACCCAGCGAAAGCTATGGGTGGTTTTTCTTGACAATGAAAGTCTTTCGACCATGTGGTCATTTTTTCTTTAGCGATTCTTTCCATGAAACTTTTCATACACATCTTTCATCTGGTTGTTGGTAATGTGTGTATAAATCTGTGTTGTTGTGATACTCGAGTGACCGAGCATGGATTGCACCGATCGGATGTCTGCTCCGGAAAGCAAGAGATCGGTCGCGAACGTGTGGCGCAATGTATGAGGTGTAATATGTTTTGTAATTCCCACAGCGGTTGCATACCGTTCAACCATGCGCTGTATTGAACGAGGAGTGAGTGGCCCCGTTTCTTCTCGCCCATGCTTTGCGCGATCATGTGAAACAAATATAAATGGGGAAGTATCACGGCGTTTCTCAAAATAACTTTTGATCGCATCTTTTGCTGTACTCGAAAGAAACACGAGTCGTGTCTTTCCACCCTTTCCACGAATTGTAAATTCATCGCGCTTCAAATTTACGTTCTCTATTTTTAAATTTGAAAGCTCAGACACACGTAAACCTGTTGAAAATAACAATTCAAGAATTGCCTTATCGCGTAGAGCAATCATTCCAGCAGCAGTCCTGTCAGGAGCCTTAAGCAATCGATCAAGTTCATCAACTTCCAAAAATTCCACTTGTCGCATTGGTGTTTTTGCAAGTTCAATCTGTTCCGATGGCAAACTTTCAACAGCTTGACGCGCAAGATATTTCAAAAACGAACGAAGAGCGATGAGATGATAGTTCTGTGTACTCTTTGAGAGTTGTTCACGCTGTCTTCCGCTCTCCATACGATTCAACCACAAACGATATTCGTGAATTTTGTCGCGTGTAACATCTTTTGGTGATGGGTTGTGCGCAAATTCAGAAAATCGTCGCAAATAAAAATCATAATTTCGGATCGTGCGATTTGAACGCCCGCGCTCAATTTCAAGATACTCGAGAAAGTCTGTAATAAGTTGATCAAGATGTTTCATAATCGTCGATTCTGGTCTTTTCCTTTAGACTTTGTTTTCAGATTATACGACACATCATCTCTCTGTGCGAATATTCGCTCCATCTTGACGCATTCTCACTTTTCATATTTTCATCTGCTATAATTCCCTCGTTATGATTCGTGCTTGTCCGCGATCACTTGCGATCAGTCTCATATTCGCTCTTCTTGCGATGAGTTTTCTTGTCGCAAACATTGCAGGATGTGTACAAACAGGAACACTCTTTTTTGTACAAGGTCCTTATTGCTCCGTTGAACACGCCTCCGCTCCACTTCACACAGAAAAACACTCCCCAGAAATTACCCTAAGCCAAGAACTCACAGCCATTCTTCTCGCAACCACCATCCTGTTCACCTTCTTTTCAAAACGCATCCTGGAAAAAACACTCGTTCGATTCCTTGGGCTCACAGGTCGCATCGGAAGAATGGAACATATCAGATCGCGGACAGGCCCCATTCCATTTGATCTCTTTCTTCCGCAAATGGCATCTGCACATGGAATGTAACTTCAATAAACAAGTCTCAACTCACCTTTCTATTCATCCCTTTTACTCTATTTATGGAAAAACAAAATTTATTTGATGTTATCCCATCAAAAACAGCGTTCTGGATTGGTGTCGGTGCATCTATTCTTGGAATCGGAACCCTTGGATTTATCTTACTTGCAACCTGTATGTTCCGCGGCAGCTGCTCAATCGGCAGCCTTGCGTCAGAAACAAATAATGGAAATACCATCGCTGTTAACAACGACCCTTCAGATGCAGCTGCGCCTCTCCCAACAGGGACTGTTCCAACTGTATCCGATGACGACCACATCAAAGGAAACAAGAAAGCTCCTATCACCCTGATTGAATACTCCGACTTCGAGTGTCCATACTGTGGAGCATTCACCCCAACTCTTGATTCCGTCATGGCAAAATATAAAGATCAAGTTCGATTAGTTTTCCGTCATTTTCCTCTTTCCTTTCACCCACAAGCAGAACCTGCCGCTCTTGCATCTGAATGTGCGGCGGAACAAGGAAAGTTCTGGGAATTCCATGACGCCATGTTTCAAAACCAAGATTCCCTCAATGCAGATTTCTATAAGAAAGTTGCAGGAGACAACAAGTTGAACATGAATAAGTTCAACGATTGTGTAAGCTCAAAGAAATATCTCACAAAAGTTCAGAATCAAGCTGCAGCTGGTGGAGCTGCAGGAGTAAACGGAACCCCAGGAACGTTCGTTATTGGAAAAGACGGAAGTGCAACACCAATCACTGGAGCCGTTCCAGAAGCAACACTTTCCGCAGCGATCGATAAAGCTCTTGGAAAATAACGCGGCCATAAATAGTCTTTCGCTCACGCCGCCGCGTTATCCTGAGGAGACACGACGAAGGAGCTTATGCGTAAACAAAAAAACATCCCTGACCCGGGATGTTTTTTTGTTTACGTCACAACATGGGATAGACGATTGATCCCAAGTGAAATCACTGCCGCGACAAAAAAAGAAACAGAGATAGAAAATGAAAGACTTAAAATGAGCAGGAACACAAGAATTAAAATGCGACCAATATTCAAAGACATCTCACGCAAAACCGTATATTCATCAATGTAATGCCCTGCATCAGCCGCCTGTTCATATGTAAGCGCATCCATAGGTGTTTGCAAGAAAATCGATCCAAGACTATGAAACGTGGAGGCTGCAAACACACCAACGACTGTTTGAACAAGTCCTTTCCAGATCCATCCAATCGCATATAACCCCGTCCCAATACGAAGCATACGTTGTGCAGAAACTTTATCTGTTTCTTTTCCAACAAAAATCTGAAACAAAAGCGTTACAACAATAATAACCGCGGAAAAAATACCAATATCAAGATAATCTCCGTTAAAAAGGGTATAAAGAAAAATAGGCCACACAACAATTCCAATCGTATTTTCTGCTCCAAAAGCCATCATGGAAAATGACATGGAACGAAATCGTTTTGAAAACAATTCTCGAAAACTTTGCCAATATCCAAATTCATATTGAACCGTTTGTTTTGGTAAAAACAATAATGGAACAAGTGAAAAAAGCACTAAAATAAACCCAACCATAAACGTTGCTCGATATCCGTAATAAAGAATAATCAAACCAGAAACAATCGGTCCGATCACTCCAATAATATGCTGCATCACAAAAAGAGCACTCACTTGTCGCCCGCGTTTTTCTTTTGTCGAAAATTCTGCAAAATCAATATGAAACGGAGACCAATAAAGTGTACTTGTGATCATGAGGGATACAAGCCCAATTGCCATAAGTACGAGTGGTTGAATAGAACTATGTGATCCAAGCAAAAAAAACACAAAATAAAAAACGGAAAGTCCGATCACCCCAATCATCATGCTCTTTGTTAAACCAATTTTTGAAAATAATTTTGCACCAGGCACATAAAACGGCAACTTAAGGAGCTGATCTGCAAGATAAAACAACAGAACAGCAAAAATAGAACGATCAAAAAACTCAAATAAAAAAATCGGAAGAAAAAGTCCGATGATGCTCGACGCAGCAAAGGCGAGCAGGCGATTGAGAGCGAGCGTTGGAAGCGCTCGTGTATGTCCAAACGAAAATCGATGCGTATGAGAAAATGCGGGACGCGTATCATGAGCTTGCATAGGATGGTATTATAGCAAACATTAGGAAATACTTTTCTCTCTTCTCTTTTATGAACGGACTTCATCATCTTCATGCGAGCAAACAGACAGGTAAAGAATCAGTTTTGAAACCAACTCAAAAATCGTTTATCCGTTTTGTGGATCGCTTTGCTTATCTCTCTGTTGTTGTTCCTCTTCTCACCATTCCACAATTCGTCACGATTTTTGTTCATCATAATGCTTCCAATCTTTCTCTTGTTACCTGGGTAACCTATCTTGTAAGCGCTTGTTATTGGACCTATTACGGCTGGCTTCACAAAGCAGCCCCTATCTGGTTTCCTAACATACTCATGGTTTTTGTTGATATTGGAGTTGTTGTCGGCATTTTGTTGTATCAATAGGCCATTGACAAGGTCGACTATTTTCCTTATTATGCCCCCATAACTCACAGGCCCCTGACTCGGTTTCGGGATTGAGCTCCCGGTTCTCGGTTAGGCGGCATGAATTTACAAAGATATGCTCGATGTTAAAAAGAAACTCAAAATTATTGAGAAGTTTCGCACGCACGCGTCTGACACAGGTTCACCACAAGTGCAGATTGCTATTTTGACCTCAGAAATCTCTGAGCTTACAGATCACTTGAAAGATCACAAAAAAGATTTTTCATCACGCCGTGGACTTATCAAAAAAGTAAACGAACGTCGTCGCTTGCTCAAATACCTTGAGCGCGAAGATGCAAAAGCGTTTTTGAAACTCAAAAAAGAATTGGAATTGAAGTAATAAAAAGCCTCGCCCTTCAAGGCGAGGTTTTGACTTTTTCTCGCACACACTTTTTTTCGTGCGCTTTGCTATACACCCTTTTTTTCGCCCTTTCATTCATTTCATTTTTTTATGCAACACCCAGACCAACGTGTCGGCATTTTCATCGACACACAAAACATGTATTACTCCGCGCGTTATCTTTTTAAACGCAAGGTAGACTTTAAACACATCGTAGAAGACGCAACAGGTGGACGCCGACTCATTCGTGCAATGGCGTATGTCATCCGCACAAAAGGTGAAGAAGGTCGTCCGTTCTTCGATGCTCTTGAAAAGGCGGGGATCGAGCTTCGTGAAAAAGATCTCATTGAGTATGCTTCCGGCCATAAAAAAGGGGATTGGGATGTTGGACTCACTATTGATGTCGTTCGTATGCTCGACATGCTCGATGTTGTAGTCCTTGTGTCTGGTGATGGAGACTACGCGCCACTTGTACAATTTTGCCAAGCGCGCGGCCGCATCGTAGAATTGATTAGCTTTGGTGAAACCACCTCCTCCATTCTGACAGAAGCGGTGGATGCCCACAGAGACATGTCACAAAATAAAAAACGCTATCTCATTGGGCCTGCTCTCAAGCCTGCATATGAGAAAAAGTCATCACATGACGCAAAACCAACCTACAATGATGAGCCGGAATATCTTGCACCTCCAGATTCAAATGATATAGATGAAGAACATGAGGTAGAACAAGAAACGCAAGGATTTTTTATGCCATCCAGCGCAAAAGAAGATCAAGAAGATGTTCGTGGACGACGACTCGAATTTTAAATGATTATGCAGTGAGAGGTCTGTGCACATCACAGACCTTACACGGACTAACCATTAACCCGATTCTGCAGAGACAACGAGATCTCGAGAAATTGCTCGACATCTTACGCTTCTGCAGAATCAACACATATGAACAAAATCCAAAAGTTCGAAACACAATGGGGCGGAAAAACCTTGTCGATCGAAGTCGGAAAATACGCAGCACAAGCAAACGGCGCTTGTCTCGTGCAATATGGAGAAACGGTTGTTCTTGCAACCGCAACACTCAGCTCAAACAAGCGTGATGGAATTGATTATCTTCCGCTCATGGTTGACTACGAAGAAAAACTTTATGCCGCAGGACGCATCAAAGGCTCCCGTTTCATGAAAACAGAAGGACGACCAACCGACGAAGCCATTCTTACGGCGCGTTTCATTGATCGCGCTCTTCGTCCTTTATTTAACCAAGATATCCGTAATGACATTCAGGTCATTGTCACTTGTCTCGCGTTTGATGGCGAAAACGACCCAGATGTTCTTGGGCTTATCGGCGGAAGCTGTGCCCTCGCGATGTCAGATATTCCATGGGATGGCCCAATCGGATGCACACGCGTCGGACAAATCGGCGGAGAATGGGTTTTGAACCCAAGCTACGAAGCGCGCGAAAAATCACTTCTCGACCTCGCCTTCGCAGGAACAACCGAATCCATCATCATGGTGGAAGCCGGAGCAAATGAAGCCCCAGAAAATGTTGTCTTGGAAGCATTCTGGTTTGGACAAAAACATTTGAAAGAACCAATAGAACTTATCAATCAGGTTGTAAAAGCAGCAGGTAAAACAAAAGTGGATTTGCTTTCTCCAAAAACAGAAGAAGAAAAAGCAATTGTCGCCGCTCGCAAAACCGTAGAGGATATGGTTCGTCCTTACATCCTTGAACAAGTGAAGGAACTTTTCTTCAAAGCACCGCAAGCAACAAAAGGAGAGCGTTCTGCACAGAAATCGGAATTAAAAACACGCACAAAACAATTCTTGATTGATAAAGGGGTCGAAAAAGATCAAATCAAATATGGAACAGATATCGTGATTGAAGTTCTTGAAAGCGAACTCACGCGTGCCGTCATTGAAGACAACAAACGTGTCGATGGTCGAGGATTGGATGAAATTCGAACACTTCTCGCGGAAGTTCAATTACTTCCACGTGTACACGGAACAGGACACTTCATGCGCGGAGAAACACAAGTCCTTACTGTTATCACCCTCGGCGCACCTGGCGACGAACAAACATTAGATGGAATGGAAACAGTTGGAACAAAACGCTACTTCCACCACTACAATTTTCCTCCATTCTCTGTTGGAGAAGTAAAACCACTTCGTGGACCATCTCGTCGTGATATTGGTCATGGTGGACTCGCGGAAAAAGCTCTTCGCGGAATGATGCCGGACAAAGAAGTATTTCCCTATACAATTCGCGCAGTATCCGAAGTTTTTGGATCAAATGGATCAAGCTCAATGGCATCCACCTGTGGATCAACACTCGCCCTTATGGACGCTGGAGTTCCTATTAAAGCACCTGTGGCTGGAATTGCTATGGGACTCGCCTCTGACGACAAGGGACGATTCAAAGTTTTGACCGACCTTCAAGATTTGGAAGATGGTGAAGGAGGAATGGACTTTAAGATCGCTGGATCCCGCGACGGAATTACAGCAATTCAAATGGATACAAAAACAAAAGGACTTTCACGTGAAATGGTTACGCAAGCCGTGAACCAAGCACGCGAAGCACGCTTGAAGATCCTTGATGTGATGGCAGCCACAATCACCACACATCGTCCAGATCTTTCACCTTACGCACCGCGTATCATCACCCTTCGCATCAACCCAGAATCTATTGGTTCTGTAATTGGTCCTGGTGGAAAGATGATCAATGAGATCATTGCAACAACAGGCGTCCAAGCGATCGACATTGAAGAAGATGGACTTGTCATGATTACATCAAAAGACTCAAATGGAGCCGACCAAGCCAAAGCCTGGATCGAATCTTTGACACGCGAAGCAAAAGTTGGCGAAGTGTATCAAGGAAAAGTCGTTCGTGTGATGGACTTTGGTGCAATCGTTGAGTTCTTACCAAAGAAAGACGGAATGGTTCATGTAAGCAATATGGCCCCATGGCGCGTTGAAAACGTAACTGATATTGTAAAAATGGGCCAAGTGGTCTTTGTAAAGGTTATGGAGATCAACCCAGATGGAAAGATCAGTCTCTCCATGAAGGAGGCTCCTGGAAACGTTTATCCGGAACGCCCAGCACCAAGCGCGGGCGGAACACCAAGACCTCCAGCAGCTGGAGGATCCGGTGACCGTCCAAAGCGCCCATTCTTCAAGAAAAATGCAACACCTTAACATTCCACTCTCTAGAAACTCCAAAACAACCCGCCGAACTCGGTGGGTTGTTTGGCTTCTGGCGTTCGGAGTGGTACTTCTTTCAGTCGGAATAAGTTGGATTTTCACTCTTTGGCTCACACGCGATACGATTTTATCAGCCGCTCCAGAAAATACTGTCATGGCTGTACGCTTATTTACCAGTGGGAAAAAAGGGGGATCTGTTGAATCTGTAACAAAGAATTTTCCTCTTATTTCAAACCGATCTGTTGTTTTTTCAGATATATCTCAATACATCTCGGGAGAATTTGTTATCTTTTTACAGGCAGATGGTTCACGGTCTGTTGCTATCCGAACAGGAAAAACACCCCTCCCTCAATCACTTCTTGATTCACAATCGATTACGGTACAGCCCATTAAAAAAGGAATCGTTTTGTTCACAGAAAAACATGAGGTTTTGAAGCCTATTTCGGTACGGGCAAAAATTATTCCAGGTATTTCATTTCCAGGGCGTCAGTGGATTGGTGAACTTATCGATACAAACCAATCACACAGATCTTTTCTGTACGCAACAAAAAATCGCATTCTTATCTCTTTACCAAAATCACAACACAACATTCCTGTATTAAAACATATTCCAAAAGAGACAATTGCCTATTTGTCTAATCCACTCTTGCCAAATACAACAAAAGACTTCTTAGAGCCATTTCTCCCTCTCATGCAATCCGTTCTTGATCCACAATTTTTACACTATCTATCAATGCTTCCAACAGAAAAAAGCCAAGTTATTCTCACAAAAGATGATCAAGGAATTGGATTCTTTCTTTCAACAAAAGAAACGAGTACGAAAAACGCAGTAAATACAGAACAAGCTCTTCGAGAAATACGTGCATTAAATACACCAAAAATTCAAGAAACATTTTTAAGTGACGGTTCTTCTATTAAAGAACTTGTCGCAAACACCGATTCCATTTCCGTAGAGCAAATCACTTTGCTTGGAACTCAAGTAAATCGCATTCAAATCAATAACACAGATATTCTTGCTGGAATCACAAAAAAGAAAGAGGTTTTCATAACAAATAGGGAAAATCTTTTTCGTGCACAAGAAGGAAATACATCGATCAACAAAATTTGTTCAGGTAACGTGGCCGGCATCAACCTTCAACCTCTTGTGGAAATGCAAAATCAATATACACATTCCCCAAACACGAGTCCTCTTTTGCTTTTTGCACAGAATTTCTCAAGTATCGGAGTAAAAACAGGGTGGTTTTCGACCACAATACACTTATGTAAGTAGGTTGTGGATAAATATGGGATAAGTAGTATAAAGTGTGGATAACTTTTCAAACATAAATGAGGTTGTGAACAACAAATTGCTTCACAACCTCATTTTTTATCTCATTAAAGCAAAAAAGGATTGATTGACCTTTAGGTCATTTTTTGATATTATAGATACGTGATCGTGAAACATCACTTCGTACCTTTTCCATCTCTGAGATCCTCCTCAATCCCGACCAAAGCTGTCGGCAAGCTCCCCACGCTTGAATTATGATTCTGGAAATATGATCTCACGCACATCTACTGTTCTGATTAAAAACAAAAACAAAATCGAACAGATCTAGGTTCGCCCAAACTATGAAGATCCTTGCGACCTTCGCCTGGGTAAAACCATTGAATGGTAGGTGACAAGAGCCTCTCTTCAAAATGAAGACGCTGTACCGGTGCGGATGTCGAGTTTCGTTCTCAAACAAGTTGAGCACAAAACCCGATATCTGGGCCGGACACATTCATTTTCTGGCCCCTTCGGGGGCTTTTTTTTTACCAAAAATTCAACAAACATATCTTCTTTTCCTTATTTATGCTACACTTTCAGTATTAAAGAAATGAATGGTGGTGATTTTCCATCACAAATCTATGAAAAAGGAACTTGTTGCGAAAGCAAAAACACTTTTAGAGGCGGAAAAATTGCGTCTTGAAACAGAGCTCTCCAAATTTTCCCATAGAAATACAAAAACATCGGATGATCATTTTCAAACCGATTTCCCAAACAACGGAGAAGGAGAAGATGAAAATGCTTCTGAGGTTGCACAATTTTCTGACAACCTCTCTTTAGAAGACGAGCTCGAAAAAGCACTTCGTGATGTTGAATCTACCCTTAAACAGATTGAGAAGGGTGATTATGGTGTGTGTAAATACTGTCATCTCCCAATCGATGAACGTCGTCTTCTTGCGCGCCCAACCTCAAGTTCCTGTATCCAATGTAAAAAAACCCTTACACAAGAAGTGTGAAAAACTTTTCAAAACATCTTTATTGGTTTCTCCTCCCAGCAATTCTTCTTGTTGGATTAGATGAATGGATTAAAGCGTTTGCTCTCACGAACTTTCCTGATGAAAGCACCCTCACCAATCCAAGCATTTTGAATTTAGCAATTCACAAAAATTGGGGGCTTGCGTTTGATATCCCCTTTCGCCGAGAGTTTATTTTATTAATCTCGCTTGTCATCGGTTATTTTTTAGTAGACATGATCATCAAAAATGTGAAAGCGCATCCTAAAATCGCTTTCTCAAGTGCACTTATATTAATCGGTGCGGTTGGAAATGTTTTTGATCGTATTTTTTATGGTTTTACCGTCGACTACTTAATCTTCTTCGGAAGATCCGCTCTCAATCTTTCAGATCTTCTCATTGTTCTTGGTGTCGTTCTCCTTTTAATTTCATCACGAAGACTCTCTGCAGAGCACGCGGTCAACAAGATAGATTGACAAAGACAAAAAAATAAGATATCCTATTTCTATAAATGAACTCCTGAGTACAACCTCAGGGGTTCTTTTTTTATTTCTATTTTATGTTTTCTATCACTTCAAGCACAACAACTGGAATCGATGCTGTACCAGTCACTGTAGAGACAGATGTTTCAAACGGTATGAATAATTTTACGATCGTTGGATTGCCAGATACTTCCATCAAAGAATCTCGCGACCGTATCCGCGCAGCCCTCAAAAATACTGGTTTTCCATTTCCGCGAGGGCGCATCACGGTCAATCTCGCACCCGCAGATTTACGCAAACAAGGTCCGCTTTATGATTTACCCATCGCACTTTCTATCTTAGTTGCACGTGGAGAAATACCCTCCCACACCCTTGAACACGCCGTGGTCTTGGGGGAACTCGCTCTTGATGGTTCTATTCGTCCTGTGAGAGGTATTCTCACAACAGCACGCATGGCCCGACATATTCAAAAACGAATCATGTTTGTTCCAAAAGAAAATGAACAAGAAGCAGCTGTTATAAAAGATTTGGATGTCTATGGCGTTTCTTCCTTACGCGTCCTTATTGACCATCTGCTCAATCGCGCAAACATACCAAAAACAATTTATATTCGGCGCGAACAAAAATCAGAAGAACAAAATTGTTTTTCTTATATTAAAGGACAGGATTTTGCAAAACGTGGACTTGAAATCGCTGCTGCGGGTGGACATAACATTCTTTTATCTGGTCCCCCTGGAACAGGAAAAACCCTTCTCGCACATTCTTTTCCTTCTATTCTTCCTTCGCTTACAGAAGAAGAATCAATGGAAGTCACAAGTATTGCTTCTATTGCGGGCGAACTTACTTCTTCGGATGGACTTATTGAAACACGCCCTTTTCGATCTCCACACCATTCTTCCTCAGCCGTCTCTCTTGTGGGTGGCGGAACCTGGCCAACACCAGGGGAGATTTCTCTTGCACACAGAGGTGTTCTGTTTCTTGATGAACTCCCTGAATTTCCACGACATGTTCTTGAGCATTTACGCGGCCCACTCGAAGATGGAACGGTGACCATTTCACGCGCACAAGCAACGGTAAAATTTCCCGCACGTTTTCTTTTAATCGCCGCCATGAATCCGTGTCCGTGTGGATATGCGTCCGACCCAAAACGAAGATGCGTTTGCACATCATTCCAAAGACAAAATTATGAAAAACGTGTTTCTGGACCACTTCTTGACCGTTTCGATTTACGTATTGAAGTTGCCAATCTCTCAAAAGAGATCCTCTTAAATGAAGTGCGTGGCGAATCATCTATTTCTATTCGTGCACGTATTCTTGATGCAAGAAAAAAACAAGCGGATCGTTTTTTCGATTCCACTTGTCATCTTAATGCAGAAATTTCACCCGCACTTCTTGAACGAATTTGTGCCATGACAGCAAGTGCAAAAAAACTCTTGTCGCTCGCCATTGATTCTCAATCTCTTTCACCGCGTGCAACATCTCGTATTCGAAAAGTTGCACGCACCATCGCCGACCTCGCAGGATCTGAATCCATTGAAGAACATCATCTTGCAGAAGCATTACAATTCAGAGGACAACGATTACAACAAGATTAATTAACGAACGTACGACAGTGGATTTTGGAATTTACCGTTCAAAATCACCTCAAAGTGCAAGTGTGTTCCCGTTGAACGTCCCGTTGTTCCTGTTTGTGCTAAACGCTCACCCGCAGCAACGACATCTCCCGCTCCCACAAAAATCTTTGAATTGTGTGCATATCGTGTCTTCAAACCATTTCCATGATCCACTTCAACCGTTAATCCATAACCTGTGCGCCAACCTGCGTAACTTACAACACCGTCATTTGCCGCAATACTAAAGGTTGAATAGTCTCCATCCACATCAATTCCCGTGTGTTTCCATCCATAATATTGCGTAATGATGTGCCAGTTTGTTGGCCACACCCATCCAGTGCTTGTTGGGGCTGGGGAAGGAGTTTTTGTAATGATGTTTTTTACACTCACAGGTACACGTGCAATTGCTGCCGGAGGAGCAATAGCTGTTGCACCCGGCAAGAGAAGTTCTTCTCCAATTTTTAAAGCAACCGTTGTAGGAAGTTGATTAGCGGTTGCGATATCTTGTACGCCAATATCATATTTTTGTGCGATGCGAGAAAGAGTATCGCCACTTTTTACCTTATACATTATTCCATCTTCTGGAAGAATTTTGAGTGTATCACCCGGACGAATTGTACTGCGAAGTGTAAGCCCGTTTGCTGAAAGAATTGTACTGATACTTAACTGAAAACGCACAGAAATTTTTCCAAGCGTATCACCTTCTTTTACAACATACGTTTCAACAGACGAGCGTGTTTGTGTCGTTGGGGTTTGGGTGGGTTTTGTCACCTGATCAAATTCGTCTTGTTGAAATTGTGTACGTGTATCAAGCGCAATATCCGCAAAATAACTAGATGATCCTCCGGGAATTAAAACGGATTTTCCCGCCTCCACAACCTCAACGGTTTCAGAATCGTCAACAGACACAAGTGCATACAAAATACTTTTTTGTCCAAATGTCTCTGCGCGAACATTACGTGTTTGAAAATTTGTCACTCCAATAATTCCAACAATAACAATCATTAATATGTGAATGGTATAACGATTTGAAAGCAAATAAAAAAAACGATGTTTCGCTGGAAGAAGAATTGTGTGAACCAATCTACGAATGAAAAATATTCCACGATAAGCAGGAACACCGATTGATTTTATCAAAATAATCCCAACCGTCTTAAACGGTTGTCCAACAGCCAAAACGATTGGTTTTCCAACCCGCTTGACTATGATCAAAGATCGCAAAACAACGAGCGCTGATCGAACAAAAAAATGTTTGATGGAAAGTTTGATAAAAAATGCATTATGGGCAATTTGTGACTAGAACTATAGGCTTTTTTTCCTGTTTTGTCAAACTTTTTTTTGTATTTTACAGCTAAAATTAAATAAAAAAACGTATTTCTTCCATGGAAAAATCGTTGACAAAATGCACAGACCTCATTACGATAGCCTCATGTTTTTAGTCATTTTCATTTCCGCACACATCTTATGAATATTTCGATGTACGCCATAGGGGCAAGCTTGCTTGCTCTTATTTACGGAGCTTATCTTACTCAGTGGATTTTAAAACTTCCTGCCGGAGAAGGAAAAATGAAGGGAATTGCCCTTGCCATTCAAGAAGGCGCAAATGCTTACATGGCGCGCCAATATAAAATGATTGGTCTGATTGGTCTTGTTGTTTTCTTCGTTCTTGTATACGCACTCGGATGGACTCTTGCGATCGGATTCCTTGTTGGAGCCGTCTTATCTGGACTCGCAGGTTTTATTGGAATGTCTGTCTCTGTTCGAGCTAACGTTCGTACAACAGAAGCGGCAAAAACCGGACTCTCTGCCGCTATGAACGTTGCTGTCCGTGGTGGAGTTGTAACAGGTTTTTTCGTTGTTGGACTCGCTCTTCTTGGAGTCACTCTTTTTTACATGGTGACACAAGACATTAACGCACTCATCGGACTTGGATTCGGAGGATCTCTCATCTCTGTATTTGCACGTTTGGGTGGAGGAATTTTTACCAAAGCCGCAGACGTTGGAGCAGACTTGGTTGGAAAAACAGAAGCAGGTATTCCTGAAGATGACCCACGTAACCCAGCGGTTATTGCAGACAACGTTGGAGACAACGTTGGAGACTGTGCAGGAATGGCAGCAGACTTGTTTGAAACATACGCTGTAACATCTGTTGCAGCCATGTTGCTCGGAGCTCTCTTGTTTGCAAACAGCCCTCAAGCCATCATGTATCCAATCGCTCTTGGAGCCATTGCAATCGTGTGTTCTATTGTTGGAACCCTTTTCATCAAAATTGGAAAAGATGGCAACATCATGAATGCACTTTATAAAGGATTGTTTGTTGCAGGAGCACTTGCAGCCATCGCCTTTTATCCAGCTACAAAATATTTGCTTGCAGGCATTGAAGGATTAAACGTTATGAACGTTTATTATTCTGCACTTCTTGGACTCGTTATCACAGCAGCCATGATCTTGATTACAGAATATTACACAGGAACAAATCACCAACCTGTAAAAGATCTTGCAGCCGCATCTGAATCTGGACACGGAACAAACATCATCGCAGGACTCGCACTTTCCATGAAATCAACCGCGTATCCTGTTTTAACCATTGTCTTTGGAATTTTGATCGCTAACTCTCTTGCTGGACTTTATGGTGTTGCGATTGCCGCAATGGCCATGTTGTCTCTCACTGGAATTGTTGTCGCCATTGACGCTTTTGGTCCAATCACAGACAACGCAGGTGGAATCGCAGAAATGGCCGATCTTGGAGAAGACGTTCGTAATGTTACAGATCCACTCGATGCCGTTGGAAATACAACAAAAGCAGTAACCAAGGCATATGCAATTGGTTCCGCAGGACTTGCAACGGTCGTTCTCTTTGGAGATTACGTTCATGCCCTTGCAGCAAAAGGTTCACTCGTCGTCTTTGAAATCAGTGATCCGTACGTACTTTCCGGACTCTTCCTTGGTGGACTTGTCACCTATTTGTTTGCCGCTCTTGCCATGGAATCCGTAGGAAAAGCTGCTGGTTCTGTTGTAGAAGAAGTTCGTCGTCAATTCCGTGAAATTCCAGGAATCATGGATGGAACCGGAAAACCAGATTACGCAAAAGCTGTAGACATCGTAACAAAAGCAGCCATCAACTACATGATTGCTCCTTCCTTGCTCGCTGTGTTTGCACCAATCGTTGTTGGATTCGCCTTTGGACCAAAAGCTCTTGGAGGACTTCTCATTGGTTCTATTGTCACAGGTCTCTTCATGGCAATCTCTATGACAACGGGTGGTGGAGCTTGGGACAACGCAAAGAAATATATTGAATCTGGAAATCATGGAGGAAAAGGATCAAACGCACATAAAGCAGCTGTCACAGGAGACACAGTAGGGGACCCATACAAAGACACAGCAGGACCTGCCATCAACCCAATGATCAAAATTTTGAACATTGTTGCATTGCTCATTGTAGGATTCCTCGTCTAAGAAAAAATAAAATCGATCCACTCTCTGTGGGTCGATTTTTGTTTCTCTCTTTCATAACAATCACATTGACACAATCCTCTAACTTCGTTACACTTTCGCAGAAATTCACTCCAAAATTATGCCAAATATTCAAATTGAGGAACAAGAAAAAGGACATGTTAAACTTACGTTTACAGTCTCTGTTTCCGAACAACAACCATTCCTTGAAGCTGCTGCGGAACACATTTCTGAACACTCAACCATTCCAGGATTCCGTCCAGGAAAAGCGGGATATGAAATTGTGAAACAACGCGTTGGAGAAGCAAAAATCATGGAAGAAGCGCTTGAAAAAATCGTACGCACCTATTTCATTGAAGCTATTTTAAAAAACGAAATCGATACTGTTGGTTCTCCAAAAATCGATGTTGAAAAAATGGCCGCAGGAAACGAACTGGTCTTTACCGCAGAAGTCGTCCGTATGCCAGCCATAAAAGAACTTGCGGATTTTAAAACGATGTCCGTTCAAGGAAAAATTCCGGAAATTGCTGAACATGATATTGAACTCGCTCTCAAAGATCTCACACGCATGCAAACACGAGAAGTGCGCGCAGAAGCAGGTTCGGTTGTAAAAGAAACAGATAAGGCTGTGATTTCCATGGACATGAAAAAAGCTGGTGTGCCAATTGAAGGAGGACAATCTCCAAATCACGCCGTATATCTTGCTGAAGAGTATTACATTCCTGGTTTTAAAGAACAGCTTATCGGACTCAAAGAAGGAGAATCAAAAACATTTACCCTTTCTTTTCCCGCAGAACACGCACAAGAATTTCTTGCCGGACAAAATGTTGACTTTGATGTTGTTTTAAAAGAACTTTTTCATCTTGAACCTCCGCAAATGGATGATGCTTTTGCACAATCACTTGGCTTAAAAGATTTTGCGATGATGAAAGAACTTATTCACAAAAATCTTTTGGATGAAAAAGTTCGTGAAGAAGGCATGCGCCAAGAAAAAGAAGCACTCGAGCTCATTGCAAACAAAACACAATTTGAAAACATTCCAGATCTTCTCTTGAATGAAGAAATTGAAAAAATGCTCCGTGAATTAAAAGCACGTGTAGAAGAACAAGGAATGGATTTTGAAAAATATATCCAATCACTCAAAAAAGATCTCTCACAAGTGAAACTTGATTTTACTCCGCAAGCTCTCATGCGCATTAAAGTAGCGATTGCGATGCGTGAGATTGCAAAACGTGAAAACTTAACGGTAAGTGATGAAGAACTCGACAAAGAACTCGATGAATCCGCTGCGCGTTATGAAGACGCAGAAGACAAGAAACGCATCTACTCTCCAGAATATCGCCAATACTTTGAACAAGTTGTCCTGAACCGAAAGGTAATTGAGCTTGTGAAGAGTGTTGTGGTGAAAATGTAATAACGTATGATAAAGTAATGGCATTAAAAGCCATTACTTTTGTTTTATGTCTGTCGGAGCACATGTATCGGCCGCTGGAGGACTTTGGAATGGTCCAAAAAATGCAGGTGAGATTGGATGCGAAACATTCCAATTTTTTTCACGCCCACCGCAAGGGGGAAATATAAAAGATATTACAGATGAAGATGCAAAACTGTTTCAACAAACCATGAAGGAATACAAAATCAAAAGCGCATACATTCACGCGCCTTACATTATTAATCTTGCATCCGCAGAAACACGCATCCGTCTTGGTTCTCATTCCATATTACGGCAGGAACTCGAACGCGGAAGTAAGCTTGGTATTAAAGGAATGATGTTTCACCCAGGTTCTGCAAAAGATGTTTCTCAAAAAGAAGCAGAGATAATGGTGATTGAAGGCCTAAACAGAATTCTGGACGGTTATACAGGAACCTGCCAACTTCTGATAGAGAATTCTGCTGGAGCTGGAATGGTGATGGGAGATAATTTCGAAGAGCTTGCTGCTTTTATTCATGGTGCTGAGCGCGGAAAGGAAATTGGTATTTGTTATGACACCCAACATGGATTTGCGAGTGGTTATGATATTCGCACACCAGCAACACTTAATGAGCTGGTTGTGATCATGAAAAAGACTGTAGGGATAAAAAAGATTGTGGCCTCTCATGTTAATGACTCCAAAATCGAGCTGAATGGTCACAAAGATCGTCACGAACAAATTGGCGATGGCCTTATCGGTAAACAGGGAATAAAGTTATTTACACAACATTCTGATCTTCAACACGTGGATTTACTTCTCGAAACCCCTGACGATGATATTCGTGCAAAGGAAGTAAAAATGCTACAAAAATGGAGAAACAACATTAACAAATAATATCGTTTGAGCTTGTCGAAAACCTGCCATGCTTGCATCTCGACAAGCTCGATGAATATACATGTGATCATAACAGTTCACGTAAAACCAAGATCTCGAAAGAACTCTATCGAATGGATTGATGAAGAAACGGCAAAGATCTCCGTCACAGCGATTGCAGAGAAGGGCAAGGCGAATGATGCTGTTATGGAGGTGTTATCCGAGGATCTTGGTGTGGCAAAGTCTTTGATCGAGATTGTGAGAGGAAAGACGACAAGAATTAAACAAGTGGAAATAAAATAGCGCGCACAGATTCGTTTCTGTGCGCGCAGTTTTTGATTGATTACTTCATGACATACACCATGAAGTCGTCTTTGCTAACTGTTTCACTCAACTCTTCAATGCGATTGCGTCGATCTGGATATTGGTTGTACCCGGCGCGACACTTGCAAAACGGTTCCCACGTGTCCGACGTTCGAATGGTTTCATACCCATTGAAATCGAACAGTGGCTTCCCAAAGAGCTTCTTGTGAATGAAGTCCACATAGAAGACGTCGTGGATGTTTGCAATGGACTCTCCGGCCAGAATGGGTGTTCCAAATTTGGCCGGAGTCTTACGCATCAGGATCCACCCACCCAACTCTGCGGATCGACACGTCATCTTATTCCATTGTTCGCTGTACTCCATGTCGTTGATAGAGATGGGGAATCCTGGCATGAGAATGTGTGTGTCTCCAAACAAACGGAGTTCGGATTCACCCAACCGAATCCCGTGATTAAAATGTTCGCGTAAAACAGCATCGTTGAATTGCACACCGAGCAACTCCTCAATCTGCTCAAACGTAACGACCTGCATGTGTTTGCCGGCCTTTTCGATTTGAAACTTTGCATAGGCACGTTTGTCGTTGAACATTTCTTCTCCTTGCCTGATCTTCATACGTCAGGACTTTTTTGAATGAACTCTCTCCAATCTCGATTGACCAGCACCCACTGATCATCCCAGAAGGGAACCCATCATCCAAAGAGCACGAGTGTCGTGTACTCAATTCGGTTTAATGTCCGATGGGTTAGGACTGTTTCCCCATATCGAACTCTGTCTCGATCAAATCGGGGAGTATGGGCATTCTTGTGCAAGATCCCCGAGCAGTGGGAATATATTCTCTGAGATCGTAAAGAGAATGATCAGGACCAAATATTGGGTTTTTATAATGGCTATAGTGAACCACTACTTTAGAAAACCCAAGTTCTCTTAACGAATCGGTAATTTTCTGAACGAAGACCCCTTTCTCCTCCTTGTTTTTTGGAAATTTAATGGAGCATGGGCACGTCTCATAGGTATGCAACACCCCGTTAATCACCCTAAAATCAGATGAGAACACAGAAAAGACAAAATGCTTATCCATCTTTTCTCCTTGCCTGATCGTTAAATGTCAGGACTTGTTTCGAATGAACTCTCTCCTCAAGTGAGGTGCGATTCCTTATCGCTCTCTCATTCTTGATGACATCAGTTTACCTCTTTTTTGCCTTTTTGTCAATGATTCCTGACATAATTAGCAAATATTTTATCTAAATTTAGATAAAGCTTGACAATAGATTAATTACGTTGTAAAATTTTGACATACAAATATGTCACATATTTCTACCCTTCAAACCCTCGGGTTAACAGAAGATGAAGCTGGAACATATCTTGCTTTACTTAAGATTGGGGGAGGAAATGCCATCGCCCTTTCCAAAGAAGTTGGAGTTAAACGCACCACAATTTATCCAATCCTTAAGTCTTTGCATGAAAAAGGCTTTGCTTCTACATATTTCCATAAATCAAAAAGACTCTATCGAGCAGAAAAGCCTGATAAAGTGGCCGGACAATATGAAAAGCGCCTCGAATCCTTTGAGGCGATCATTCCGGAACTAAAAACGATCGAGAAACAAACTGTTTCAACGGTCGGCTTACGTTTTATTGAAACCAAACAGGAGCTTGAACGTTTTTACACAGGAATTCTGGTTGAATATAAAGGGAAATCCTACTCTGCCATCGGAAGTGCAACAGCCTGGGAGGGAATTGATCCGGATTTTTTTCAGAAATTTCGGTTCGATCGTGCAAATGCAAAGATCAAAACTCGTATTCTCCTCTCTGCAGACTCTATTAAGGCAAGTCCTGATGATACAAAACTTCTACGAGACGTTCGTGTATTACCCAAGAATCATACATTTAAAAGTACGATGGATATCTTTGACGACAAGATTCTTGTTGTAAACCCAGACCAAACCGCACTTGCGGTTGTGATTGAAGTGCCAAGTATGGTGGATATTTTTAAAGAAATGTTTGAAATGCTTTGGGAAAAATAGTTCATCAACACATTATCCACATAAGACTTTTGTCTGTGGATAACAAAAACACAGACTTTAATGTCTGTGTTTTTGTTCAGGAACCTCGTCGATTCCCCCTTTATTAAACGGATTACATCGAAGGATGCGTCGCACGGTGAGCCATCCACCTTTTATAAGGCCGTATTTCTCGATTGCTCTATATCCGTACTCTGAACAGGTTGGATAAAATCGACAATACCCATTGGGGTAAAACAACTTCATGAGACCATGGTCAAAAGACAAGGTCTTCTGATAAATCCGAATTACGAGAAGAACGATCAAACTTGGTAGAATCCAAAATCGGAATTTCATACGAGTTTTGCTCGTTTAAACATGCGTTCAATCTGCTCAACAAGCTGTTTATGTGTTTGTTCGATGGTTTCCTTCTTTACAAGGAATAGTACATCAAACCCTGGTTTGATCTCAAGGAGCCGCTTTTCAACGATACCACGTATTCTTCGCTTTATTTTGTTTCGAACCACAGCCCGTTTCGAGATTTTTGTCCCGACAACAACGGTAAAACGTGTAATTGGAAGGTTATTTGGTGCAAAACGGATGCCGAGCGTGACATCAAAAACACTCTTACCTTTTGAGAAGAGTGTTTTGATATCTTTTTCATTTCGTAAGCGATTTACGGAAGGAAACACAGGGGTTTATTTACTTGTTGCTTTTGGAGCAAGGCGTTTGCGGCCTTTTGCACGACGACGAGCAATAACTTCTCGGCCGTTTTTTGTGCTCATTCGCTTAAGAAAACCGTGTGTTCTTACGCGTTTAAGCTTCTTTGGTTGGTGGGTGCGCTTTGGCATAGAATCGACATTAATCTTTTGAAGATAAACAGGTTTCTCTGACCAGCTTTATACCTAATAAAGCAATAGGTGGCTAGCCAGGACAAGTACACAGATACTAACATGCTATCCACAACTTATCAAGAGCTTTACAAACAATTCTCACTCTTGCTCACTTGTGGATAAATAGTTACACTAGTCCACATCAAACTCCTTCATCTGTGTATTTCAATTGTTTTTTCTCATAAATTGTCGTTATGAACACGATCGAACTCTGGCAAGCTGTTCTTGGTGAACTTGAATTGTCACTGAGTAAAGCTAATTTCACGACTTGGTTCAAAAGCACATTTATTTCTGAAATAACAGAACACTCTCTTACGATTGGTGTTCCAAACATGTTTACGCTTACATGGCTTGAAAAGAAGCATGCACGTGAAATTATTAAGTCTGTTCAAGAACATACAGGAGGAAACATCAAACATGTTGCTTTTCGTGTTGAAACACGACAAATTCCTGCTCAAAATGTTCCTGTTGTAGGAAAAACAGAACCACAACCTGTTTTCATTCAACAACAAGAGCCACCAGTACAAACACCGAAAGATTTTTTTACGGAACAACCATCAGAAATCCAAGAAAATCGAACAGGTGAATTTTCATTAAACGGAAAATATTGTTTTGAAACATTTATCGTTGGAAAACAAAATGAACTTGCTCATGCAGCTGCGCAAGCTGTATCCAGTCAACCGGGTGGAGTTTATAATCCTCTTTATATTTATGGAGGTGTAGGACTTGGAAAAACACACTTGCTTCAAGCAATTGGAAACGAACTTTTACGGAAAAACCCTAATCTTCGTATCCTTTATATTACTTGTGAACGCTTCACAAATGATTACGTATCTGCCCTTCGCACAGGTAAAATGAATGATTTTAAGAATCGATATCGCATGGTTGATACACTTCTTATTGATGATATTCAATTTCTTGGAGGAAAAGAGAGTACACAGGAAGAGTTTTTTCATACATTCAATCAACTGTTCCAAAACAATAAACAACTTGTTTTTTCTTCAGATCGTCCTCCAAAAGCGATCCCATCCCTTGAAGCACGTCTTTCTTCTCGTCTTGAACAGGGAATGATGGCAGATGTTGGTTCGCCAGATTTTGAAACACGTGTTGCAATTTTGGAGTCAAAATGTAGAGAAAAGGTGTATCAAATTGAACATGATATTCTCAATCATATTGCTTCTATTGTACAAACAAACGTTCGAGAACTCGAAGGTGCATTAAACAAAGTGATTGCATTTCACCAATTCAAAAATGTTCGTCCAACACTCGATACTGTCAAACCAATTCTTACCAGTTTCCAACCATCCTCTCTCAAAAAGAACATCACACCAAAACAACTGATTCATACAGTTTCCATCTATTTTGATATTCGTATAGAAGATTTATTGGGAAAGAGCCGAGAGAAAAAACTCGCGTTTCCAAGACAAATCATCATGTATCTTATGCGAGAAGAGATGAAATCGAGTTATCCTTCGATTGGAAACGAGCTTGGTGGACGCGATCACACAACAGCCATGCATGCGTATGAAAAAATTTCGGAGTGTTTAACAGGAGACGAAAAACTTCAACACGATCTTGAGCTTATTAAACAACGTTTATACACAACGTAATCACATGTTATCCTTGTGTGTAAAAAATGGATAACCATTTGGATAACATTGTGGAAAAAAGAGGGACAAAAAGAAGGTCAATTGTGTAAAATTTCTATCCACATTTTTACACACACCTTTCCACAACAATCATCCACAAGAAATTTTCCGAAAAAATTGCTTAACACAGTGCTTAATAGAAAGTTATACAGTTCATCCACACCCTTATCATTATCTTTAGTTCTTTTTCTAAACCAAAGAACTAAAACCTATGAAGATTTCCTGCACACAAGAAAACCTCCATCAAGGATTAAGTATCACAAGTCACTTAGTGACAAAAAATGTGAATCTTCCTATTCTTCAAAACGTTCTCGTAAAAGCGGACGGAGGAATTGTGCGATTTACCGCAACAAATCTTGAAATTGCTATTAACTGTTCTGTTCGAGGAAAAATTGATGAGCAAGGGGAATTTACAATCCCTTCTAAATTGTTTTTTGATTACGTTTCCTTGCTTCCAAATGAAGTTATTCATCTTGAAACAAATGGCGATCAAGTTCTTGTGGAGTGTGGAGGACACAAAACAAAAATACATGGAATGAACGCAGCGGATTTTCCGCTTGTTCCAAAAGTGGAGGGTGAAATGAGTTTTCAGATTCCAATCGATGATTTAAAAACTGCTCTTTCACAGGTTTTGTTTTCTGTTGCAACGAATGAGTCACGTCCAGAACTTACAGGTGTCCTGATGCATTTTTACCCCTTTCAGCAAGAGATGAGATTGACTCTTGCAACGACCGATTCATATCGATTGTCTGAGAAGACAATTCCGGTAACAAGTGGTCCTGTCCAAGACTTTCGTGTGGTTATTCCAGCAAAAACACTTTCAGAAGTAAGTCGTATTTTATCTGTGTTCCGTGATGGGGTTGATTTACCTTCCTATATAACCATGCAAGTAAAACAAAATCAGGTTGTATTCATGTATGGCCCAGTTGAGCTTGTTTCAAGAACGATTGAAGAAAATTATCCTGATTACGAACAAATCATTCCAAAACAATTTCAGACTCAAGCAACGGTTGATCGTGATGATTTCTTAAAGGCTGTAAAAACAGCAAGTCTTTTTTCAAAAAATGGATTGTTTGATGTAACACTCTTATTTTCACCTTCAGATAAGCGTGTCAGTGTTCAGGCGCTTGATGTAAATCGTGGAGAAAATACAACAACATGTGATGCAGATATTTCCGGCGTGAATAATTCGGTAACGGTTAATTTCCGCTATCTTTTAGATGGTCTCCAATCTATGTCCGGAGATCAAATCTTGTTTCAAATGATTGATGCATCAAACCCTTGTCTTCTTACAACAAAAGACAAGCCAAACGAACATCGATATATTGTGATGCCTATCAAGCAATAAATAAAAAAACAGTCTCGAACGTCGAGACTGTTTTTTTATTTATTGTGTGAACGGATCAAGTGAATGAGATGGTTTAAAAATCTCTGACGTATTAGAAGGTACTGAAGAAAAAGAGCCTCTGATTTCTATGACGTTTCCACCTGTCGTAAATACTTCTGGAATGGATTTAGATTGAGCTGTTGCAGATAAAACCCATTTACCAGAACTTGGAATATTCCACTCAGTTGTTACAAATGGAGATGTTGGATCTGTGAAGTGTCCGATGATTGTTTTTGTTTGTGTTCCAACTTGTTCTGCAAAGATGGTGACGGCTGAAATACTTTGCGGATTTTTCAAGGTTGTAACAACGGTATAGGAGCCAGAAGTTTTTTCAATGATCTGACCGTTTTTTGGATCAATAAGGCTGAGGATGTTTTCTTGCGTTTCTGCTTCTATTTGAATACTGACAACATCTGAGGCACTGTTATCGATATCATCATAAGCAACAGCTTTTAGTGAGTGTATTCCTTTTGGAATGGTGTTTGGAATGGTAAGAACTGTATCAAATAATCCATTACGCACGGAGCCGATAAAGTATTCATCGATGTAGTATTCCACATGCGAAATACCTCGTGGGGCAGAAGCTGTGAGAGAAACAGGGAGTGAATAGTTATTAATAATTGTGTTATTGATGGGGGATTGAATATGAATAGTTGGTGTGTTCGATGGAATGTGAAGATCATCTTGTTCTGTTGGTGGGTTTGTTGTGATGAGTTGTATTCCGGTTTCTTGTTGTCGTTTTTGAAGCCATGTCTGTAAGCCTGCTTCCCAGGCTGCATAGTGTGGATCATTTTCTGGTTTTTCTGGAATAGATCCTTGTGGTTCTGAGGGGGTAACAAAATGTAAAATTTCGTGATATCCACCATACACACGTGATTCTTTATAGGTGTCAGGTGTAAATTCAGTAGCAAGTTTTTGAGAAGCACGATCAATAATAAGTGTTTGTGCTCCAAGAGAGCCATCAAGAACGGGTTTTCCTGTTGGGTGAATGTCTGGGGTTGGAAATGCTGTATTTGGGGTTTTTTCATGAGCACGTTTCATGAATGCATTCCAAATAGGTCCTGCAACAATAGATCCATCCGCTCTGTTTTTCATGGCTTTGTTATTATTATTTCCGACCCACACACCCGCTGCGAGTGAGGGGGTATATCCCATAAGCCATGCATCGTGATAATCATTCGTTGTTCCAGACTTTGCTGCGACAGGTCTATCACCAAGTTGTAAGGAACTTTTTGCACCAAAAACGGGAACGCGAGCATTGTTATCTGACAAGACATTTGAAATCATGTGTGCCGCATTTTCACTTATAACTTGTTTTGGATCTTTTTGTTTCCATTCAGAAAGAATACTTCCATTTGCATCTTCTACTCTCAAAATCGATACTTGTTCATGTAATTTTCCATCATTCGCAAAAGTTGCATATGTATTTACATGTTCAACAAGTTTTACTTCTCCACCTCCAAGAACAATAGATAAACCGAAATTGGCATGATTTGAAAATGAACTATATCCAAGCGATGTTGCAAAATCGAGAGTCTGTTCCACACCAACCAGATAAACTGTTTTTACAGCAGGAATATTAAGAGACATTTGAAGTGCGTCTCTCATCATGATTGGTCCGCGTTCCTTTAAGTCATAGTTGTTCGGGGTGTATTGACCTACATCTGTTGGAAAGTTTGTTGTGACATCCCAAAGAACGGTATTTGGGGTATAGCCTTGTTCAAAAGCTTTTGCAAAAACGATTGGTTTGAAACTTGAACCAGGTTGTCTAAGACGTGTTGAAACATTTACTTGCCCATCAATTGTTTTATCAAAGAAATCTTTCGAACCCACAAGAGCCAAGATTTGTCCTGTTTTTGGATCTTGTGCAACAAGGGATGCATTGGAAAATCCATATTGTTCTGATCGGGCCTCAACTCCATTTTTCACTTCTTCTTCTGCGATTTTTTGGAGTTCATAATCTAATGTTGTAATAACACGAAGTCCTCCTTCTTCAACATGGCGTCTCCCATAATCTTCTTCCAGCTTTGCTTTTACATCCATGACAAAATGCGGAGCTGTAATATTTGTTAAGCGAATATTTACAGCTGTATCTGCAGATTTTGCAGAATCGACAGTTGTTTTATCAATGAAACCAAGTTTTTGCATTTCTCCTAAAATATAATTACGACGCGCTTGAAGCATGTCTGGATTGTTTAAATATGTTGTTGGGGCTTTTGGGAGGGCGGCAAGCGTTGCGGCTTCCGCAACAGATAATTCGTTTACGGATTTTCCAAAAAAGTTTTGCGATGCGGCTTCAATTCCATAATAACTTGAACCATAAGGAATTTCATTGAAATAAATTTGGAGAATTTCATCTTTGGAATACTTTTGTTCAAGTCCAATTGAAAGAATTAATTCTTTGATTTTACGTGTATATGTTTTTTCGTTTGAAAGAATGGCATTTTTAACAAGTTGTTGTGTAAGAGTGGATCCACCAACGCGTTGACCAATCAGGTTTAAAAAGACGGCGCGCGCAAGTCCTTTGACGTCAAAACCACCATGTTCACAAAATTTTCGATCTTCTGCAGCGATCGTTGCTTGAACCGCGTAAAGAGGAATCCCTTTTGGATCTAATGAGAGGTTTGTATTATTTGGTTCACAAAACCCGGACTGAAATTGTTTAAGCGTGCGATTTTCATTTCCAGCAATTTCATATAATAAATGTTCGCCTGTACGGTCGTAAATTTTAGTTGTTTGTGAGACTCTTCTTTCTGTTAAGCTGCTTGGACTTGGAAGATTGCGACTTGCAAGAGCAAAGAGACCGAGAGCAAAAAGAGATCCTAAAATGACAAAAAAAAGAAAAATAAGCCAAAGATTTTTTCCAATGGCCGTTTTTCTGAAAGTCTCCCAAATTTTACGAGGAACAGAGAGGGGGCGACCTGATTTTTTCCAGCTTTGTTTATTATAAATGTGTTGTGACATAAGTAGGTCTAGAATACCCGATTTCCCCAAATTTTACAAAAAAATCCACAAGGCATCCACAAGGCCACTTTTGCTTTGTTGAGCGAAAAAAAGAGTTGCTACCCTCCTAAAACCATTGACAAAATCCCGTTTTTATGGTACGATTGTGCCACTCTGGAAACAGGGTTTTTTGATGAAAAGATATTTGCCCTGCCCAATGCATCTTCTGTAGGAGGAAGGAAGCGTCGGGTATGACAAATAAACGCTTAACAAAGGATTTAAACACAATTCAAAAGAACATCAACAAAACAATCTCTTTTATTTGGGATAACGATTTTGGATATGTGCGAACAGTTGCTTTTTACGCATCCAATTTCTTGATGAGATTGACACAAAAGATCGTTTTTGTGCGAAAGCACACCTTTGATGTCTCTGTGGTTGCCTTTGTTGTTATGATTGGTTCTTATGTTTTTTTTCCAGCAATGGCAAATGCGGATATGGCGCCCAGTCAACAAGCCACGCAACATAAAACCGTCGCTCTCATGATTAATGAGATGGAAAACAAAACAAAACCTTACGGTAATCTTCCTGTTTCTGAAGATATTCGTCCTCGCAAAACGTTCACCATTCCAATGACGGCTTACACGTCAGATCCTGCACAGACCGATGATACTCCTTGTATTACAGCATCAGGAATGAATGTTTGTGAACGCAATCAGGAAGACGTTGTTGCGGCAAATTTTTTGCCACTTGGAACGCGTGTGCGTATTCCTGAATTATACGGCGACCGCATCTTTACGGTTCAAGACCGTATGAACGCCCGATATGATAAGCGTATGGATTTTTGGATGAAGGATATTAAAGAAGCAAGAAAGTTTGGATTAAAATACGCAACCGTTGAAGTCTTTTAAAACAAAAACACTCGAGCACATGCTCGGGTGTTTTTGTTTTAAAAAAACTCGCCCATTGCGAGTTAGTCATCAAAGTCGATAAAATCAGGGATTGAGTCGGTTGCATCAGTAAGGATGTCTCCATGTACGCGGCTTTTTGCAAGAAAGAAGAGAAGTGAGAGAGCAGACAGGATTGCAAACGTAATGGTGAGCCATAGTGGCCATTCTGTATAATAAGAAACGATCGATAATCCCCCGAATAGAAGAAACAGAAAGAACGACACGAATACCTCCTAAAATCCACCATTCGATTCAACAAATATCTGTTTGTTGCGTCAGAGGGTGGAGGCCTGAGAGGGGGTTGAACCCTCGCATAGCGGTTTTGCAGACCGCCGCGTTAACCACTTCGCCATCAGGCCAAATTGAAGACGATGGAAATGTATCAAATTCTTTCTCGAGAATCAAGAGTTCGGGTATACTAGCGTTTAGACAAATGTTTCAAACCTTTTTCAAGGTTCAGCTTTTAAAATGTTTTGTTAACTTAGATGAGGTAAGTTTGATCAATTTTTTTGTTTTAATACGTATGAAATCGTTTCGACATTTTATTCTTTCATCCATGCGCGAACTTGTGTTTGGTCTTGAAGATTCTCTCGTTTCAACTCTTGGAACCATTACAGGAATCGCTGTGGGAACACAAAATACATATGTTGTTATTCTTTCCGGATTTGTGTTGATTGCGGCGGAAAGTACATCCATGGCCGCAGGAAGCTATCTTTCTTCTCGATCGGCAGAAGGGGCTGAAGATGAATGGGAGAAAGAACAGGGAAGAAAAAAACACCATGTTAAAAATCATCCCATTCGTGGAGCTTTGGTCATGTGGGTCTCTTATGTTCTTGGTGGGTTTATCCCACTTGCTCCGTATTTTTTCCTCTCAATTTCTAGGGCACTTTTACCATCCATTCTTCTCACTGTTGTATCTTTGTTTATTGTTGGAGCATGGTCAGGTATTTTTACCAAACGTTCATTTGTACGTAGTGGATTTGAAATGGTAATAGTTTCCCTTTCAGCCGCACTGATCGGATATCTGATCGGAAGATTCATTAGTGAAAACTTTGGTGTTCCTATCATGTTATAAACAACGCAAAAAAACCCAAGAGTTTTCGCTTTAGGGTAAAGCCGTTGATTTTCAGCGGCTTTTTTGATACACTCTCTCAACATTATGTCTGATATCTATCTTGACCACGCTGCAACAACCCCACTTGATCCTCGTGTTTTGGAGGTGATGTTGCCGTACCTAAAAGATAAATACGGCAATCCTTCAAGTTTTCATTCTCGTGGAAAGGTTGCGACGGATGCATTACGAGAAGCTCGTGCTTCAATGGCGAACTGTTTACATGTTCGTCCAGATGAACTTTTGTTTACGTCCGGCGGAACAGAATCTGACAACCTCGCCATTCTTGGCTATGCGCGCATGAACAAACAGTTCGGTACACACATCATCACAACCGCATTTGAACACCATGCGGTGCTTGAAGCCTGCATTCGTCTTGAAAAGAAAGAAGGATTTCGCGTGACGTATTTGAAACCAAGTAAAGAGGGAATAATCGATCCGAAGCAGATCGAAGATGCATTGACCGAAGACACAATTCTTGTTTCGATCATGTATGCCAATAACGAAGTTGGAACGATTCAACCCATTGTAGAAATTGGAAACATGATTCAAAAATATCGCGAGGAACATAAGTTACCGCATCTTGTGTTCCACACAGATGCATGCCAAGCGGCAGCGTATCTCGACATGAACGTAGAAAAGTTGCATGTCGACATGTTAACCATGAACAGTCCAAAAATATACGGACCAAAAGGAACAGGATTACTTTATGTGAAACGTGGAATCAAACTCGAGCCTCTCATGTTTGGTGGTGCGCAAGAGCGTGGTCTCAGACCGGGAACAGAAGATGTTGCGGGGATCGTCGGATTCGCAAAAGCGTTCAAGATCGTTCAAGAAGAAAAAAATACCGAGACAATACGACTGATTCCACTTCGCGATAAACTTATAAACGGCATTTTAGAATCTATTCCACGCACACGCGTGAATGGTGATCGTACACATCGTTTACCAAACAATGTAAATATTTCGTTTATAGATATTGAAGGAGAAGCCCTTCTTTTGTATCTTGATGCGGCTGGAATTTATGCTTCAACCGGGAGTGCGTGCACTTCCGCATCTCTTGATCCGTCTCATGTGATTCTTGCTCTCGGATTTCCTTATGAGGTTGCGCATGGTTCCATGCGCTTCTCGCTTGGGCACACAACAACAGAGGCTGATATCGACTACGTCTTAAAAACACTTCCACCTCTCGTGCAAACACTTCGTTCAATTAGTCCCGTAAGTGTGGATGAAAAATATTGGCTCTAACGTTATGTCTCATAAACAAGAACCTGTTGCGGGTACTCAAGGCGACGTCGCTTCTCATGATCAAACCAAATCTTGGTTCTACACAGATGTTGTGAAAGAGCATTTTTTTCATCCAAAAAATTTCATGGAAAATAATGCGGATGAAACACAATATAATGCCATTGGAAAAGTTGGTTCACCTGCGTGTGGTGACGAACTTCGTGTGTGGATGAAGGTGAATCCAGAAACAGAACGCATTCAAGAATTTAAATGGAAAACATTTGGGTGCGGAAGTGCAATTGCATCAACATCCATCGCTTCTGTAATGGTAACAGAAAATGGTGGGCTCACACTTGAGGAGGCACGCAAACTCAAACCTCAAGACATCATGGAGCGTCTTGGTGGGCTTCCACAACGCAAGTTCCACTGTTCTGTTCTTTGTGACAAGGCTCTTCGTGACGCGATTAATGACTTCTATCGCCGTACGGAAAAGTTTGATAAAATCGTGGTTGAATCTTCGCGCATTATTGATCCTGTTTCAAAAGTAACGGATCATGATATTGAAGAAGCTGTTCTTGAAGGAGCCCATACACTTGAGCTTGTTCAACAAAAAACAAAAGTTGGAATCGGAAATCCAAATTGTTTACCAGCTGTGGAAGAATTGATTCGATTCTATAAAGAAAAATATTTTGGTGCTGCTTAATTTTAAGAAAGACGTATGCCACGTATTCGCGTAAAAGTAGATGAGGATTTGTGTATCGGTGCCGCATCTTGTGTCACCATCGCTCCAGAAACATTTCAGATGAACGCAGAAAATAAAGCGTATGTTTTGGATCACGGTCAAGAAGAAGGTGGTTCTGCGTATGAGCGATGGATGGAAGTTTCTGAAGAAGAAATGGAAACAATTCTTCTTGGGGCACAATCATGCCCAACTCTTGCGGTTTTTATTTACGATGAAGCTGGAACACAATTATTCCCTGATATGTAGGGAAATACAAAATTCGATTTTTTCGAATTTTATTTTTTATGCGCTACGTTATTATTGGTGGAGGAATTGCTGGGACAACCGCGGCGGAAGAATTGCGTAAGCTTGATCAGAACGCAGAAATCTCGCTTATCACAGAAGAGTTTCACGCGCTTTATTCGCGTGTTTTGTTGCCGCATTATATTAAAGGAAAAATTCCCAGAGAGCGTGTTTTTTTGAAAAAAGAAACATGGTATCAAGAACAAAACATTGAATGGATTCGAGGAGAAATTGTGTCGCGTGTTGATACGAAAAATAAACATGTCGAGTTTTTTGACGGAGGAGAACTTCCGTTTGATGTGTTGTTGATTGCAAGTGGAAGTGAAGTCAAACTTTTGCCACAAGATATTTCTGGAGTGTCTTATTTGCGCACACTTGACGATGCAGATCATTTGGTGGAACTCATGCGAGCTCTTCCAAAAGAAGCGCATGCTGTTATTTATGGTGGAGGATTTATTGCCTGTGAGTATTTGAATATTTTTCACGAGGCAAACATTAAAACAACCATCGCGTATCGTGGTGCGCATATGTGGTCGCGTGGAATTTCAGATGAGGCTGGGTTGCTCATTCGTCAGCAACTAGAAAAAAAAGGAATAACCGTTATTGAAAACGCAAAAGAAATTCAGTTTTTGGGAGAAAAATATATTGAAGCTGTTCAGTTAAATGAACAAATGATCCCTTGTTCGATTGTTGGGGTCGGAGTCGGAGTTGCTCCTCACTTTTCGTTTTTGAACGATTCAGGTGTTGAAATACAAAACAGTATTCTTGCGAATGCGTATTTGGAAACAAATGTGAAAGATGTGTATGTTGCAGGAGATGTTGCGGAATATTTTGATGAACGATTTGATCGTCCTTTTATAACAGGGAACTGGATGAACGCCCAAATGCAAGGACGTGTCGCTGCAAAAAACATGATTGGAACGCGAATGGCATTTGACCTTGTTTCATCTTATGCAATGAATATTGTTGGGATTGAAATCATATTTATTGGAGATACATCACGTGAGCATGCAGACACAACAAAGTTGATTGGAAGTGTTGAAGATGGGGGAGTCACTGAAGTTTTTGTCAGAAAAAACAAAATGGTCGGAGCTATTCTTACAGGCAGAAATAGTGATAGAGCGCTTGTTACAAAGATGATTCAAAACCAATCAGAAGTTACGGACCTAGAAAAAACACTCCCTCTTTAAGAGAATAGATAAAACATTCGTCAGATTATTATAACAAATCGATCAAAAGATCGATTTTTGTTTTATTTTATCAACAAAATATGACAATAACAGTTGACAAAATACAAAAAATCAGGTATAAGATACGTGTTCTTTATGGGGCACTGTGCCTCTTTGAGAACAGAAAACCAAACAGCGGAGGGTCAGATGTCTATTGATATTCGAGAAGTTGTTACGGCAATGGGTGGTGAGATTGGGGAACGGTATGTTCACCAAAAGCTCGCAGACCATCTTCGTGAAGAGGTCGCAAAAGGGGCGAGTTCGCATGATGTTGTGGCACAGGCGATTATTCGTCTGCGTAACAATGATTTTCTTCAGACCATGCGCGGCATTCTTGGTCCGCGTGCGCTCATGCTCAGTTTGACTGGTCTTGGTGCGGGTATTGCAAAAATTCTTCAGACCATGGGTCCAGAAAAGTTTGCAAGTATCCTTCCGGACGATCAAAGTCATCTTGTGCGCGAAGTCCGCTACATCCTACAGAGTCTGGCACCTGCACTTATTGTTGGTGCCATTGATGGCGCAACAGACACGTGGGAATCAGATGTTCATGCAGCTGTGGCAAAAGTTCGATCAGATGATCGATCTGCAAAACCGCAAAAGCGCGGTGCTCTGGATGAGGTGTATGAGATTCTGTCTGCGGACGGAATTGATTACATGCGTGAATACGGTCTCTTGTTTCCTGAGTGGGATGCAAATGGTCAGCTGCAACATGATTCGCTTGGTTCTGTCATTTTGGCAGGTCCAAACGGAAAGAGGTTTGCGGAAGATTGGTACAAGATCCACAAGGGTGGTGAGAAAGAAGTTCCCATTGATTCACCGCAGAATGACCAAAATCAAAATGGTCGCGGAAGAGGGAATCAGAATCAGCAACAGCGCTTCCGTAAGATTCAGGTTCCGCCAGAGCCCTACAAGGGTAGGTTGGTTCCTCTGCCGGTTGCGATCATGCGATTACCTGTTACGGCTCCAATGGATCCGGAACTCATCGCTCTTGCAAAAGCTGCACTCACTCCAAAAGATCCGCCTCCGGCGAAGAAAGAAGGATTAGACGCGCTCGATGAGCACGGTCTTCCGTTCACATTTAATGTATCGCGCACGCTTGGAAAATTGGAAGAACACGAACGCCAGTTCTTGCGCGATTTCATTCAGGATATTTCGGCAAATGCACCCCGCATCAACATGCTTGGTAAAGAGTTGAACGCGAAAGCTGTTGACGGGTGTTTCGATCAGGAAACAATCGAGACGATCATTCAGCACGTGCAAACGTGGATGGGTGCAACACTTACCCTTGAAAACAAGATTCGTCAGGCGTTCACGCGCGCGAAGCGCGTTCTTGAGGGGACGGCGGGAGCTACTGCAACGGTGGGAAATCGTGTTGAGATGGCTATTGGGGAAATTGCCGGAGCGGCTGGAAAGATTGCTCTTGCAAGTGCCTTTGGTCTTACAACATTATTCATCATGCTTCTTGCCATCGTGCTTTTTGGCGCGTTTGGCGTGAATCTTGATCGTCCACTCGCGGTTTCGTGGATGGACGGGCTGAATTTCATTCCTGTGGTGTTGCTTACTGTTGTTGCGTGGGGATTTACCACGGGTTGGCTCCGATTTCTTCTCACGGTTTTTGCCATCGCGATTGGTATTCCTGCCATAATTCTGCTGACAGCAGATCTTATAGGGCAGTTGACGCCAAGTGAATTTGCTATCGCCCTTGTGGCGGGTGCTGGATTTCTTGCATGTCTTGAACTGTTTTCATTCACGGCCATCCAAGGTCTTTTGTCACTTGTGACGCGCTTCCTTCCGGATATCCATAAGGATTGGCTCGTCAACAAAGGCCGTATCCTGATTATGTTCATTGCAATTCATGTCGGTATCTTCATGATGTTGCTTGCGGTTAAAACACCGCTCCTTCTGCGCTTCTTGATTTGCGTCCCTACGTTCTTTGCTCTTGCGTCCCAGATGGGACTCTCTGGGTATGAGTTTGGTGAGGAGGCACGTCAGCGTGCACGTAAAACACTGCGTCTTTTCGGTGGTCTCACGATTATCGTTTTCATCGCTGTGATTGTGGTGCTCGTCTGCCAACTTCAAAATGTATCACTTGCAAACATGTTCGGATGGGTTACAGAATCTCGCATTGTGCAGTCTGTTCTTATTCTTTCGGGTGCTGGGTTTGTGGCAGCTAAGGTTGTGCGACGTCTTGAAGAAACATCTCGGACGACAACAAACGGCGTTGTGACCGAAAAACTTTATCGTCGTAACAATTGGTTGCGTGGAATCGGAATTATTCTGGTTTTGGGACTCACCTTGTGGCCCTGGATTGGTTCCGATATTAATGCTCGTTTTGAGAAGAAAGCACCTAGCAGTCCTCTCACAACCTGGTTTAATCAAATGACAGTACCTACACCTGCTGCTGTGCCGGTTTCTCAGACGACCTCACGGTCAGTATTGCAGCCGAAGAAACAGTCTTCTGTTCCCGCAACTGTTCAAGCAGCTGCGCCAGAGCGGGTTCCTCCAAAACGTGCCGAGGAGGGTGGGTTTCAAAAGAAAGCAGACCTTACGGCAGAGGAGTGTGCTGGTTACTCATTTGAGTGGCGGCAGGAACTTCATTGCCCGTAATTTCTTGATCGAAGGTTTACCCCTTCGATTTTTTATTTGTGATCCATATCTAAAACACTGCCAATAAAAAACCACCAGTCATTTTTTTGAAAGGTGGTAAGAGTTTTGGGATAGATTTATTTAAATCTTTTCTACAAAAGTAAATCCAATAACTTCACGGAGTGAGCCGGCAAGAGGGGTTCTCTTCATGTCTCCTTGTGTGACAGCATAGGACAAGAAGGCTCGAATCAATTGAATGATCAAAATTTCTCCTGCTTCAGAGATTGGGGCGAGAGATAAAGAGATTTGAAGATCTCTTAACTCAAGTGCCTTTTCGCTGATTACTTTCACAACCTGTTGATTTTGCAGACTGAACACACGATCTCGTGCCCAAAGGTCTTCGGCAAGAATGGGAGAAGTGGGGGATGGATGGCGATCTTTTACGATTCGCCGCGCAGCCTTGAGAAGAATCTGATACGATTCATTGTTTTCACGAAAAAACATCAAATGCGTTAGATTTCCAAATAATTCATGTTCCATGAAGCTCCCCCCGCGTTTCGTTCGGGTATTACAGAGAAAATCGATAAAAAAGTCAAGAAAAACAGCCCAATACCTTGACAAAAGGGTGTTTTTATGGTATAGTGTGCCGTTATAAAGCATCGTTGATGGTGCGAGAAAGGCTTGAAAAAATGTTTCAAATCTTTCTTGTACCTTTTACGAATCTCTGTTTTCCCGAAAAGTTCGGGGGGACACATTCAAAGAACCGACAGTCGCGTGACGAGTCGGGAAGGAGACGGCCATGGGGAAACTCTTGGCTCTGTGTCTGGTTCTGTTCGCAGGGTGCGCGCAGATGAAAACAACGGTCGTTGAGACGGAACCTGCGCAAGCGGGCAAGCCGGCTCGGACGACCAGACTCGAAGTTGCCTTTAGCGGCACTTCGGGTGGAGCACGTAGTTTGCTCGATGCGGAAACGCGTCGGGTACAGACCCTGCAGTCCGGCGACGTCGCGAAAGCGGCGATCGCGAAGGGCATGCCGGCCACGCTCGGTCAGGACGCGGCACGTTCCGACGTTCAGGGCGGCTACACGTACGGATACGGCGCGTACGGCATGTACGGTGCAGGTTCGTATGGTGGCAGTTCGGCCGTCATGTACACGGAGGCAGCGAGTCTGGGACACGTCCCGGGCTATCTGCCACGCCTCGGTGAGGCGCCGGTGTACGTTCAGAGTCAATCACACGTCGTGCAAACGGCAGGTGGTCTCACGGCATGTCCATCTGGTCGAGCTCCCGCAACGGATGCGGAGGTCACCGCCTGCACTGCGCAGAACCTCAAGGAGGTGCGCAAGAAGGTGTACGGAAGATAATAGACCGATGCGGAGTGGTTCCGAGTCGGTCTGACACAGACATCGTCGAGGTTGAGAAAAGCGCTCGCCTCGACAC
>CAYOCD010000004.1:79427-86138 GCA_964402425.1 uncultured Gammaproteobacteria bacterium | reverse complement strand
ACGCTCTTCATGGTCTTTGGCGTCACGGATTTCTCAATCCCAACACGCTTTGCTTCTGTCACGCGTTTATCAACCGCCATGACGTTTCGAATCTCACCTCCGAGCCCAACTTCGCCGATGTAGACGATCGGCTCACTATCGATGCGATTCTTTGCGGCATTCATAATCGCCGCGCACACCGCGAGATCAGACGCAGGCTCTTTGAGTTGCATGCCTCCGACGACGTTTACATAGACATCCGATTCGCCGAGATGTAATCCGGCACGTTTTGAGAGGATTGCGATTAACATTTGTAATCTATTTTGATCCATGCCGTTTGCTCTTCGAACCGGCGTTCCATAAAAAGATTTCTCGACGAGCGCTTGCACTTCGACCAGGAAAATTCTCGAGCCTTCTCGAACAGTCGCAATCACAGAACCGGGAACACTTACGCGTTCAGCCAAGAATCGCGCGCTTGGATTTTCGACAGCTTTTAATCCTTCCGACGTCATTTCAAACACGCCGATTTCATCTGTCGCGCCAAAACGATTCTTTGTTGCCTCGAGGATACGCAATTCATGTGAAGGTTCACCTGTGAGCGAGAGGACGGTGTCGACTAAGTGCTCGAGCGTCTTTGGTCCTGCAACAGATCCGTCTTTCGTGACCTGGCCAACGAGCAAAAGGGAAATGCCTGTGCGTTTTGCGAGTTCAAGAAGACACGACGTTGCATAGCGGACGAGCGTGGGTGATCCGCTCTGTGCTTCGACTGCGTTTGAGAACATGGTCTGTACAGAATCCACAATCGCAAGTGTTGGTTTTTCTTTTTCGAGCGTCGCGACCAATTCTTCAACGGAAACCATTTCAAGAAAATTGATGCGCGAAAGATCTGCGTTTAATCGATCGAAACGAGACTTGAGCTGCATCGCGGATTCCTCTCCTGAAACATACAAGACATCATGCTTCGTTGAAGCGATCTTTGCCGCCATGCCTGCGACGAGCGTGGACTTTCCGATTCCAGGCTCACCAGACAGTAATGTGAGCGATCCTGTCACAATTCCGCCACCAAGCACGCGATCGAGTTCGTGCTCTCCAATGGAAAGACGCACGTGTTCATCTTGTGCTTTGATCCCTTTTAGGGACGTTGTTTCTTTTGGTTTTGCCTTTGATCCACTTGCACGTGCGGCAGGGGAAGTGGAGGGTGCATCCGATTCTTCTTTGATGGTTCCCCAATGATCACACTCAAGACATTTGCCGGACCATTTTGGATACTGTGCATCGCAGTGTGTGCAGTGGAACATATTTATGGTTTTGGATTAAGTGCCTTCCATTCAGCGCGCGATAATTGAATCATGGTACAAAGATTTTTTGATATCGTTACGGTTCGTGTGATTCCACCGGCCGTTATCGTGCAGGGTGCTTTAGGAGATGGTGTGATGCGAGATGCTTGAGATGGTGGCACAAGAATGATTTGCCACGTTCCTCTCGATGGGTCACCTCGCCACGTTCCTGCTGCTTTGATCTTGGACCATCCTTGGTTTTCGCTACTGGAATCTTTTGCGTATTTTCCTGTTCTTGGAGCTTCTTCTGGAATTACAGAACAATAATCACATCCAGTATCTTTTCTGGATTGAAGACTGTTTGAAATACAGGTTTGAGATCCATTCTGATTTTTTAAAAATTGAAGAGTGCTTCCTCCGGAATCAAATTGATATCCGTTTTCAAGAGAAATTCCAACGTGACCTGGCATGACAAGAAGACCAATGGGAAGCGTGGAAAATTGCTTAGCGGTTCGGATTGTTTCGGCGGACCAGCCACTTTCATCTAGTGAAGCGGCAAGCCAAGAAGCGTTTCCATTATAGATGTTTGTGCATTTAGCGTATTCTAGAAAATTAGAAGCTGTGTATGCACAGTGCATGGGTCCAACACAGACATTTTTTTTACTTAATGCGTCTGCAATATAATTAAACATTTCTTTAGAACATGGTGCAAAAGAGGATGGAGGAGGTCCAAGAAGGCGGGTTATAACAGCGCCATCACCTTTTGTGCTTGGCGCACCTGTTTTTGCGGACGGATCAAAACTAATTGCTGTAGGCGATCCGGCATCTATAGGCGCGTCTTCGAATTCTATTTCCTCCACGTTTTGTAACTCAATTATTTTCATGAACACCAATTGCGGATTGGTTGTTTTCAAAATTAAAAACACAGATAAGAGTAAAACAAGTCCTGTGACGGCATTTTGTATGCGTTCTTTGCCTTTTGTGACCTGTGAACTGTTTGCTGCGCCAATTGTATATTGTAATCCACCAATCATGATCATGCTGATGGCAATCAGCGTGGCTGATGAAATAAGGAATAGGTAAATTGCATTGAGATACTCACCTAAAAAATTTGTTTTTATACAGGTTTCATTTTTATCAAAAGAACAAGGGCCTGATATTGCATTTGAAAATTTCAAACCAGGAATTTCTACATTCAGTTTTGGATTCAAGAGACTTACTGGTTTTGCTGCTCCGGAAGATTTGGAAGAAGTAGCTTTTTTTTCAAATGTTTTGTGTGCTTGTGTGCATTGTTGATTCAAGACATCACCTTCTGTGTCTTCTCCGAATTTAGAAGAAGCATACTTACTCGCAAGAACTTTTTTGCATTCTTCTGTACAAGTGCTTGCTGTTTGATTTGAGGGAGAAATAAAAACGGTTTGGCAATCGTTTTCCGTTGTTGTACAGGCACATGTTCCAGCAAACACAACGGACATCGGTGAACTTACACCGAGTACAAGAAAAAAGAGGAAGAAAATTTTCTGAAAAAATGTCATGTGGTTTTTTTGTCTTAGTTTATGCGGCGGTATCGATAATACATATCTCCAGGAAGAAGGTGTTTTATTTCTGCTTCTGTGAATGGACGCAAGTTTGCATTAAGTCCTGGGCTGTATCCGACTCCATTTTTTCCACCGGTTGATTCTGCGATCGCGTGTTTTCCGTTTAGCATTTTTCCTACATAAATAAGCACGTGTCCAGGCATGTCGTCATTCGTAAATGCGGCGTCGTCTTTTGTCCAACCAATGATATCTCCTGGTTTAAAGGGAACACCATCTACAATTGCATTTTTGAAGTCAATTGGGTTGTCTTTCAAATTTTTCCTTCCTGAATTCAACAGTCCCACAGATCCACCACTGACTTTGACACCCGCACAACTGAGAACGGCAGAAACGAATCCAGAACAATCCAAACATTTATATCCTTCCGGACATTTTTGTTGGCTTAATGCAAGAACTTTTGACCATGCAGCATACCCCTTGGCTGTTGGGTCTTTTGCTATTTTGATTTTAAAGCTACTCAGACCATAAGGTCCGTTCATGTTCCATTTTCCGCCCCAGCGATAAAGAACTCTTCCTTTAAGGCTATTAACGATTTGCTGAACAGACGATGATCCGCCTGAATGAGGACAATAGATTTCTCCAGCGGGAGGTAAATTGGTGGTATCGCTTCCATCATCTTCTGAGTCCCCAGAAAATTCTGTCATTTCTACTTTTGAAATACTTTGAAGTTCAATTGGTTTCATGAGGGTGAGTTGTGGGTTGGTTGTATACAAAATAAGATAAACACCCAGAAGGAGCACAAGCCCTGAAAGAGCGTTTATGATACGTGTTTTTCCTTTTGAAACATCTCCTCCGCTTGCGGCCATGGTGTATTGCAAACCTCCAACCATGACCATAACGATCGCGATGGTAATGGAAGCAAAAATGAGGAATTTGTAGACGGCTGAGAGGTAATCAGCGAGGAAGGATGATTTTACAGATGTACTCGTTGTGATGGCTTCTGAAAAGGTTAGGCCTGGAATGGGAACATTGAGGTTAGGGGCGATGGTTGTGGCTGAAGTTCCAGAAGGGGAAGATGTTTTAGATGCAAGAAATGCATTGTGTTTTTGTTGACAGGTAGAGGCAAGAATTTCTCCTTCGGTTCCGTATGCAAAGTTGTGTGTTGTGAAGGTTTTTCCAACATTTTTTATGCACGTTTCTTTGCAGTCGTTTGAGGTTTGTTGTGTGTTTGAAAGAAAAACAGGGCGGCAATCTGCATCGCTCGTTGTGCAAACACAGGTTCCTGTCGCAAATGCAAAAGATGCATGGGTGGAAAAACCCATCAGGACAAACAGGAAAATGACGTGTTTGGTAAAGCGAAAAATATGCATGTGCTTATTTTTGTGAGGCGAGTTCCTCTGTGATGGCTTTTGTTAAATCATTCACAGAAGGAACTCCCACAATAGATTTGTCATGAATGAAGATGGTTGGGGTGGCGATAATACCTAAATCCAACCCTTCTTGGAGATTTTTTTGTACGAGCGGCAATGTGTCTTTGTTTGAAACGCATTTTGTAAACGTGCTTTCATTCAACCCAAGCTCTTTTGCGATTTGTGGATATTGTGTTTCTGATAAATAGGTTTGTCGGTCAAACAACACAGAGGAATATTCCCAAAATTTTCCTTGGCGTGCCGCGCAGTGTGCGGCGACGGATGCAGAAGTGGCGTTTTTGTGCGCAGAATCATTTGGCATGTCTTTCCAGACCAAGCGAACGCTATCCGGGAAGGTCATGAGGGCAACATCAATGATGGGGTTTATTTGCTTGCAAGCCGCACATTCAAAATCCGAATAAACAACAAGGGTTACTTTTGCGTGTTCCGCTCCTCGAACAGGATCTACAAAGGTGACCGTCGGTGATTTGAGTGTTGATGATTGTGTGTTTGCGGTTTTTGGTTTTGGAAGAGGGATCGGTTGGGTGCGGATGAAAAAGAATACAAAAATCATGACTGTTAAAAAGCCGATCACGAGGAATGCAAGGAGTCTGTCACGCATAAGAGAAAAAATAAGTTGTTTCTATTATAGCATTAAAATGAAAAATCGATGCGTTTGGCATCGATTTTTTTTGTTCTATTATTTCAGTTTTATCAGTTTCAATTGTCCGGAAAGGGCATCTGTGTAATAGAGGACGGAACCGTCTGTACTCACAGAGAGATTTGTCATCGTTGTGTCTGTTGCCGGAATTGCGACAACCTCATTGCGACCATTTGCGAGATCGAGTTTGTAGAGGGCGTCTGGGCGAGTTGAGTAAAGCGATCGTTGTAATCCAGCGTTTGGTGGGAGGTTCTGTGGGACAGCGCAGTATGCAATGGTGTCTGAGCTCCAGGTGCATTTATCCACCCATGTGTTGATTCCAAGACTGTGTCGATTTTCTCCCATGCTTGAAGCTGTTCCGTTTACAAGCCATAAAAGTGGTTTGCCTTGTGAATAATCTCCATACACAGAATAGAGAATCGTTTTTCCGCTTGGAGACCAAGAAGGGGCAAAGCCAAATCCTTCCACGACAAGCCCTTTAAAATTTTCTTGATTTTTTCCAATCGGATAAATGACTTTTGTATTGAATCCGGATGTGGCGTTTGTTCCAACAATGGAAGAGGTATCGGCAAATCCAACGACTTGATCATTTGGAGACCAGTTCACTTCAACCTTATCTGCATTTTCTCCTAATGCTTGAATAGATGTGACATTTGATCCGTTATCGTTTGAGACCACGAGCCAGCGGTTGTTTGGGTCGAGCGCAAGACTTTTTGCGATCAAGTTGTCTGATGTTGGAGAAAATTCTACATCTTCCCAATGTTTTGGAAGCGTGACTTGTGTTTGTGTTTGAAAGTTGTAGACGATTTTTGAATCATCTGGAAAAACCATCACCGCTTTTTCTGCATCACGATTCCATTCCACACTTTGGACATTTGGAAAAGTTTGATTGGAAAGTTTTACGATGTTTCCATCTTTGTCGATGGTGTAAAAATATCCATCTTCTTCATTGTAGAAATTTATTTTGTTTCCGTCCGCACTCAGGGTGGTGTTCTGGACCGGACCTGTGGTGAGTGCAATTGTTTGCGTGATACCTCCATCGGCAACAGCTGCGGCTTCAGGAAGTGCGCCACCATTGGTTGTTCCAATTCCACCTTCTGTGCCGGGTGTCCCTTCAAGAGAAGAGGGGAATGAACCAGAGGATTGTTCTGCGGATGACCCTGAACTATCTTGCGTTGTAACACGAGGAGCTTCTGCAAAAAAGACAACATACATGGCAAGAGCGATCACAATGATCGATCCGATGAATCCCATGATGAGTAAGATGCGTTTTGAGCGTTCTTGCATAATAAAAGATGTTTACCCGTCAAAATAATTTGCTGATCCCGAACCCAACAAGGAGTGTGGGAGAAATAAAGAGAAGAAGTACGAGTATTTGGATGGCAAACAGGATGACAATAACCGTGAGAACAATGAGATCTGCCATAATCACAAGTCCCTGTAGCATGATTCCATTTTTATCAACAGGCATGGGGATTGGATCCCACGAAAGTTTACCAACGATCGGATCTTTTCCTTTTTTGATCCATGTTCCGTATACCATCTCCACATTGAGCCATCCAAGACTGAGAAGGTGGATAAAAATAGTGACAAGGAGTGCGCCACCACCTGTTCCAAGATCAAGGACGGTGGAGAGAAAGTTTGCTCCTGCGTTTGCGGCTTTTGGAACCATTTTTTTTGCCGCTTGTCTGGTTGCATCTTGTGAAATGTTTACTGTGGTTTGTTTTGCGACATCGTCATCTTTCTGTGAAATTTCTGCCGCGTCTGTGATGGCGCCTTTTATGCGGATTAACTGCATGAACGATTGAAAAGAAACTTGTCGTTGTTGTTCTTCCTCTTCTTCTTCT
>CAYOCD010000004.1:70814-79327 GCA_964402425.1 uncultured Gammaproteobacteria bacterium | reverse complement strand
ATCGTAAGGGTGAATTTTTTGTTTTTTTCTTGTTTGAGAAGTCGTTCTGCAAGGATGGATTCCACGTGTGTCTGGATGAGTTGTCGGACAGAACGCGCACCGGATTTTGCATCGAGCTTTTCAATCAAGTGGCGTGTCACAACATCTGGAATGGAAAGGTGAACACCTTGCTCCATCATGCGGGTGGAAAATTCATTCAATTGCTTGCGACAGATTTCGGAAAGAACTTCATTCGATAATGGATTGAAGACACAGGTGTGATCGATACGATTCAAAAGTTCTGGACGAAAACGTTCCCTTAACTCTTTTTCAATATCCGCATTCCTTTCCGCCCCTTCCGCCTTTTCCGCCCTTCCAAACCCTATCCCCTCCGATTCGAATCGTTCAAGTCCGACGTTCGACGTGAGAATCACAATCGTGTTTCTAAAGTTTACCATTTTTCCGCTTGCGTCGGCGAGTTCTCCTTCTTCTAAAATTTGCAAAAGCAAATTTTGTACATCGCGGTGTGCTTTTTCGATCTCATCAAACAAAACAACAGCATACGGTTTTTGTCGTACACGATCCGTGAGGTTTGCTTGTTCTTTGTAGCCAATATATCCCGCAGGGGCACCGATGAGTTTTGACATGGTGAATCCCTCCGAGTATTCCGACATGTCGAGACGAATGAGGTGTTTTGAGGAAGAGAAGAATTGATGGGCAACCGCGCGAGCGAGTTCCGTTTTTCCGACACCGGACGGACCGAGGAATAAGAAGGAAGCAAGTGGGCGGCTTGGGTGTGCAACACCTGTTTTTGCACGCTTCAGAGCATTTGCAACACGAGAGATGACTTCTGGTTGACCAAGAACGTGTGCACCAAGTTTTGTTTCAATATCGGCAAAATGTGATTGGTTTTTTGCGAGGAGATCTTCAAGGGGAATACGAAGCATGCGTGAAATTACGCGTGCGATGTCTTCATGATTGATGACGATTCCACTTGGGGCTTCGGTGGCAAAGGTGTGTTCTTTGAGTTCGCTTCGTAAAAGATCTTCTGTTGCTTTCAAATGAACGGCATCAAGAAAGCGTTCTTCAATGACCGCCTGACGTTTGTCGTTTTTTAATTGTTCGATCTGTTTTTCAATCGCTTTTCGTTTTTCAATCGGACGAAGTTCTGTGGCGTGAATGCGTGCAGAAGCTGAAGCTTCATCCAAAAGATCGATCGCTTTGTCTGGGAGTCTTCGGTCGGTTAAGTAACGTGTGGAAAGTTTTACAGCCTGTTCAATTGCGGCTGGTGCAATACGAACACCATGAAACGATTCATAATGTGGCGCGATCCCTTGGAGGATTTCAATCGCTGCTTCAACCGTTGGTTCTTCTACCGTCACGGTTTGGAAACGACGTTCAAGAGCGCTGTCGGATTCAATATGTTTTTTATATTCACTCTGCGTGGTTGCGCCGATACAGTGAATATCACCACGCGCGAGGGCGGGTTTTAAAATATTTGCGGCGTCCATGGAACCAGATGCGGCTCCCGCACCAACGATGGTGTGAACTTCATCGATAAATAAAATCACATCATCTGATTTACTTGCTTCATCAATCAGTTGTCGCAAGCGTCCTTCAAACTCACCACGATACATGGTGCCAGCAACAAGCAAAGCAAGATCAAGTGCAAATACGCGTTTGTTTTGTAAGAGGGGAGGAACCGTTCCTTCAAAAATACTTTTCGCAAGTCCCTCAACGACAGCTGTTTTTCCGACACCAGGTTCACCGATTAAGAGTGGGTTGTTTTTTGAACGACGACACAAAATTTCCATGACGCGTTCAATTTCGTGTTCGCGGCCAATCACAGGATCAATTTTCTTTTGCATCTCTGGAGAAGTGATCTCACGAGAAAAATAAGAAAGCGCCTGAAACTTTTCTGCAGGTTTTTCTTCTGAGACTAGGATTTCTTCTTGCAGAAGTCCGAGTTCATCGGGTTTCATGACTTCTGTCATTTCAGGGAATTTAGAAGTGTTTTTCAGAACAATCGAGAGTTGTTCGCGCAAGTATTTCAAATCAATGTTTTGATCTCTGAAGAATGTGAGAATGGATGGGTGTTCGATTTGTGCGAGTCCAGAGAGAAGATGTTCTGTCCCAATGTAGCGGTGTCCGTAAATATTTGCGGTAAGAACGGCTTTTTCCACCGCACGCTTTGCATCATCTGATAAATTTAACACCATTCCGTCTGCGTGTGCGGGGAGTGTTTCTGAAACACGAACACTTCCGGTAATTTTTTTAAAATCCGCTTGCGTCATTCCCACTTTTTTTAAGATTTCTGCCGCAATACAGCCTTTTTGTGTTCCAAGGGCAAAGAGTAAATGTTCGGGTAAAATCGTTTGTTCATCTGTTTCGACAGCAAAACATAAGGCTCGAGTGAGCACTGTTTTCAAGTTCGAGGAAAATTTTTCGATAATATCCATAATGGGGAAAGGCTTGAGAGGCAATAAAGGCGAGAGAGGCTGGAGAGGCCGAAGAGGAATTTATAAACCCGCTTTCTTTAATCTCGCAATGCGTTCCTCAATTGGTGGGTGTGTCGAAAACATTTGTTCGAACTTTTTGGTGACATGTGGGTCAAATGGGTTTGCAAGAAAGAGGTGAGCCGTTGCGTGATTTGCTTTTGACATCGGTCTGTCTTGCACGGATATTTTTTCCAGGGCCCGAATGAGACCGTCTGGATAACGTGTGAGAAGGGCGCCCGAGGCATCCGCAAGATATTCTCGCTCGCGAGACACGGCGAGTTTAATGAGTTGTGCAAAGATAGGGGAGAGAATTGCAAGGACGATTCCGATTACAAGGATGATTCCTGCACTACTATTGTTGTCATTGTCACGAGAGCTTCTTCCAAAGAAAAAGGATCGTGTCATCATGTCAGACAAAAGCAAAATGACCCCAACAAGAACAACAACAATGGTCATCACGCGGATATCATAGTTTCCAATGTGCGAGAGTTCGTGTGCAAGAACGCCTTCTAATTCTTGTCGATCAAGTTCTTGAAGAAGTCCGGTTGTGACCGCAACGCTCGCATGTTTTGGATCGCGTCCAGTTGCAAACGCATTCATGGCAGGATCTTGCATCACGTAAATTTTTGGCATGGGAAGCCCGGCTGTAATAGAGAGGTTTTCCACTAATCGATAGAGTTCCGGGTTATCTGCTTTTTCAATGGCGCGTGCGCCAGAGGCTGCGAGGGCAACGGAATCCCCTTGGAAATATCCCACAAGCGTCATGATGGTTGAAACAATGACCGCAAGAAAAATTCCAGAATACGCATCTCCCATCCATAAACCAAATGCAAGGCCAAGTAAAATAATCACGACAGAAAAAAGCGAGATCAGAAACCAGGTTTTGTATTTGTTCGCAGAGATTTGGTCGTAGAGCATAATGTATTTGTGTCATCCTGAACGCAGTGAAGGATCTCGTGTTTAAAAACTGTTTATAAGCGCGAGATCCTTCGGTCGTCGAACTCTCTCAGGATGACATGGGAAAATTAAAACTTCACTTCTGGAACAACTTTTTCTGCTTCATCCATGTCAAAGAATTCTTTTGCGGTGAAGGCAAATGTTCCGGCAATCATGTTGATCGGGAAGGATTGTAAACGTGTGTTGTATTCACGAACATTTCCGTTGTAGAAGCGGCGTGAAGCTTGAATTTTGTCTTCCGCGTCACGGAGTTCGTGTTGCAATTGTAAAAAGTTTTGTGAGGCTTGAAGGGCTGGATAATTTTCTGAAACCGCAAACAAAGACTTGAGGGTGTTTGTGAGTTCACCTTCTGCTTTTGCGTGTTCTGGAAGAGTGTGTGCGCCCATGGCTGCAGAACGTGCAGTGGTGACGTTTTCAAAAACACTCGATTCATGTGAAGCGTACCCTTTAACCGCGTTTACCAGGTTTGGAATAAGGTCATAACGACGCTTCATTTGAACTTCAATATCAGACCACGCTTCTTCTACACGGTTTCTAAGAGCAATGAGTCCGTTATATGATAAGATGAGCCAGAGTCCGACAAGAACGAGGACAATGATAATAATCCAAAGGGTAGACATAAGGTGTAGGTTAATATTGTGTCATCTTGAGCGAAGCGCAGCGAAGTCGAAAGATCTCACGTATACGCGAGATTCCTCCGCTCCTCGATGACTCGTCGGTCGGAATGACACTTAAACTCAATAAAATATTACGTAAAAATCATCATTTCGTCAAAAAATATGGAGATACCAAAACACATTTTTCGTGCGTATGATATCCGAGGTCTTCTCGATGAGGTGACCCCTGAGATTGCCCGTGTGGTCGGGATGGCGCTTGTGTCAAAAACAGGCGCAAAAACCGTGATTGTCGGGCGGGATATGCGCGCAACGAGCCTGGAACTGGAGGCTGCAGCTATTGAGGGGGTTACCTCGATGGGCGCAAGCGTTATTCAGATCGGGCGCTGCAGCACATCCATGTTTAATTTTGCGGTCTCAAGCCAAGAACACATTGACGCTGGCCTCATGGTGACTGCATCACACAATCCTCCAGAATTTAACGGAATGAAAATGGCGCTTGCAAGTGGATTACCGATTTCGGGAACAGAGATTCTTGAAGAAATACAAAAATGTATCGTTGCAGGAGATGTTCGAAAAGGAAATGTGACCGATCAAGATATTCTCTCGGCTTACATCGACAAATGTGTCGCTGTCGAGAACTTACCAGATCTCGCTGGAACAAAACTCGTTATAGATTACGGAAACGGAATGGGAGCGATGTCGGTTCGAGAGCTTTGTAAACGTCTGAAGATTGAAGTTATTGAACTGTATCCAGAACCAGACGCACGTTTTCCAAACCATGAAGCGAATCCTGCAAAAGAAGAAACGCTCGCGGATGTGAAAGCGGCTGTTGTTCGAGAAGGCGCTGATTTTGGTATTGCTCTCGATGGCGATGCAGATCGTGTAGGCTTTATCGATAACGAAGGAAACAGTTTACGCGGCGATCTTACACTTGCGGTTCTCTCGAAGGAGGTCCTCGCAAGAAAACCTGGTTCAAAAATCGTTGTTGCGCCAAACCAAAGTTGGACAACGTTTGATTCGATCACAGAAAACGGCGGTGTTCCTCTTGAATGTCGTATTGGCCGCAAATTTGTGGTCGAAGCTGTGCAGAAACAAGGTGCTGTTCTTGGTGGCGAAGTTTCGAGCCATTTCTTTTTTGAAGAATTCCACGGACTTGAGGCTGTTGATCATGCGATTGTTCGCATCTTGTCGATCTGGAAACAATCCGGCATGACATTTGCGGACATGGTTCGCCCATATCGCGCATATACAAATAGTGGCGAGGTGAATATTGAAGTACATAATAAAGAACAGGTTCTCGACAAGCTCGAACAGTATGCGGCGAGCGCGACGAAAGTGAACAAGCTCGATGGAATCCGTTGTGAATTCGATCGTGATTGGTGGTTCATTGTGAGACCATCGAACACCGAGCCGCTTTTGCGCCTGATTGTGGAAGCAAAGACACCTGAACTCATGGAAGAGAAACGCGACGAGCTTGTACGGTTGATTGGTGGAGATATTGAATAAATACGTTTATTTATTGACAAAATACGTGATTAGCTGTAAAGATTTTGCAGAGTCCTTTTCAATTGAGGAGGGGTGGGTAAGTGAACGAAGTGCACATAGCTTTCTGATTCCTTATGAAGGAGACGGACATGTGTTCGTTTTCTGCGTCAACGAACAAACTTGAGGTGGTGTCATGGGCAAAAAACTTTCGCACAACAGTCGTGCGTCGCGTTTTGATCCGGAGTATCCTTATTTTGTTGAAATGCGTCGACTGTTTCGGGAAACTGCAGAAGGCGTGATGAATGGTTTGATTGAGACAAATACACCAAAAAGTGATCGGTGTGTAGGAGTTGAAATCGAATCTTCGTGTATGCGTGTATCAGACGGACTTCCGCTTGACGAAGAAACGCGCAATCAGATCGTGGGTAGTCATCGTGACTATCAAACGGAGCTTGGTTCTGCGCAAATCGAAATCATGACATCTCCGATTCCGGTGACGGTACCGGGTGGGTTTTCTGTATTGTATGAAGCGATGCGTACGGAAACAGAAGGATTGGACGCCTGTTTGCAACAGGTTTCCGCACGGACCATTCGTCTTGGTTCGGATCCAAATGTTTTTGCTGATGAGCGGTGTCGCACGCGTTCCAAAGAGCGCTATCGACTTGTTCCTGGCTTTCATGCGAAACATCGTCGTCCTGGTATGCCTTCCCATTTTGGGAACGGCGGCAGCTTGATCCGGTGTGATGACACGGCCTCTGTTGGGGCAATGTCGAGTATTCAGTATAATCTGGATTGCCTCTCTGTTGCAGATGGAATTGAACTGCTGAATCGATCGTTTGTCACTGGGCCCTATACGGTCGCCCTTGGTGCGAACGCGCGGTTTCTTGATGGGATGGATACGGGGTACGCAGACGTGCGCGGCATGATCTGGGAGCTCAGTCATGATATCCGTACGTATGCGGAAGTGTCACAAGGACTTAGTGGTCGCATGGGCTTGCCCACAAACTACTTCGGTTCCTTGTGTGAATATTTTCAAGATCTTCATGATCAGCCGTCTGTTTTGAACGAGCCTGAAAAAGCTTTTCCGAATGCGATGGGCTTGTATTGGAAAGATGCACGCTTGAAGTTCTTGCGTCTGAATGAGAAAAATCCGCAACTTGTTCTTGAATTTCGGCCGCTGTCTTTGCAGCCGAGTGTGTTCGAAGATTACGCCCTCATTACTTTTGCCCTCGGTAGTCTCATGAGTGCGCAAGCTCGTAAAGAGCCGATCCTCCCGCTTCCTCTTGTCCATGATAACCGTTGGTCTGCCATGCTGCATGGGACTTCCGGGAAACTTTGGATGATGAAGGATGGTCGTCCTGTGCAAGGGGCTGTAAAAGAAGTGCTTTCGCATCAAGTCCGCTTTGCCGCAAACGGATTGCGCGTACTCGGTGCGTCTTCGGACGAAATTGCGGCCGTGCAAGAAGTTTGGCATCAACGATTGGTGGAGGGGAACCCTTCGGAGACGTTTTGTGCACGGGTGAGTCATGTGGCAGGGGATCGTCCGATCGATCGTGATCTGCTGCGCGAATGCTTGCTCATGAAAAAGGATATCTCCTAGTAACCTCACAGAAACAAATACAGTCCTTCACAACACGCCATTTCAGGCGTGTCTTTTTTTACGCGTTTACGGCAATTGAAAACATCCGGAGTGCAGGGGAGGGATTTGGTTGCTTTGATCAAGGCGAACGTGTAATCTTGTTTTGTGATGAGGTATTCGCCGAAGGCATCTTTTAATGGACTTAAAAATTGCTCTTTGTTGCGAATTCTTTGAAATGATTATAAATATATGAATATTCATACAGATAAAGACGCGATTGAACATTTGCTTACGCGTGGGGTGGAGAATGTGTATCCATCGTTCGAGTTTTTGGAAGCCCAATTACAAAGCGGAAAACAGCTCACGCTTTATCTCGGAATCGATCCAACAGGACCAGATCTTCACTTGGGTCACGCGATTCCGCTTCGTAAAATGGCGGAGTTTCAAAAACTTGGGCATAAGTTGATTTTGCTCATTGGAGACTTCACCGCCATGATTGGAGACCCAACAGACAAGGCTGCAACACGTGTACAACAAACACGCGAGCAAGTTCTTGCGAATGCCGCGAAGTATAAAGAACAAGCGAGCAAAATTATTTCGTTTGAAGGGGAAAATGCGGCAGAGCTTAAATACAATAGTGATTGGCTTGGTAAATTGTCTTTTTCTGATGTTGTGGAACTCGCCTCAAACTTTACGGTTCAACAAATGCTTGAGCGTGACATGTTTGAAAAGCGTATTGCAGAAGGAAAGCCTGTTCATCTTCATGAGTTCTTGTACCCACTCATGCAAGGATATGACTCGGTTGCCATGGATGTTGATGGTGAGATTGGTGGAAACGATCAAACATTCAACATGCTTGCGGGGCGTGATCTCATGAAAGCATTGAAAGGAAAAGAAAAGTTTGTCATTACTTCGAAGTTACTCACAGATCCAACCGGAAAGAAAATGGGAAAGAGTGAAGGGAACATGATCACACTCTCGGACACACCAGACGACACGTTTGGAAAAGTCATGAGCTGGACCGATGGAATGATTATTCCTGGATTCGAGATCCTGACAGATCTTCCAAACGGAGAAATCAAAGAAATGAAAATTGCGATGGGAGACGGTGTGAATCCTCGCGACTTTAAAGTGAAACTTGCGGCAGAAGTGGTTGCAACATTCTTCGACCGCGCAGCCGGTGATGCAGCCGTTGATCGCTTCAACAAACTCTTTCAAGAACACGCCGTTCCAGAAGACGTTCCAGAAGTAAAACTCGAGAGTGCGATGTCCATCATTGACGCCCTCGTTGCAACAAAACTCGCGCAATCAAAAGGCGACGCACGCAGACTCATCGACGGCGGCGGCGTGAAAGTAAATGAAGAAGTCGTCACAGAATACGAATTCGTTGTGGATCCA
>CAYOCD010000004.1:0-70714 GCA_964402425.1 uncultured Gammaproteobacteria bacterium | reverse complement strand
CGGCGTGAAAGTAAATGAAGAAGTCGTCACAGAATACGAATTCGTTGTGGATCCATCGAAGTCTCCATTGTTACAGAAGGGAAAGAGACATTTTGCAAGAATTATTGCCTCATAATATTGCTTGAGCTTGTCGAAAGCCTGAGAAAAGAACCTGTTTGGGTTCTTTTTTCTTGTAGCACTTCGACAAGCTCAGTGAATATTGGGTGCGAATGGTCCCTTGATTTTCTCGCCAAACTCAGGCAAGCTTCAGACAAATTCACCTAATGCCCACCTATGTCCACAAAATTGGAGCAAATCGAAACATTGTCTGAGCAAAATTCACTTGAGGCGATTCAAACACTTCTTGAAGTGTTGCAAGATGAAACCCTCACAGAAGAAGAACTTGAAGCCGCAGAAGAAGCGTTTGAAACCGTTTCATTTTTACACGCCCTTCCACAAAATGAGGAAGAAGAACGTGATGTTAAACTTTGCGCGCTCATTGCAAAGCGTCTCGATTATTTGCAAGATCTCGCGTTTGATTTTTACGAGGAGTCCGAAAATTTGGAACACTGCAAATTGGAATCTGAAGTTGCTGCACGTTTGCTCGAGCTTGCAACAGAAGAACAAAAAGCAGATCGTGAAGTTGGTGTAAGTGTTGCGCAAGACATGCTTGTGATGGCAGAAGAATCTTGTGCGGTTGTTGAAGCAGAACTCGAACGCACAAACGAATGGATCGAATGCGCACACGACATGCTCCTCACACAAAAGTACCGCGCTCTTCCAGAAGAATGCTTTGAAGTCTTGTTCCCAGCAGATAACGAAGACGATTTTGAAGACGAAGAAGAAATGGATTGCTGCGGAGAGGATAATTGCGGAAGTGAGGACTGTGAAGGATGTGAAGACTGTGAAGGTGGATGCAACGGAGAAGGATGTGAAGGCGGATGCGAAGAAGATATTGTAGAAGACGAAGAAGAAATGGAAGGATGCTGCGGCGGTGGATGCTGCAAGTAAATAAAAAACCGCGCCTGTGAGGGGGCGGTTTTTTCGTTCACGATTTCTCAAAAGAAAGGGAAGGGCATAAGATGAAGACATATGAAAATTCCTTCTCGTCTCAAACTTGCTCTTTCCGTTCTCGTCTCCCTTATTGTAGGCGCGCTTGGTTCTGTTTTTACCACGCAGTCTATTCAAACGTGGTACGTAACACTCACAAAACCATCGTTCAATCCACCTTCATGGATTTTCGCTCCCGTCTGGACAACCCTGTATATCCTCATGGGAATTTCATTTTGGCTGATTTGGACGAGTCGTTCGTCTGAGAAAAAACACGCCATGCAATTATTTGTCACCCAACTCATCCTTAACGGAATCTGGTCGCCTGTCTTTTTCGGCGCCCGCTCACCCGGCGCAGCCCTCGCGATCATCGTGTTGCTCTGGTCCGCAATCATTCTTACAATTCTCATCTTCAAAAAAATCTCTAAACCCGCCGCCTGGCTCCTTGTTCCGTATATCGCATGGGTGAGTTTTGCGATGGTGTTGAATTTTTCGATTTGGTATTTGAATAAAACACCTCAAGTTGCTTGCACCATGGAAGCAAAACTTTGTTCGGATGGATCTGCAGTCGGGCGTACGGGGCCAAGTTGTGAGTTTGCGAAGTGTCCGGGGGAGTAAAAAATGAAGAAGAAAGAAATGCCGGGTGAAATTCCTGGTTTTTTGATTGGAAAACTGTATCCACAAGTAGCTTTATTTTTTGTGGGGGATGGGAGAGAATGGGCAGGAAATAAACTTTTTTGAACACAAAATATTGCATATGTATGAATTAACCTCACAACAAAATTTCATTTTGTATACCTCAGCGGACGGCGAGGTAAAACTTGAGGTTTTTTTGCAAGATGAAACGATCTGGCTGACTCAAAAAATGATGGCAGAATTGTTTGGAGTGGATATCAGAACGGTAAGTGAACATTTGCAAAATATTTTTTATAGTCGTGAATTGAGCGAAAATTCAGTTATCCGGAAAATCCGGATAACTGCCTCGGACGGGAAAGATTACGATACACAATTTTACAATCTCGACGCGATTATCTCTGTGGGGTATCGCGTAAACTCATCGCGTGCCACGCAATTCCGTATTTGGGCGACGCATGTGTTGCGAGAGTATATCGTCAAAGGATTTGCCATGAATGACGAGCGTTTGAAACAAGGTGAACGTGTATTCGGAAAAGATTACTTCAAGGAGCTGCTCGAACGTGTTCGCTCTATCCGTGCGAGTGAACGCCGAATCTATTTGCAGATTACAGACATCTTTGCAGAATGTAGTACGGATTATGATCCACAAGCGGATGTAACAAAAGAATTCTTTGCAACCGTTCAAAACAACTTTCATTTCGCCATCACAGGCTCGGGAACACCAATCGCGTACGCAAGCTTCACAAACACTTCTTGCGCCCCGCGTTTTACAAAGTCGACCGCGATCTTGCGCGCCATGTAGGCGCCGGAGCGGTCGACTTTTGTGTCGTCTTTGCCGGAGAAGGATCCGCCGCCGATGGTGATTTCTGGGCCGTAGTTGTCGACGATGAGTTTTCTGCCGGAGAGGCCGGTGTCTGCGTCGAATCCGCCTTGGTACCATTCGCCTGCGGGGTTCACGAAGTATGTTGCGGATTGGATGATGGATTGGACGAGCTCTGTTAGTTCTTTTGTCGGCGCATTCTGAAAACTTGCGACTACAGCCGTGACTTTATTGTCGACGAGTGTGACTTGGGTTTTTCCGTCGAATGGATAGATTTTATAAATCTCTTGGCACAAATTTCTTGAAAGCTCATATTCGCGCGGCATCATGCTTTTTGTTTCCGCCGTTGCGTATCCTTTCATAATCCCTTGGTCTCCCGCGCCGCCAGTATCCACACCTCGCGCAATCTCCGGACTCTGCGCGACAATGTTGATTTGAATGGCGCAATCGTCGCCGACAATAGATTGAACAATCTTTTCAAGATCTGGTTTACCAAGACTCGTCACCTCGCCATTAATTGTAATAAGTTTGTGCCCGCCCATGACTTCAATCGCTGTTCGACTATTTTTATCGATCGCTAAATAGGCATCAAGAATGGAATCGGCAATGAAGTCGCAAATTTTGTCTGGATGTTTTGGACTGACACACTCGGCAGTTTTGATGGACATAAGGGAGGGGAGAGTGAATGATTTAATATTACTCGAGCTTGTCGAGAGTCTGTAACACGATCAGTCTCTCGACAAGCTCGAGAAATAAGATTCGCGTGTCATAAACAAAAAACTTTCCCATAAAGAGAAAGAATTTTTTTATGCATATCTTTCCCCGCAGGGCTGGAATTGGCACCTTCTCAAAAATGAGGGTTGCCGGTGGGTCATGGAGCCAGTGCTCTCGCCACACTCTTGATAGTTCAGTTGTAGGGGAATGATAACAGATGCGAGAAGATGCACAAGTGCGTTGTTCCGTGTAAGATCTGAATAGAAGTTTAATATGGGTTTTCGACAAGCTCAAACAATATTAATAGGAATTATGCCCATCTCCAAAACCGACTACCTCGAATACACCTACTGCCGGAAAAACCTGTGGCTGAAAAAACACAAACCTCAACTCTTTGACGGTGTCGAGCTCTCTGAGTTCGAGAAAAAGATTATTGAAGAAGGAAACGCCGCCGATGCCGACGCTCGCCACCTTTTTCCAGGCGGCACCACGATCGACATTGTTGGAACCAACGCCGTCGCCGCGACGTCGAATGTTTTATTGACTCGCATCAAAACACTTTTCCAAGGCGCGTTTCTTTTCGACGGCTTCTTTGTCCAAGCCGACATTCTCCACTGGAATGAAGAACTCCTCGGCTGGGAACTTTATGAGGTGAAAGCGACAAACGAGGTGAGTCGGACCATTCCGCATCATCACGTCAACGACCTCGCGTTTCAGAAAACCGTTCTTGAGGGCGATGGAATGCGCATTGTAAAAACCGGTGTTATCCATTTGAATGGCGAATATCGCAAACAGGGCGCGATTAATTATCGTGAATTATTTATCATCGAGGATTTGACCGATGAAGTGATCGACGCGCAGGAAGCGGTGGAGACGCAGATGGTGGACATGCAGGAATATCTGGATGCGCCGGAAGAAAAAGGGTGTGAATGTTTATATCGTGGGCGATCGAATCAATGCACAACATTCGCGTATTCGAATCCGGAGGTGCCGGAGTATTCGGTGCATGATATGAATCGGATTGGGGCGAGTAAGAAGCGATTGAATGATTGGATTGATCGCGGGATTTTTGCGATCGATGACATTGACCACCCCGAGAGTCTCGAAGGCGCGAAGCTTGCGCAATACAATGCGTATACACTCGGCCGACCGATTGTCGACAACATGGCGATCAAAGCAGAGCTCGATACACTCGTGTTTCCTTTGCAGTTCTTCGACTACGAAGGCTACTCAAGTGCGATTCCAAAGTTCGATGGATTCGGCGCGTATGAACAAGTTCCATTTCAGTATTCGTTGCATATCATGCAGGTGGATGGTTCAATCGAGCATAGAGAATTTCTCATCACGGAACCCGAAGGAGATCTCACTCGCGCGCTTGTCGATCGCATGAAACTCGATCTTGATCCAAACGGAACGGTGGTTGTGTGGTTCAAAGGATATGAATCGCAACGCAACGTGAAACTCGCCGAGCTTCATCCGGAACACGCGGCGTTCCTCGAAGCAATCAACGACAACATGTTCGACCTCATGACCATCTTCTCACGCAACTTCTATGTGGATGCAAAGTTCAAAGGAAGTGCGAGTATCAAAAAAGTGTTGCCAGTGATTGTGCCGGAACTGAGTTACAAAACATTGAACGTGCAAAAAGGCGATCAAGCGATTGAACGCTGGGAGAAGTTGATCAATGTCGAGACGCCACAAAAAGAAAAAGATCAGATCGCAAAAGATTTACTCGAGTACTGTAAAATGGATACATTCGCCATGGTGGAGATTTATCGGTTCTTGAAGAAGCTCGTCTAATATTACCTGAGGTTGTCGAAGGTCTGTGATGTATTATGGCACTTCGACAAGCTCAGTGAGTAACGGCATATGTATTTTCTCTACATCCTTGAGTGTACCGACCAAACGCTCTATACCGGCATCACCACAGATCTTGATCGTCGTATTCTTGAACACAACACATCCGATCGGGGAGCAAAATACACTCGCGCTCGTCGGCCTGTGAGGCTTGTTTATTCAAAGAAGTATCGTGATCGTTCGACTGCGTTAAAGGCGGAGGCGAAGATGAAATGTTTGTCGCGTATCGAAAAAATGGATTTGATCGCAACGTTTTTGAAAAGCATGTGATATAATATACGCACACTATGCATTTTATTTTATTACTCGGTCCACCAGGATCAGGAAAATCAACCATTATTCGTTCTTTGAAACAAGATGGGATTGAGGCCTATGATTTGGAAGAGTATGGACATGGTGCAACGGGATTTGAAAAACGAAAGGCAAAAGCAGAAGAGCTTGTGAGAACGTGTCCTAAGGAAGGTGTTGCATTGATTGGGATGGCAGATGTGGATCCCGATGTGTTTCCGCCTGAATCAACGCGCGTGATGATCCTTCCTTCGTTCGATGTCTATAAAGATCGATTAGAAAAACGAGATGCGGAACAAATCGATAAACAAGGACAAGGAGGGATTGAGTATAAATACGCATCGTTTCAGGAACAAGCAAAATCGTTTTCACATGTGATTGTGAACGATGGATCGGTTGAAGAGGCTATTTCACACATTCAACAACTTATTCATAATCAGAAATAATGTATGGCAAAAGGAAACAACGCACAGTCCAAGAATAAAAATGTAAAGAAACCAAAGAAGGATAAGAAGAAGTAAGGGGAAAGTAGTAAAGTAGGAGAGTAGGAAAGTAGAAAGGGGGAAGGATATGCAACGAACCATTATTCTCCGGAATCAACCGGTCGAGTACGAACTGAAAACCAGTTTACGTTCTCGGCGCATGCGCCTCGCCGTTTATCCCGGCGGGCGTTTTGTTGTGTCGATTCCGAAACGGATGGACGAGCGGCATGTCGACAAGTTCCTCCTCGAAAAAGCGGATTGGATCTTGATGAAGATCGACGCCATGAAAAAGAAAGTGCCCGTCGAAAAACAGCCGATCTCGAAACTTGAACTTAAGCGATTGAAAGTTGTCGCCCTTGAACTTGTTCATAGACGCCTTGAATATTTCAACGACGTTTACCAATTCACGTATCACAACGTTTCTATCCGCAATCAAAAAACGCGATGGGGAAGTTGTTCACGCCAAGGGAATTTGAATTTCAATGTAAAGATCGCGCTTCTCCCGCCACATCTTGCGGACTACATTATTGTCCACGAGATCTGTCATCTTCGCGAAATGAACCACTCACCCCGCTTCTGGAAACTCGTTGCTGAGACGTTTCCGGAACATAAGGAGTTGCGCCGTATGCTTAAAAAAGAGTCTCTCGCACTTTGAATCTATTTTATGCTTCGAGCTTGTCGAACAGCTGTCATGTGTTGGCCCTCGACACGCTCAAGAAATAACAGGGGAATCGTTTGCCTAGACCATCAAAAACCGATATGATTTCCGCACTATGATATTGACTGTCCTTCTATTTGTTCTGATCCTTTCCGTGCTGGTTTTTGTGCATGAACTGGGGCATTTTTTGGTTGCTCGAGCGTGTGGAATGCATGTGGAAGAATTTGGGTTTGGATTTCCGCCGCGAGCGTTTGGTATTCGCAGAGGGAAAACATTGTATTCCATCAATTGGATTCCGATTGGAGGATTTGTTCGTATTAAGGGTGAGAATGGGAATGACAAATCAGACCATGACAGTTTTTCTTCCAAAAAACCTTGGCAACGATTCTTGGTGCTTATTGCCGGAGTGACCATGAACTTTTTGCTCGCGATCGTGTTGCTTTCCATTGGGTTTATGGTGGGGCTTCCATCAGAGATTGGTTCTGATGTTCCATCTCAAGCAACAATCGCTCATAGTCGTATCGCCATCATGGAAGTTGTTGCAGATTCTCCAGCCGCACGCGCAGGAGTTGAACGAGGGGATTCGATTGCGATGTTTGATGGACATGTGATTGAGGATGCGAACCAAGCGCGCGAATACCTCATGCGTCGTACAGAAGAAGGGGTAGATCTCGTGATTCAAAAAAGAGACACAACGCAAAAGATGGTGCGTGTCGTTGCGGAACCATTGAAAGGAACCGAGATGGTTGGAATCGGTGTTGGCTTTGTGAGAACCGGATTCGTCTCGTATCCATTTCATTTAGCGATTGTAAGAGGTTTCACAGCAACGGTTCGCATGACAGGAGATATTCTCCATGCGTTTTCTGGATTGATCATAGGCTTGTTTAGCGGACAACCTATCGACGCGTCTCTTTCTGGTCCAGTGGGAATTGCCGTGATGACCGGTGAGGTGGCTGCTATGGGAATTGTGTATCTGTTGCAATTTGCCGCGATTCTTTCCATCAACCTTGGGGTCATTAACGTCTTACCGTTTCCTGCCCTTGATGGCGGTCGTATCCTTTTCTTGATCATTGAAAAATTGCGTGGCAAAGCGGTGAATGAACGTTTGGAAATCGTTGTGAACAATATCGGGTTTCTTTTTCTTATGGCGCTTATCGTCTTTGTGACCGTAAAAGATGTGATGCATTTGTTTACCTAATATGAAATCAAAAATTGAACAATTAAAACAAGATGCCCTCGCTCTTCTTGAGAAGATCACAGATCGCGAGAATCTTGAGGCACTTAAAACAGACGTTCTTGGTCGCAAAGGAAAGTTAAACGAGCTCATGAAAGAAATGATGAGCCTTGCAGATGATGAACGAAAAGTCATCGGACAATTTGCGAATGAACTGAAAAGTTCCATTGAAAGGGCGTTTGGAGATAAAGAGCGATCGCTTTTTGAACAAGAAGAATTGCGCCGCGCAGAAGACGAATGGATTGATGTTACGGCACCGGGTGATTTTTCGAACACGGGGCATTTGCATCCTGTAACGCAAACAATTGCGGAGATTGAAGACACGTTCAAAAAAATCGGATTCACAAGCGCACGCGTTCCAGAAATTGACTGGGACTATTATGTGTTTGAGGCATTGAACATGCCGGGCGATCACCCAGCGCGCGATGATTGGGAGACGTTTTTTGTGGATGTGCCAGAAGGGGCAAAAGGAAAACTTGTTCTCACACCGCACACATCAAACTCTCAGGTGCGCATCATGGAAACACAAAAACCACCGATTCGCATGATCAACATCAACAGAACGTATCGTCGTCAATCTGATACACGTCATCTTTCCATGTTCCATCAGTTTGAGGGATTAGTGATTGATCGCGGCATGACGATCGCAAACTTAAAAGGAACGATCGATTATTTTGCGAAAACGTATTTTGGCCCTGAGCGTACAACACGGTTGCGCCCACACCATTTTCGTTTTACCGAACCAAGTTTTGAGATCGATATTAGTTGCGGTGTCTGTAATGCAGATCCGTCTGTGAATTGTCGATTGTGCAAAGAAGGATGGATGGAACTCGGGGGAGCCGGAATGGTTCATCCAAACGTCTTGAAATCCGGCGGCCTCGATTCAGAAGAATTCTCCGGATTCGCCTTCGGTTGGGGAGTGGAGCGCACCATGATGATGAAAGAAGGAATGAATATTGATGACATTCGCGTGCTGTATAAGAATGATTTGAGGTTTGTGAAACAGTTCTAGTTTCCCCGTGTCATCCCGAGCGAAGCGCAGCGCAGCCGAGGGATCTCACATTTATATGTCCGAACGTTCTTACTTCATTTACATCATGTCTAATCCTGTTAATACGGTTTTGTACATCGGTGTCACAAATAATCTTCAGAGAAGAGTGTTTGAACATAAAGAGAAGATGATCGAAGGATTTACAGCGAAGTATAACTGCAACAAACTCGTATATTACGAACAGACGAATGAAGTGGTTTCAGCACTTGAACGTGAGAAGCAATTAAAGAAATGGAATCGCGCGAAGAAAGAGTTTTTGATTGATGAAATAAATCCAGAACGAAAGGATTTGGCAATGGACTTATAAACGTGAGATCTCTCGGCTCCGCTCGAGATGACACAAGAAGCAAATGTTATGAACATCCTCATTTCCTATAATTGGCTCAAAGAATATCTCGACATGGATTTAACCGTGGAGGAATTTGCGCAGAAGACGACGAACTCCGGGAACTCTGTGGAGCGCATGCATGATTATGCAAAGATGCTTGCACATATTGTTGTCGGCGAGATTAACGTTGTGAAGCCGCATCCAAATGCGGATAAGCTTCGTGTGTGCGAAGTAAATATTGGTGAGACGGTTGTGGAGATTGTGTGTGGGGGATCAAACTTGATTGAAGGCCACAAAGTTGTGGTCGCGTTGCCAGGCGCGAAAGTGCGCTGGCACGGAGAAGGGGATCTTGTTGAGATTACCGAATCTACACTTCGTGGCGTGAAAAGTTTTGGAATGATTTGCGGAGTGGATGAAGTTGGTTTCGAGACGATTCCACACGCAGAAAAAGAAATTTGGGATCTGACAGAACTCACAGATGCGCCAGCTGGAACTTCACTCGCGAAGGCGCTTGATCTCGACGACGTTGTGATGGATATTGAAGTCACATCGAACCGTCCGGACTGTATGTCTGTTATCGGTCAAGCTCGAGAAGGTGCTGCCGTTGTTGGAAGTTCACTCAGAGAATTAAAGAGCTTGAAAGGTTGGAAAGGAATGATTCCTGCTCCTCGCGTGAGTGTTCTCGACAAGGAACTCTGTCCAAAATATTCCGCCGTGCGTCTTGAGGGAATTACCGTTGGTCCATCACCTTGGTGGTTGCAAAAGAAGTTGATTCTTGCGGGATTGAAACCGATCAACAATGTTGTCGATATTACAAATTACGTTTTGCACGAGTACGGACATCCGTTGCATGTGTTTGATGCGGATAAGCTCGACGGTGGCGTGATTGTTGTTCGTCGCGCAGCTGAAGGGGAAGTGATGAAAGCGCTCGATGGAAAAGAGTACAAACTTACATCCGACATGCTTGTGATTGCGGACGCAACGAAACCCGTCGCGATTGCGGGAGTTATGGGAGGCGAGGAAACTGGTGCGACGGAATCGACCACAAATATTATTATTGAGTCTGCAACGTTTAATCCGGTGTCTGTTCGCCGAACTGCGCGTGCATTGAACTTGTATTCAGATTCGCAGCTGCTCTTCGAGAAGGGGCTCTCGACGCAGAGCACAGACGCTGCAATCGCGCGCGCGATTGAACTTGTGTCTGAAATTGCATTTCCAAAAGCTGTTTCGTCTGTCGAGATGATTGAAGCAAACGAGTATGAGCCTCGTGTGTTTCCGTTCGATCCAACAAAAGCAAATGCTTTGATGGGGATTGAAATGGAAGCAGATGAAATGATTGCGACGCTCGAGCGTTTAGGATTCGATGCGAAAAAACATCGCGACACTTACAACATCACCGTTCCGTACTGGCGCGATCATGACATTGAGGCTTCGGTCGACTTTGTCGAAGAGATTGCTCGTGTGTATGGATACGATCGTTTTCCATCTGTCCTTCCACTCGGCGCGCCGCCTGTTCGCGAGTCTGATCGTGCATTGGTCTGGCAAGCACGCGTAAAGGAATTGTTGAAAGGTGCGGGGCTTGTTGAAACATATAGTTATAGTTTCGTTTCCGAGAAGCAGCTTGCGAATTATGGATTTAAAACGGAGGATGCAATTCACTTAAAAAATCCACTCAGCATCGACCAGGCGTACATGCGCCCATCGCTTGTCCCAACGATGCTGACGAATATCGTCGAGAATCAAGCCGTGTTTCCGGAAGCGGATTTGTTTGAAATCGCGCCGGTGTATCTTCCACGCGCTAACGAACTTCCAGAACAGCCGCTTCGACTTGTCGTTGCGGTTTACGGAAAAGCGGACGCAGAAAAATTATTCTTGCGTGCAAAGGGAATTCTCACGCGTCTTTTTGATGAGACGGGCGTATCGGGTATCGAACTTGATCGCATTGTCGATTCGTCTCGCTTCCATGCCGGACGTTCGGCGCGCGTGCTTCTCGAGAGCAAACCAGTCGGAACGATCGGGCAAGTGAGTCGCTCTGTTGAGTTCTCATTTGGTCTTGATGTGAATGTGATTATTCTTGAACTTGATTTTGAAGCACTCCTTGAACATTTTTCAACAGCAAAAACATTTGTTCCGCTTCCACAGTTTCCATCCGTCAAACGCGATCTCGCGTTTGTCCTTGCGGATCGCACAGAATATGCAAGCATCGAGCGCGCAATCGAGAAAATCGATTCGTCGATCGTCTCTGTTGAACTCTTCGATACGTATCGTGGAAAAGGCATTGATCCGGGAAAGAAATCTCTTGGTGTGCGTGTAGAATTCCGTGCTGCAGATCGAACACTTGAATCAAAAGAGGTGGATGTGTGGATGGAGAAAATAAAAAAGATGATTGAAAATGATTTTGGTGGTATCATGAGAATGTAAAAAGTAATATTTGTCGCTGTAAAGCGTTTGTTCTGAAAGTGTCTTTTCAAAAAGACGGCTTCAGATATCGAACATCTTTGCAAAGACATGGAGGAATATGTCTTTCACACCTCTCGAGATTCTTTATATCGTTCTCTCATTTTGTGTGTTGTGGTTTACTGCTGCCGTGTTCTGGTTTTTGTGGCAGCTCGCAACCATTTTGAAAAATGTGAATGACACTATTTCTGATGCACGCGATAAAATGCAAAAAATCGAACAAGCACTTTCTGGTATTCGTGAAAAATTTGATCGCGCTTCTAGTCTTATGGGCCTGGGGGCAAACACAGCAGCAAAGGCTGTGGAGTATGTGATGGAAAAAAAGAAAGAGGTGGAGAAAAAAAGAAGAAGAGAAGAACATCAGGAAGATGAAGATGATTATGAACCACCATCACGTAAACCAGCCTTTAAGAAAAAATCAAAAAAATAAAAAAAGACCTCCGCTTGTCGGGGGTCTTTTTGAAAAAGAAAAAAGCGCGGAGGGCGCTTTGAGGAAGTTGTCTTGATTGGTGTTTGTTAGGGGGTGTTGCTTTGAGGATTCTCTGTGGTTTGCGTGACAGATTTTGCGCTTGTGAATGGATCGCTGTGCAAGTACATGAGGTCTTTGTGGAGTTTGTCCTCGAGTACTTTGCGTTCTGCTCGGGTGCCATATCTACGGTGAAAGCGCCAAAGACTAAGGATTATGATAAGGGCACAAAGAACAGACACAAGAAGGATAAGTTTCATTTTGGGAATCCTTAATGTTGTAAGGGGAGTGTAAGAGGGGACATGTCTTGTGTCAAGAAAAAACGCTTTTTCTCATGCGTTGCCTGGGTTGTTGTGACGTGGTAATCTCTCACCAATAAAAGACTTATTGCTCGTTAATCGAGCCCCCACGCTATGCCATCTCCTTTTGTTCACCTGCACGTTCATTCGCATTATTCTCTTCTTGAAGCATTGCCCAAAACAAAAGAGATTTTGAAACATATAAAAGGAATGGAGATGGATACGGTCGCCATCACAGACAATGGCACCATGTATGGGGCGATTGAGTTTTATCAGAAGGCGGTGGATGCAGAAGTAAAACCGATTATCGGTGTGGATTTTTACGTTGCTCAAGACGGTCGATTGTTGAAGCGTGCACGCATCGATACACGCCCGCAACGACTCGTCTGTCTTGCAGAAACGAACGAAGGGTATCAGAACTTGATTAAACTTTCGTCTGTTGGATTTCTTGAAGGCTTCTACTATAAGCCACGTATCGATAAGGAAGTGTTGCGACAACATGCAAAAGGATTGATTGCACTCTCGGGTGGACACATGGGGGAGATTGATGAGTTTTTACACCTCGATCGTATGGACGAGGCGAAGGCGGCGATTCGGGAGTATGTTGAAATTTTTGGCGAAGGGAATTATTTTCTTGAGCTTGTTGATCGACCGGAGATTGCGGAACAAGAAGCGATGAATGCAAAGTTGATCGCGCTTGGAAAAGAAATGAATGTTCCGGTTGTCGCGACAAAGAATACGTTTTTTCTCAAACCGGGTGATGTGGAAGCGTGGAAAATTTTGAATTGTATTAAAGGACAAAAAACACTTGAGCAATATGAGCGCATGGCGCAGTTTGACTTTGACGCGTCCATGGTTTCTGCGGAGTACATGATTGAGCGATTCTCGGACGTGCCGGAGGCAATTGAGAATACGCGCAAGATTGCGGATCGCTGCAACGTTACACTTGATCTTGGAAAGTGGAACTTTCCAAAGTTTGAAATTCCAGAAGGGAAGACGTTTCGTGGAGTGTTAACCGAGCGTGCGTTCGATGGACTCAAAGAAAAAGTTGGTGGGGAATTATCCCAAGTGCAGATTGATCGCATCAACTACGAGCTTGAAATTATTGATCAAAAAGGATTTTGTCCGTACTTCTTAATCGTGTCTGATTTTTTGAGTTGGTCGCGTGAGAACGGAATCGTGACAACAACGCGTGGATCTGCCGCGGGTTCCATTGTTGCATACGCAACAGATATTTCTGCAATCGATCCGCTTTATTACAAATTGCCATTCGAACGTTTCTTGAATCCAGAGCGTCCATCTGCTCCTGATATCGACGCAGACTTTGCCGATAACAGACGCGATGAAGTGCTCGATTACGTGCGTTCAAAATACGGAGCAGAGAAAGTGGCACAGATCTGTACGTTTGGAACCATGCTTGCGCGCGGTTCGGTTCGTGATGTCGGACGTGCTCTTGGTTTTCCGTACGGTATGGTTGATGTAGTGGCCAAACTTGTTCCGATGGGTTCGCAAGGATTTCCGATGACCCTCACGCGCGCGCTCGAGGAATCGCCAGATTTGAAAAAGATGTATGACACGGACGCAAACGTTCGTCGCATGATTGATCTTGCGAAACAAATTGAAGGATGTGCACGCCACGTTTCTGTTCACGCAGCCGGAACCGTTATCTCTCCAACAGAACTGACAGATTTTACCCCTCTACAAATCGATACAAAAGAAGGAAAGATGATCACGCAGTATGAAATGAAAGCTGTGGAAGCGGCAGGGCTTGTCAAAATGGACTTTCTTGGAATTCGCAACTTGTCGATTTTGGGAGATGCGGTTCATCTTGTGAAAAAAACAAAAGGGGTTGATGTGGTGATTGATCGTCTGCCAACAGATGATAAAAAAACATTTGAACTGCTTGCAACCGGAAAAACGATGGGTGTGTTTCAGTTGAATGGAGACGGAATGACAAAGTATCTCATGGAACTGAAACCAGAACGTATTGAAGACATCATGGCGATGGTTGCGCTGTATCGTCCTGGTCCGATTGAATCCATTCCGGAATACATCAAACGCAAACATGATCCTTCGCTCATCCATTTTTTGGATCCGCGCATGAAGGATCTCCTTTCCATGTCGTATGGCGTCATTGTTTATCAAGACGACGTCATGTTGATTGCGATTCATCTTGGAGGATATTCCTGGCTCGAGGCGGACAAGCTGCGCAAGGCCATGGGAAAAAAGATTCCGGAAGAAATGGCAAAGCAAAAAATTAAATTGCATGAAGGATTGTTGAAGCACGGAATGTCGGAGAAGAAGGCAAAAGAACTTTGGAATTTGATTGAACCGTTTGCAGCCTACGGATTCAACAAAGCACACGCCGCAAGTTATGGAATGGTTGCGTATGAAACGGCGTACATGAAGGCAAATTTTCCAGCAGAGTATATGACCGCGCTTATGACCGCGGAATCCGGAGACCTTGAAAAGATTGCAGAAGCGGTGGCGGAGTGTCGCCGCATGGAAATTGAAGTTTTGCCTCCGGACATCAATGAATCGCTCAAGAACTTTACTTATCTCGACGACCACCATATTCGCTTTGGATTGCTCGTGATTAAGAACTTGGGAGAAGAAGTTATTGAATCGATTCTCTCAGAGCGAAAAGCGGGCGGAGACTTTAAAGATCTTGCGGACTTCGTTGCGCGTGTTGCGCATCGGGCATTTAACAAGAAGTCACTCGAAGCTCTCATTAAGACGGGGGCTCTCGACAGATTTGCAGAACGCAATCAACTTCTCGAAAACCTTGATCGCTTATTGTTGCACAACAAGAGCGTCCAAAAAGAAAAGACAACGAATCAGCCAAGCTTGTTCTCGACCGCTGCGTCGACCATTCCTCAAACAATCTCACTTCGCGCGGCAGAGCCTGCAAAGTTGAATACACAACTTGCGTGGGAAAAAGAATTGCTCGGATTGTATGTGTCGGGTCATCCGTATCAAAAGATTCACGAATTCCTCGACGGCACGCTCATGCATATGAAAGATTTGCCTGCGCAGAAAGATGGGTCGTTTGTGTATGCCGGTGGAATTATTCTTCTGCCAAAAACGATTGTTACAAAAAAAGGAGATCCAATGGCGTTCATTGGACTTGAGGATATGACCGGCAAACAAGAGGTGATTGTGTTCCCAAAAACATTCGCAACAGTGAAAGATGTCATGGTCGAGGGGCAGATTTGTCTTGTGAGCGCAAAGGTCTCGAAGCGCGAAGGGGAGGAAGCAAAGCTTCTCGCGAATAGTTTTATGATTGTGAGCGAGGAAAACATGTCTGTTATTCTTGAGATGCTGAAGAAAGAGCAGTGGCTCGCCTATCCGGATTTGGTGACGGGGAATGGTGGAAAGGGCGGAGAAGGCGGAAAGGAAATATTGGAAAAGAAAAAGGAAACATTGAATATCAAACTACAAGGCAAGCCGACGCCAGAAATGGTGGACGCGGTTCGATCTTTGTTGCAATCAAAACCTGGTGCAACACCTGTCTGTTTGCTTGTTGAATCTGGTGGAAGTCTGCGTCGTATTGAAACAGAATATCGCGTGAGTCCAACAGAGAGTTTGGTGAGAGAGTTGTCGAGTATTGTTGGTGCACAGAATGTGGAATTAGAGAAGTAAGTGTCATTGCGAGAAGGAGTCATCGACGACGAAGCAATCTTTGCGCTTCTTTGTCTGTGACTTCTTTTATTTTAAGCCACGAGATATCGGAAAAAAGATTGCTTTGTCGTCGAATTCCTTGCAATGATACAATTACTTACTCCTTGACTTCTTTCGTGCTATAATAACCTCATATGGCCACAAAAAAAGTTGCAACACGCAAGCGTGTTCCCGTGAAACGCGTGATTCGTGTTGCTGAAAAAGAGGAAACAGAAAGACCTGTATCGCGCTCGCACGCAAATGCAGTTCCGCTCATGTTATACAGACGCATTGCCCTTGCATTTATTGTGATTGTTGCGGCCGTTCTGCTTGTTGTGATGTATTTATCAACCATGCAAGCCGTGATTCGCATTAAGCCGGTTGCAAAAGATTTTTCTTCTGATCTGATTGCTCACACTGCCATGATTCCACTCGATGAAACAGATATTCGTGGGACAGTGCTCTCTGGAAGCATGAATAAAACAAAATCCTTCAAGCCAAGCGGAGAGGGGGCAAAACAAATAGAAGGAAAGGCTGCGGGAACCGTCACAATCACCAATAAATCAAACGCCCCTCAAGCTCTTGTTGCGACAACACGACTGCTCTCAACGGGAAATGTGTTGTTCCGCCTTGATAAAAACGTTGTTGTACCAGTGGGCGGCACTGTTGATGCAACGGTCCATGCAGATAAACCAGGAGCAACAGGAGATGTTGCACCGGGACATTTCATCATTCCTGGACTGAATGAAACAAAACAAACACAGATTTATGCGGACAGCAAAACGGCGTTTACGGGAGGTGTTCAAACCGTAGCCGTTGTTTCAAAAGAAGAATTGCAAAAATCTGTTGACGTCTTGAAAGAAGAAATGATGACAGACGCAAAAGAAATGCTGCGCGCACAGGTAGGAAGTGGATTTGATGGCGAGGTCTTTACTGCAGATGTTAAACAGCAAAAAACAAGCATTCAACCAGACACAGAATCTAAAGAGTATGATGTAACCCTTACGGTTACTGTCATAGGAGTTTTTTACGATCGTTCCGCATTTAAACAATTGTTCTCATCGCATTTGTATGAAGGATTGGGACAAGGGCAAGATTTTTTTGGAACAAACGTAGAAAACATGGAAGTGACGATCGAACAATATGATTCTACCCAAAAAGTTGCAAGTTTGCGTGCGCACTTGGACGGAAAGATGATTATTACTCGTACAAATAAAGTATTGGACGTTGGTCGATTTGTGGGAATGAGTGCAGATGATGTCTCAAAAACGCTTGTAGGAAGCGGTGTGGCCGAATCTGTTAAAGTTGATTTCTTTCCGTTTTGGCTTAACAAGATTCCGCGTCTGAAAGACCATATTTACATTGAATTTGATTAGTTGACGGATCATGGCAGGGAAGTTATTCTTAAAAGGCAATGAAGAAGGACACGCGTGTTTCTTTGCCCAAAAGAGATTGAGAACCTTGGCTGTGAGTTCTCGAGGCAACAAATAAACATGTACAACCTTTGGAGCATCCTGATTCAAAAGAGCGGTTGATCGCGAGAGAAAACGCATCAACAATTCGGGTGGAACCGTCCGTCAATTTTTGCATGGATCCCGATTCAACTTAATTAAGATGAATCGGGTTTTTTATTTCCTGTCATTCTGAACGCAGTGAAGAATCTCTTCTTTTAACACGAGATCCTTCGCTCTGCTCAGGATGACACAAACGCATATGACACAAGATCAACTAGAACATCGCAGGCATTCGCTTGCGCACTTGCTTGCGGCAGCCGTTATGGAGCTTTGGCCAGATACCAAACGCACCATTGGTCCAGCCATTGATGATGGGTTTTATTATGATTTCGAATTTTCAAAACAAATCACAGAAGAAGATCTTCCAAAGATTCAAACAAAGATGAGAGAGATTCTTCCATCATGGAATAAATTTGATCGTGAAGAAGTTTCTGTGGATGAAGCAAAGAATGTGTTTTCATCAAATCCATACAAGCTCGAACTCATCGAACAATTTTCTGGAGAAGGGCAAACGCTTACATTCTACAAATCCGGTTCATTTAAAGATCTTTGTCGTGGTGGGCATGATGAAGGAATTTCTGATGTGGATCCTGAGTCGTTTCAATTGTCGAAAGTTGCAGGGGCGTATTGGCGCGGAGATGAGAAGAATCAAATGCTGACACGTATTTACGGTTTGGCTTTTGCAACGAAAGAGGAACTCGATGCGCACCTTTTGATGCTTGAAGAAGCAAAGAAGCGTGATCATCGCAAATTGGGAGCTGAGCTCGAACTCTTTACCTATTCACCGCTCGTCGGATCCGGACTCCCGATGTTCACTCCGCGCGGAACCGCCATGCGTGAGGCACTCACCGGATTTGTGACTGCGCTCATGAAACCGCACAAATATTCTCGTGTGTGGATTCCGCACATCGCAAAATCCGATCTCTACAAAACATCTGGTCACTGGGACAAATTTGCGGACGATATTTTTCATGTCACAAGTAAAAAGACCGATGATCAATTTGTCTTAAAGCCAATGAATTGTCCGCATCACACGCAAATTTATGCGTCCAAGATGCGCAGCTATCGCGATTTGCCGTTGCGCTTCGCGGAGGCAACAACGGTGTATCGCGATGAGAACACAGGACAACTCGCCGGCCTCACACGTGTTCGATCCATCACACAGGACGATGCACACGTATTTGCTCGCCCAGATCAAGTGAAAGAAGAAGTATTGAAGATCTACGACATCATCACAAAATTTTACGCAGCATTCGGCATGCCACTTCGCATCCGTTTATCCGTCGATGATCCAGAACATCCAGAGAAATATCTTGGTGGGGCAGAGGTTTGGACAAAAGCGGTGGCAGCACTCAAAGACATGTTGACCGAGCTTGGTCGCGACTTTGAACTCGGTGTTGGTGAAGCAGCGTTTTATGGACCAAAGATCGATTTTATTGCAACAGATGCAATCGGACGAGATTGGCAATTAGCAACGGTTCAGCTCGATTTTAACCTTCCAGAGCGCTTTGAATTAGAGTTCCATGATGCAGATGGCCAAATCAAGCGCCCAGTCATGATTCACCGCGCCATTCTCGGAAGTGTCGAACGATTCATGGGAGTTCTCATCGAACATTACGCCGGTGCCTTTCCGTTCTGGCTCGCACCTGCGCAAGTGCGCATCGCAACTGTAAGTGAAGCATTCATTCCGTTCGCGGAAACAATACTGGCTGAGCTTGTCGAAGCCGGAGTACGCGCCGAGCTCGACGACTCAAATGAGAAAGTCGGAAAGAAAATTCGCGATGCTGCAACCATGAAAGTGCCATGGACGATCGTGATCGGACAGAAAGAAGTGGACGGGGGAGACTTCAAAGTAAACGTCTTCGGACAAACAGAAGACATTATGATTGCCGCAAGCGAACTTATTGCAAAGGCTGTTGATGCGTCAAAGTTTCCAATCGTTTAAATAAAAAATACACCCAAGTGGGTGTATTTTTTATTTAAACCAAACCTTGTGGTCCTTTGTCTTGATAGGCTTTTTCTGTACGTGTTCTTGCTGTATCAGCTGCATTACTTACCGTTCTTGCTCCTTCTTTTCCTGTTGTTACAAATTGACCTTGGAGTTTATTGATTTTATCCAATAAATCTTTTCGTGTACGATTTTTTCCGCCCGTAAGACGACTAAGGAATCCAATTTTTGGATTTGTAACTTCTTCCCATGTTGCCGGAAGTCCGTTACTTAATCGATTTTCAGCAGAAAGTCCGTTGAAAATTGCTTTGTTGAACGCGATCGTTTCTGCTGTGTGCATCGGATCTCCGATTTCTCGCGCGAGATCAATTGTTGAAGTTTCCGAAGCGATTGTGTCAATTTGACGTGAGAATTCTGTATTTTGTGTCATTTGATCTGCGCCTGGTTGGTTCCATGATTCAGATCCAGGGAGAGGTAACTCAGGAGCGACCATTTCATCTTTCGGACGATCGATTCCTAATTCTCTTTTCAGGTCTCCTAAGCCTTCCGCTCTTGCTTGGTTCTGTGCATCTATGAAGGAAAAAGGTTTGCCCGCTTCCGCTTTTTCATCCATGATTTTTTGGGTGTGTTCTTCGATAGAGAGTTCTTTCGCCCCTGGTTTTTCTCCACCCGCAATCCATTCACCAAACTTGGGCATGTCCCCAAAACGACTTATTGGTTGAATGATCGGCATCTCACGTACATCATTCTTTGTATTTTGTTCTTTTTCAACATAAAAGTCCAAAACTTCTGCGAGTTTGCTTGGGTTTCTGAGTTCTGGAACACCTGCTTGAACCATTGCAAAATTGAACATTTCTTCTGCGAATTCTTTGTTGTCCCCAACATCGACTTTTGTGCCATCAGAAAGTTCAATCACGTATTGTCCATCTGTTCTATACACCTCAAGTTTTACGCCTCCCACATTTGCTTTACGTTCAAGAAATTGGGTGCGCTCAACGTTTGCATCACGTTGAATGAGTGGCGCTTCATACGATGATTTTATGATCGGCATTTCACGCACGTTGTTTTCTGAAGTGGGTGGCTGTTGGTCTGACTGATCTGCAAGCATGTCTGGCGTTACTACCGGCATCTCAACACGACGTTGTGATGCATCTGTTGGATTATTGACGGCTTTTCTTTGTTTAAGCCAAGCTTCATAACCACTTTCATCACGATTTATCCATTGTCTGCCATGTTCCTCATCTGTGAGCGTGCTTAGATATTCCTTAAAGAGTCGTGCTTGTTCATTTTCAGCAGCTTCTGGATTCGCAAGCATGTCCGGCGTTATAACCGGCATATCAACACGTTCTTGTCCTTTTGAAGGCTGCATTCCTGCACCGGCGATATCAGGTGGTGCAATTGTGTCCATTTCACGTGCGTGGTTTGTTTGATTTTCTCTACGTGCTGCCACACGGGCTATTGCCGCTTCTTGGAGTGTTATCGATTCTACTCTAGATGTAGAAAGAGAAGGTTTGCTCAGCTTGGTTTTTTCTATGGCTGTTTGTTTGCTAGAATCAACGTCTTGTTCCTCGTCTGTCACCTTTGCTGCTTTCAGTTCTGATGTTGTTGGCATTTCGTTAATCGTTTCAAACACGTTATTGCTTACAGAATCTGACAGCTCATCTGTTGCAAGAATTGTTGGAGTGCCACGCATTTCAGATAATGGAACGGGGGTTGCATCTTTTATATCCATTGATCCTGCATCAAACTCTTCGTCATCGTCTCTGTTGGATGCTGGTGCGTGGAGCACTTCTAAACTAGAAATGGTTGTTCCATCTATGAGTTTACTTTCAATATCGAATGGTGTTTTTTCTACATTGCGAATTTGTCGTTCGAGGGCTCGGATGTTTCTGCCGATTTGTTTGATCTTGGTACCGATTTCAGATGTCATTGGCAATTTATTCAGTTGTCCTGTCCAGTAGGCTTTTTCACCTTTAAGACTTCTGATGGATTTCTTTTGTTCATTTATTTTTGCAGAAATAACATCTTTATTTTCCAATAATTCCTGAACGATTGCGTTCAGGGCATTTGGATTCTTTTCAATCATCTGCATGGCACGTTTTAAAACCTCTTGTTTGACAGAAGGTTCTGAAAACATCTGTAAGATTTTTTTTCTATCTGGATCTTCTGGTGAAAGTTGTGCAACACTCGCCTCAGCGAATTTGTCGTAGTTTGCCGTTTGTTCTTTTTCTTGTTTCTTTTGCATTTTTGCAAGCTCTTTACTTGCATTTTGATCTTCAACAGAAGCAAGGTTTTCATGTTCTGGAGCGTATACCCCTTGCTCTCGTCGGGCGCTTGATGGCATAAAGTTGTGTTTAGATTGAATTGTAAAAATTATACCATAATTCATGGGTGTTGAGCATGATATGTTGACAAATTCAAAAACCATGCTAAGCTGCGATGTTCCTATCAAAGGGGGTTTATCATGGGGACGATGACATCTCTTGTGCGGCGAGAGTATCTGAAACACTTTTCTGCTGCGCCCGCTTTTGTAGATTACTTAGAACGGCGCACGATTGCTCTTGGCGGAACCCTTGAGTTTGCTAGATGGCTAAGTTGTGCGTTGTTGGCGTATGTACCAAACCAACAGCCTCATTTTGTCTCAGATGAATCTGTCAAAAGATTGGGATGCGATTTAAAACGTGAGTCTGTTTGGCGATTGTCGAGTAATCTCTCGTTTGAGGAAAAACTTCGCCAATCGTTTGCAAACCTGTTTTTTTTACAGACGCTCAATCAGCACGTTCCTTCGGTCGTACTGACAAAATCCAAATCCAGAGCATATGTTCTTTTATTTGTTTGTGCCTGTGCAATGCTCACAGAATCAACAAAAGATCCATGTGCACAAGCCTCGTAATTCTCAAGGACTCTATCAGAAGGGTTCTTTTTTCTTTCTGCTTGGATTGACAAAATGCTTCATTTCGAGTACGGTTTTGCCGCCGTTCAACAGATGGGAGGAATGGGCAATGACAAGCAATTCAGAATACAGTCGTGGTCGGAAAGAAAGTCCTGCGAGTCGCTTCAAGAAAGGAAAGCATAGGACAAACGCAGCTCTCAATGCTGTTCTCGAGCATCCATTTTGGGGGCAGTTCCCAAAAGCTTTTTCGAATGGGATTGATTGGGCTGATGAGTTTTTTGAAAAGGCTGAGTTCGACGAAGCTCTTGCCGATCGTGTTGCGTGTGCGCTTCGCCTTGTGATAGAGCATGGTAAGTTTGGGGAGTCTGAGCAAGTCTTCTTGAATGCAGCTCGTGCTGAGTTCCATAAAGAGAAGAGCTTCTTTCAGACAACGATCGATTTTGTTTCTGTCGTTGTCGGCTCCGCTGATCCGGATGACAAAAAAACACCCGCGCAAGTGCGTGATCACCTTGATCTTGTTTACTTTGTTTACGTTGCGGCACGCGACAAGCCTGAGTTGTTGGATCATCTGAATGACAGTGAGTACAGGCAACTTGATCCTTCCGCAGTTGATAAACCCGACATCGATAAGCTCCTCTATGAGCTCGTAGAGAAGAAGCTTCTGACACGGCGGAGTTACATCGATGCTGTTAAAGGCGTGCTTCCTTCGCCACGTACAAAATGGACGATAGATCGGTGCGATGAAGCTCGCCGCTTGTTCGACAAGGTTGGATACCTCGAGAATATTGAGCTTGAAGCACTTCGTCACAGCATCGATCGTTATCGTGAGAAATTTCCGAAGAATGCTGCTAAGGCGGCGGCTTCGGCCCATGCGCTCCGTCTCATGTATACGGAAGAAATAGCGCTCCGCTTCGAGTTTGTGTGCTATACCATGCACATCGCTCGCATTTCGATCCATGCCTAAGACTCCTTACTCGGGGGTCTTTTTTATTGGTCGATTTGTCTAAAAGATCACTTTACCGTTTCGTTCTTCGCAATGACAAAATAAGCCTTTTCTGTTAATCTTCCCATCGTTATGTTGGATACAAAACCAAAATATCATCTCCTCACATTTGGTTGTCAGATGAACAAAAATGATTCGGAGCGCATGGAAGCTTTACTTCATGGGCTTGGGTTTGTGTCGACCGATATGCCGGCCGAGGCAGATTTGATTTTGATCAATACATGCTCGGTTCGCCAACAGGCGGAAGACCGTGTGTTCGGAAAAGTTCATGAATTCGAAGCGCTTAAGGAAACAAATCCAAAGCTCATTCTTGGTATTACAGGTTGCATGGCGGGGCGGGATCGCGATGGTGTGATTCGTAAAAAGATTCCGAGTGTGGATTTGTATTTCCCAACAGCAGATATGGGGCAGTTGCCTCGATGGATTGGGGAACTTCGTCCTGACCTTGTGAACAGTACGGATTTGATTGAAGACTATCTCAAAATTAATCCAGAGCGCCGATCTGTTCGTCAGGCGTTTGTCTCTATCCAGACCGGATGCAATAAGTTTTGTACGTATTGTGTTGTTCCATTTGCGCGTGGGCTTGAGAAGAACCGATCTGTGAAAGATATTCTCGATGAGGTTCGTGATCTTGCCGCACATGGATGTATTGAAGTGACATTGCTTGGACAAACGGTGAATAGTTATCTTGCACCTGATGCGGAGAATTTTTCGGTGGGGAATCCTTTTGTCATTGCGAGCGCAGCGAAGCAATCTTTCCCCGCGAACGCGAAGATTGCTTCGTCGTCGATGACTCCTCCTCGCAATGACCAGAAAGAAAACCACTTTGCCGCATTGCTTTGGGAAGTAAACCAGATTCCAGAAATCAAACGACTACACTTTACCGCACCACATCCGCTTCACATGACAGATGAAGTGATTGATGCAATGACGCTTCCTGCACACGTAAACTTTATTCATCTTCCGGTTCAGGCAGGTGACAATGAAGTTCTTCGCCGCATGAATCGTCGTTACACCATCGAACAGTTTCATGAAGTTGTTGATCGACTGCGAGCAAAAATTCCAAACCTCGCGATTGGTACGGACATCATTGTTGGATTCTCAGGCGAATCACCAGAGCAATTTCAAAAGACGATCGATATGTATCGAGATATCAAATTCGATATCGGCTACAATGCGCGCTATTCTGAACGATCAGGCACAGCGGCAAAGCGTGCGTTTAAAGATGATGTCACACAAGAAGAAAAGAAACGCCGTTGGAATGAATTACAAGCCGTGATGGAAGATGTTGTACGTAAAAAAAATCAACAGTATGTGGGCGAGATTGTGAGTGTGCTTGTCGAAAGACATGAGGCGCCAAAGATTACGGATGAAATGCTTAAGATGCCGGAAAAGATTCAAGAGACGCTTAAGAAACAGCCTGGAATGTGTTTTGGAAACTCTCGCGAAATGAAACTTGTGACATTTGTTGGGGGAAAAGAATTGGTGGGAGAGATCGTGAATGTTAAAATAACAAAAGCAGAAACGTGGATATTGGAAGGACAAATATCTATTGCTTGAGCTTGTCGAAAGCCTACAAGAGTCTCTCTACAAGGTCGAGAAATAAACGTATGCCATTACCAAAACTCATCGCCATTTTGGGACCAACCGCGAGCGGGAAAACTGCGCTTGGAATTGAGATTGCAAAACAATTTGGTGGCGAGGTGATTTCTGTGGATTCTCGGATGATTTATAAAGGGATGGATGTTGGAACAGCTAAGCCGGAAGGAGAATGGAAAATAGGAGAGATTGAGATGGGTGGGCGCATCGATCAGTTGTTTGGTGCCCGTAAAGAGTTTTTTGTGGAAGGGGTTCCGCACTGGGGAATTGATCTTGTTGATCCAGATCAAGACTATTCTGTCGCCCAATTTAAAGCCTACGCAGAGAAAAAGATTGCGGAGATTGTGAAGCGTAAACATGTGCCAATCCTTGTTGGTGGAACAGGTTTGTGGCTTTCGGCCGTGATCGATAACCTCGATCTTTCTTCAACGCCAGCAGATGAGAAGCTTCGAGCCGAGCTCGAAGAAAAATCTCTTGGAGATTTATTTCATGAATATAAAAAGTTGGATCCGATTGGCGCGGAACAAATTGATCGCGACAACAAACGTCGTTTGGTGCGCGCGCTCGAAGTAACACTTCTCACAGGCAAACCATTTTCACAATTACAAACACGCGGTGTCTCGAAGTACAACGTTTTGCAAATTGGGTTGTCTGTTGAGCGCAATGTTTTGTATGAGCGTATCAATGATCGTGTAGATGAGATGATTGCACATGAGCTTGTAACAGAAGTGCGATCGCTTAAACAGAAATATAGTTGTGCTATTGAAAGCATGACCGGAATCGGCTATCGACAAGTTTGTGAATTTCTTGAAGGACGATCTTCATTGAAAGAGGCGATTGAGGAAATAAAAAAAGATACGCGACACTATGCTAAACGACAAATGACGTGGTTTAAGCGAGATGAACGTATTGAGTGGGTGGTGCAACCAAAAGATGCTGTTAAACACGTTGAATTATTTTTGAAATAAAAAAGTCTCCACAAAGGGGAGACTAGAAGGTTTTTGGGTTTACATAGATCATTGGTGCCACATGAACGTGGTTGCGACGATCTTCTTGCTTACCTCTGTACATGGTTTCGCTTGCAAGGAGAAAGAGCCGATCAAACAATCTGTCGATGTCTGAATCTGGTTTGAGATAGGCGCTTGCAACACCGATTGTTACGGTTTGTTTGATCGAGATGTTGCCGATTTGGCATGCGGTTGTTTCTGTGGTTGTGTGAATGCGTGAACCAATCAGTTTTCCGTTACTCATCAACTGATCCGGGTTTGACAAGGTTGTTCCTGTTGCGATTCGCGCTGTTTCAGACCAAGGACGATCGCGATGGCGATTGGTTTGTGTTTCTGATGGTTTATTTGCAGCGGCGAAAACCACGAATTCTTCGCCACCCCAACGTGCCAGGACATCGTTGTTGCGCGTAGATCGACGCAGGATGTCACCAAACCATCGGAGAACTTGGTCACCAGCATCTTGCCCATGCTTTTTGTTGACGCGACCAAAATGATCGAGGTCCAACATAAGAACGGACACAACCCCATCAAATTTCATTTCACTGAGTCGAGCAATATTTTGTTCGATGATGGAACGCGCAGGTTCTTGAAGAAGAAGGCGTGTTTTTTTGTCGTGAATTTCTCGTGCTCGTAGTTGCATGATAATTGTTTTACCGATGGTCGTGTCAAAAAAAGCGCGTGTTACTTCTTGATCGGATGGATTTGGAAACAGACCCGTTGGGTGTCGAAGTCCGTCTGGGAATGTAATGATCACTTCACCTTCACGTGAAAATGTCATGGCGAGTTCTGATTGGTTGCCCATGAGGTTGGTCCTTTAGGCACGAAGCCTTTAAGAGGGGGTGTCGATTTGATTTATCCAAACGACGAGGGATTACACCAAAAAATAGACGGAAAGTCAAGGTGTAAAGGGGGACTTTACTACAAGTCTTTTAAAAAGAAAATCCCCACGATGTGTTCGTGAGGATGAGGAAGGGGGGGGTCGAACTATTTTCCGTACGAAGCGGCTATCATAGACATAATCGTCGTGAGGGTATCTGTCTTGGCGCGTGCGAGCACGATGTCCATGGCTTGGCCGAAGTGAAGCCTGCTTCCATGAACGCATCGAAGTCGGCCTTGAACGCCTTGGTGTTCTGCTTGCGCTGGCGTGCGAGCTGCGGCTCCAATTTGTCGATGCTGTCCATGTAGGCGTCAAACAGCGGAGCGATGGCTGCAACGATCAGATCTGGACCGATCTCGGCCGCGATCTTGAGGATGCTTTCGCTGGCCACAATCATGGGCCAGTTCTTGTTGAGCTTGTCCTGAATCTCCTTCAGAACTTCGAGTGGAGCTCTCTCCGCGTCGAGTTCATTGAGTTGTTTTTCGATTTCCTTCTGTTCGAGCTTGAGTGCGTCGACTTCGGCTTGAGCTTGGTCGCGCTCAGCTTCGAGGGGAGCCTTGCGTTCGAGATTTGCGGCACGGTCTGCATCATTGATGATGTAGTAGTCATCACTTGGATTTTGCGACCGTTCGATATCTTTGATCCTTGACGCACATTGCCCAATTTTACGATCAGCATTGGCTCTCAGACCCTCTCCGCGACGATCCTCGATCTGAGATGCACGGGACTTGAGTGTCCATTGCCGCTCTTCGAACGACTTGAGTTCCGCAGCCTGTTCGGCACTGAAAATCTTGATCCTTTCGAGCATGTGGCACATTCTCCTGGTTCACGTGGAACCGAGCCAATTTCTTGAGAAAGAACATCTTTCCCGTTCTTTTGGCATGTTTGGAGAGGGGACGATATCCGTAATCAGTATTTCTGTCAACCATAAAACCGCCCCGAATGAATCGAATGGGCGGTTTTTCTGTTCCTTTTTGCCTCTTCCGCCTTTTCAGCCATTTCCGCCCTTCAATTTCACAATCAACATGTTTCTTGTGACTCCTGGATCTGCTGTTCCTTGTGTTTCTTTCATGACGAGCCCGACAAAGAATGGAAGGAGTTTTTCTTCGCCTGCTTTGTAGCGCATGACTTCTTCTGGATTACTTGCAAGAGCGCGGTCAATAATATCTGCGAGTGCGCCGACGTCTTCCATCGTTCCGAGTTTTAAATCTTCCATGAGATGTGACGGGTCTCTGCCGTCATCTAGCATGGCGTTTAAAACTTTGAGTCCTGCTGTACCGTTTAATTTTGTCGTTGCAATGAGGGAGATGAATTCCGCAAAGTTTTCTGGAGTGATTTTACAGATGCGGATATCGATACTGCGTTCTGTCATGAGTCCGCCGAGTTTTGACAGGAGCCATCCGGAGACAAGACGAGCCATTTTTGGTTTTTCCGCCTCCCAGTCAAGGTTGCCTTCTTGTGAACCAAGCCATTCTTGAAGTTCAGAGAATGTGTGTTCCGCAAAGTCTGCAAGGACGGGGTCATCACACATTTGTGCGGCGTCAGATGGTTTTAATCCGTATTCCTCAACGAAGCGTATGCGGCGCGCGGCTGGAAGTTCTGGCATGCGGCCTTTGAGTTCTTCCGCGAGATCAGCAAGGTTTAAAGGTGGAATATCTGGTTCCGGGAAGTAGCGGTAATCTGCTGAATCTTCTTTTGAACGTTGGAGTTCTGTGATGCCTTTTACATCGTTCCATCCACGTGTTGTAGAAATGATCACAGGTGTTCCTTCCTCCCAGAGTTTTGTTTGACGTTTAATTTCAAACTCGAGCGCGCGCTCTACATGGCGAAACGAGTTCAAGTTTTTGATTTCTGTTTTTGGATTGAATCTTGCGCCAACGATTTGACCATTTGCATCAACCTCGCGAAGCGAGATGTTGGCGTCACAACGCATATTGCCTTTTTCCATGTCTGCGCTTGAAACGTCAAGATAGCGCGCGATGCGTTGGAGTTCATGTAAGAATGCTTTTGCCTCTTTTGCATTTTTAAAATCTGGCTCTGTGACGATTTCAATAAGAGGTGTTCCGCAGCGATTAAAATCCACGAGTGTTTTTCCATCGACTCCGTGCGTGTTCTTTGCCGCGTCTTCCTCAAGGTGCGCGCGTGTAATTCCGATACGAACATGTTCGCGCTCAGAATCTGAAACATCAACTTCTAAATATCCGTTTGAGGCAATCGGTAAATCGAATTGAGAAATTTGATACGCCTTTGGAGAGTCTGGGTAAAAATAGTTTTTGCGATCGAATTTTGAATGTGAGGCGATGGAACAATTAAGGGCGAGACCCATCATGGTGCCGAATCGGACCGCTTGTTCGTTTGGAACCGGAAGCGTTCCTGGATTTCCAAGACAGATCGCACACACATTTGTATTTGGAGATGCGCCAACATCATGCGCCGGACACGCACAAAACATTTTGGATTTGGTTTTCAACTGGAGATGGATTTCGAGTCCAATAACAGGAATTAACATAAGTTATGTTTCAATTTGTTCAATCTTTTGGACGTATCGTGTCTCTTTTAAGTGTTTATACAGCAGCGTCATGTACGTGGCAAGCAAAGGAATGACAAAGATTCCAATCGTTGATTCTAAGAGATCGACCCATGCCGGAGATTGAGGGGATTGTGTTGTTTGCGTTGGGTCAAATCCAGAAATTCCACCTACAATGGAGATAAGAACAGCAACGAACAGAAAATAAACAAAACTAATAAGAATAGGTCCGCCAATGAGGCGATATAAAACTCGGAAGAATCGACCTTGTGAAAGACTTCTACTGAAAGAGAGAGCTTCTTTCCCACGTTTGCCATCAAGGACGACAGAAGTTTGTGCAAAAGCGAACCAAACAATCGCTACAAAACCCGGAATGACAAGGAAAATAAAACCAAGGAAGGTGAGCAGGATGTGTAAAATGAAAACAAGAGCGGTTGGTTGCAAAAAGGAGATGGAAACTCTTTTTAATCCAGTGGTATCAAATGGACGTTTCTCAACAAGGGTATTGACAATAAGAATGAAAACAATGCCTATCCAAAAGGTGATCATGAATTCTACTATGGAAAATACAATACCAAACCCAATAACAATTGGGTTTTTTTCTGGAAAAAAACTTAACAAAAAATATCCACTGAATGGGAACAAGAGCCATGCTGCATACCCAACCATGAGCCAAAAATTTGAGCGATACAAATGAAGACTCTGTAAAACAAGTTCAAGGGAGGAATGGAGCGGACGACTATTTTTATTTGTCGGAAGATGCGCCAGTTTGTTCCGTAAGGTTTTGATAAAGGAGAACATCAGATAAGAAGATGAGTGGATTGAGAAAAATCAGAATGAGCATTGGGAGAACTGCTTCTGTGAGTTCTGTGATACGCAATTGAACATCTATATTAAGACCGGTTGATCCTATAAGGAAAATATTAATGACAAGGCTTAGAAGCATGGTAATCAAAACACCAAACAGAAGGAACACAAATTTTGGGAGAAGTATACGAGCAAGAACACTCCAGAATTTTCCCTCTGTTAACGCGCGGCTTTTTTTCAGAGCTTGTTTGTTTTTTGCTCGATCGAGTATAGCTGCATACGGTGCGAGCATATAATACAATGTCCAGCGTGTTGTCAAAATCAAACTGACAATGAGTCCAATAAACAAGAGTCCATTTGCAATTCCCAGAATCCATGCGTTTTGCATTAAAAATCCAATGGTGCCAAGTAAAATGGAAGGACCGAGGGTGATGATTTGTGCGAGTAAAATAGTGAGTCCAACCAAGATGGCAACAGCAAACGTTGAAAAATAACGTTTTTTTGTTTCTTGCATGATACTGGCAATACTTGCACGTTCACCACTGATGACAGACTTAGCACCGAGTGCAAGTGAAATAAATACCCAAAATCCAAGCAGTGGAGAGAGAAGGAGATTTGAAAAAGCGTATAGAACAACTCCTGCAATTTCACTTGCCGTAAACTTTGCGTGATAGGCAATGGCTCCTGCGTTTGGGTATAGTAAAAAGGCGATGGTATTTAAGAGGGCAACCAGAACAAGCCAGCCGGATAGTTGTAAAAAGAACGGGATGTTTGAGCGGTACTTGTTCCACGACTGATCAATAAGGTCACCGATGGAAATGAGGGGTTTCATAGAGGAAGGCTTGAGAGGCAATAAAGGCTTGAGTGGCCGAAGATGATGTGGGCATTATAGCAGGGGTGAGGGGTGGGGGGCTAGAGATTCGTGTCCTGTGGATCCGAATCCACCTCGGCTTGCATTCGTTAATTCACTCACTTCGTTAAATGTGCATTTCATGATCGGGACAAACATGCCTTGCGCAAGGCGATCGCCTGCTTTGACCGTGACTGGTTCATCTGTGAAGTTTAAAAGTTGCAGTAATAGTTCATCGTCCGGTCCGCAATAGTCTTGATCAACAATTCCAAAGCCTTGGGGAATACAAAGGCCGAATTTTTTTGGGAGAGATGATCTGGCTGCGATGAGGAGGGTGTAGCCTACAGGAACACAAATAATGAGTCCGGTTTTTAATCGAACAATTTGACCAGGTTCAATGACGGTGTCTTCTATTGGGGCTAAATCAAAGGCACACGCACCAGGGGATTTGTATTCTGGTAAAAGCGCATCCGGATGCTTGCGAAAGATGTCCACAGGGGTATTCATACCCGCCTATTCTATCAAATTATTAACATGGCGACATCTAGTTAGGTTTGATAGCATGAGGAGCATATGAAAGCATATCTCGATCTTGTGAATAAGGTTCTCGATACGGGAATCATGAAGCCGAATCGGACGGGGATTGATACGGTTGCGATTGCGGGTGCGATGTTTGAACACGACATGCAAGATGGTTTTCCGATGCTCACAACCAAGAAAGTTCCTTTGCGTTTACCGGCTATTGAGCTTGAATTTTTTTTGAATGGAAAAACAGATAAGGCTTGGCTTCAAGAACGGAACAATCATATTTGGGATGAATGGTGCGCGCCTCACATTGTGCCATATGGACATGATGCAGAAACAAAAGCACGTATGCGTGAAGAGCGTGAACTTGGACCTATTTACGGATTTCAGTGGCGACATTTTGGTGCGGATTATGTAGATTATACAACGGACTACTCAGGACAGGGTGTTGATCAGATTGCAAAACTTGTCGAAACACTCAAGCGCGATCCCTATGATCGTCGTATGATTGTAAGTGCATGGAATCCAACTATGCTGCATCAGATGGCGCTTCCGCCGTGTTATTACGGATTTCAAGTAACGGTTTTAAATGGGCGATTGAATTTGATGTGGAATCAACGTTCTGTGGATGTTGCGATCGGGTTACCATTTGATATTGTTGCTCACGGGTTACTCTTACATTTGCTTGCGAAAGAAGCGGGATTGAAAGAGGGAAGACTCGTTGCGTTTTTGGGTGATGCTCATGTGTATGCAAATCACATTGACGGACTTCGCCAGCAGCTTTCTCGAGAGCCTGTTGATTTACCGCACGTTCGAACGGACCATTTTACATCGATCTTTGATTGGAAACACACAGACACAACGATCGAAAATTATCATCCTGCGCCGAGTATTAAATTTGAGATCGCTGTATGAAGATCAATCTTATCGCTGCCATATCTCTCAATGGCAAAATCGCACAATCACGAAATCAATCTTCGCTTGAATGGACTTCAAAAGAAGACACGGCATTTTTTATCGAGAAAACAAAAGAGTCAGGGACGGTGATTATGGGTCAGCGGACATTCGACACGATCGGAAAACCCCTTAAGGGTCGAAGACTGATCGTACTTACGCTTGACGCTTCCATGAAGGAAAAGAATGTTCCGCCTGATGGAAACGGAACAAGACTCGAGTTTGTCGAAGAGGCTCCTGTGGATTTGATTCGTCGACTGGAATCAGAGGGAGTCACATCTGTTGTGATCGGTGGTGGCTCTTTTGTGTATTCTTCGTTTCTTCGAGAGCAACTCGTGACAGATGTTTTTCTTACCATTGAACCTATTTTGTTTGGTGAGGGAATTTCGCTTGCGGAATCGTTTGGAGATGTTAAGCTCAAACTCGTTGAATCAAAAATGCTCGGCGAACAAACAGTTCTTTTACATTACTCTGTGTCATCCTGAGCGACCGTTTCAGGTTTAGCCGAAGGATCTCGCGTTAATAAAGCACTTATAAACGCGAGATCCTTCGGTCGTCGAACTTCCTCAGGATGACAGAATAATAAAGGAGATTGTATGATCACCTATCCATATCTTCCGCCGAATCGCGGATTCAAGTTTGTTCCTTTGAGTGATCCACACATGATGGCTGCAGAAGTCGCGCGTCGCGAATGTGCGGGCGATTCTTTGTATCCGGTTGGTGTCGTTCTTGTCAGAGATGACGAAGTGCTTGCACGCGCCGGAAACGGATTTAATCGCGGAAGCGGAACAAAACATATTTGTCCGCGTGTTGTTCTCGATTGTCCAAGCGGAACAGGTTACGACCTTTGTGCACTTCATGATTCAATAGGCCACGCAGAAACCATGCTCATGCAAGTCGCTCACGATCAAGGAATCGATCCTGCGGATTGTGACGTTTATATGTTCGGCCATTGGTGGTGTTGCGAGCCATGTTGGAAAGCGATGATCGACGCGGGAGTCCGAGATGTGTGCGTTCTCGATGATGCACATGAACGTTTTTCTCGCGATCGTGTGTTCGCAGAAACCCTTACAGGATCACGAACAGATCTTCGACTCGAACAAGACGGCGCAATGTATCGTGTGTTCGTTCCTGAATCTGTCGAACCCGTATTCACATTCGAAGCGGATTCGGATGAACTGGCTCTGCGACGATTTGAGAATGTGAGAAAACAGCTGTAAACCAAAACGACCCATACAGGGTCGTTTTTTTCTATAATGTAAATTTTTTTTTCATCTCTTCAAGTGTTCCTGCGATTAAATGTGTTCGCTCTTCATCTTTATCGAGACGGTACGTACTCGAATCTGAATTCGTATACTTTGCCGCGCTCACGCCATGCAAGTTTGCTTCTTCAATAGTGAGCGGGGAACTGAGTTCTTCGAAGATGACCTGACAGACGCGCTCACCGGGGTACATGCGGATCACTTGGTTGCCCGCTTCGTTTTTCATGGGAAAAATCAAATGACCTTTGTAGCCGTTGTCGATGATTCCTGAGAGCGAAAGATCGATTCCTCGTCGGTTTGTCGATGTTCTTGGAAAAAGAATCGCCATCAGGTTTGGTGCGTTGATCTCGACGGACTCGAGCGAGGTGCCGATTACGAATTCGTTTGGGAGCAGCTCGAAGAACTGACCGGGTTTTAAAATGACTTCCTCGAATTGTTCACGTTGACGTTCAGTGTCGTCAATCGAGATGTTGATGGCACGTCGGCCAGAATCATCAATCACCCAATTTTTTGGTATGAGAAACTTGTAGCCGAGGCGAAGATCGACTGCGTGCGGCTGGAGTTGAAACGCGTCAATTTTGGGATCAAAGGCGATCTCTTGTTTTTCGATCGAGTTCAGGATTTCATGGCGGGTGAGCACAGACATATGCGGGCAGGATAGCAAAGAAAAAACACTCTTGCGAGTGTTAGTTGGGGACAGAATCTTCGGGTTTGGGATTTGGGACAGAGCAATGTTCAAGGCGCTTTTGTCGTTCTTCTTTTGGAAGAACGTTCGCATAAGAAATGCCTGTTCCCGGGATGAATACGTTCCATCCGCCATCAAGCGGTTGGTCTTTGTATTCACGAGGCGTGGGCGGGGATTGAACAAGAGTTTGGGTTTGTTTCCGCTTCTTTGACATGACCTATGTCCCCAACAGTTGAGTGATGAGTGACACGGCATTTGTTTGCGATTCTGCAAGTGTGCCGCTCGTATCGAGTGTGTGAATGTGTGTTCCGCGCGATTCAAACAGGTCGCGAAACCATGGTTCGCGATAGCGTGTATCTACGCGACGCGCAAGTTCTACATCTGCAAACACCCCGGCCGCACCTTGTGATGCGGGACGATTGCGAATGCGGTCTATGATCTTCTCGACGGGAGTTGAGGTGAGAACGAGATGTGATGGTGCAATCTGCAGGGCGAGTTTGTTTCCCGGGAGATCTAAGATCTCCTCGAGAGACAGGCTATTCAACTGGATCGGTTGATAGATGATGGATGTTGAAACACCACGATCTTGCACAATCGTCTTGCCTGCCTTGAGGGCAGGTATAATTAAACGTCGATACATGATCTCACGATCAATGGCGAACGCATGCGCAAGTTCTTTGCCTCCATATGGATGTTCTTTCTGCGACATTTCTAATCGGATAGCTGCGCCAACCCATTGGCGTGTGGGCTCGAGTGTGAAGTACACATCAAAGTCTGGAATTTCTTCAAATGTTGGCGGGTGATTTTCCTGCCAATCGTGCAAGCGGAAACAATGCAGACCTTGCGCAACAAGCGCGTCGTGCATAGCTTGAATGACGGTGGTTTTTCCGCTGCCCGCAATACCATCGATCAGGATAAATGCGCCGTTGTGCATAGGAACCTCACGTAAAGATTTTTGAATAACCAACTTATATTTACCATAAGTAGCTGAAAAGAAAAAGCACTCAGATGAGTGCAGAAAGGCTTATTTGTATTTGAAGTCGAGGTACTTTGCGTAGACGATTGCGGACAGACACACAGAGCATCCAAAGACAAACATAGAAATATTTGTAATGATGTTCCAAGCGGAAGATGTCACATACACGATCGGACCAAGAACAATCCGTCCGGATTCTGTGACGAATGCATATGTGAGCATGCCGGCGAAGATGATGTGGAGGTGAGGGTCTTTTGGGAAGAATCTCATGGTTTACCTACTGTGAGGGTCAAACGAATGATGAATACAAATTAGTAGCAAAGAATACTTCTGTCAAATAAAAAACATCTCGATTTTTATGCGAGATGTTTTATTTTTTTTATGCTTGGATCTTGATTCCAGGACCAACCGTTGATGCAATCACGACGTTGCGCATGAAGATTCCTTTTGAGGAAGATGGTTTCAATTTGCGAATGGCGTCGAGAAGAGCAATAAGGTTTTCTTTGAGTTGTTCTTCTGAGAACGAAGCACGGCCAAAGATTTGGTGAACGTTTCCGGTTGGATCGTTCTTAAAACTTTGTTTACCAGCCTTTTGTTCAGAAATCATTTTTGTAACGTTTGGAGAAACGGTATCTGTCTTTGGGTTTGGCATCATTCCGCGTGGTCCGAGGATACGCGCGAGTTTTGCGATCTTAGGCATCATGGCCGGGGTTGCAACAGCGACGTCGAAGTTCAAGTTTCCAGATGCTGCGATTTCGTTGACAAGTTCTTCTCCTCCAACAATGTCCGCACCCGCTGCTTTTGCTTCTGCTTCTTTTTCTGCTTCAACGAACGCGATCACTTTTTTGGACTTTCCAACTCCATGTGGAAGAGCGATGGTTCCGCGAATTTGTTGATCAGATTTTGTTGCGTCGATTCCAAGCTTGATGTGAAGTTCTACAGATTCATCATACTTTGCGGTTGCGGTCTTTTTGATAAGGCCAACCGCTTCGTCGATGGAATAGGTCTTTGATTTTTGAACGAGGCTTTTTGCCACGCCGTAACGTTTGCTTGTTGGCATAATGTTTTGTGTGGTACGAACGCATCAAGAAGATGCTCCCACGTATTTTTTATTGTTCGAGCTTGTCGAGAACCCTTTACGGCATCTCGACAAGCTCGATGAATATTTTTTTAGATTACTTTACGTCCACTCCCATCTGACGACAGGTTCCTTCGATAATCTTCATTGCAGCCTCAACGTCTGTTGTGTTCAAGTCAGGCATCTTTTTGATGGCGACCTCTTTCAACTGAGCGCGTGTAATGGTTGCAACTTTGTCTGTAAGTGGCTTTCCAGATCCAGACTTGATGCCTGCAACTTTTTTGATGAGTTCTGATGCTGGAGCAATTTTTGTGATGAAGGTAAACGAACGATCATCATAAACATTGATCACAACTGGAACGACTTCTCCGCGGCGGTCTTGTGTTGCATCATTGAATTGTTTAACGAATTCTCCGATTGGCAACCCGTGTTGACCGAGCGCTGGACCGACTGGTGGTGCAGGTGTTGCTGCGCCTCCTTGGATTTGCAGTTTAACCTGTGTAAGCAACTTTTTTGCCATAGAATGATTTGGTTATTGGATTCCAGCGATTTATAAAACGCTGGCGACCAACTATGAATAAGTGGCGAAATAATAGCCTAAACCTTCTTAACTTGCAAGAAATCGAGCTCAACTGGGGTTTCGCGACCAAAGAGGGAAACGAGAACCTTGATTTTGCCGCGTTCGACGTCAATTTCAGAAGCTTTTCCTTCTTGTCCTTTAAATGGACCATCTGTGATTTGAACAGTAGAACCAACTTCGATATCGAGCTTGAGTTCTGGCTCTGCAACACCCATGCGTTTCTGGAGTGCGTCGATTTCTTCTTGTTGGATTGGGGTAGGGGTTGTTCCGGTTCCAATGAATCCGGTTACGTTTGGTGTGTTTCGGACAACGTACCAAGAATCGTCTGACACGATCATTTCAACGAGCACATAACCCGGAAAGATCTTTTCTTCTGTGGTTTTGCGCTTTCCGTTTTTGATTTTGACTTTCATTTCTTTTGGAACAAGGACGTGAAAGATTTTGTCTGTCATGTCCATGGTCTCAATACGTTGGTTCAAGTTTTGAGCCACGTTTTCTTCATACCCTGAGTATGTGTGGATGGCGTACCATCGACGACCTTGGTTTGCTATCTGTTTGGCCATATTGGGGAAGGCTAGAGAGGCGATAAAGGCTACAGAGGCTTTAGAATGCGCTTAGTACCCCTTCGGCCTTTATCGCATCTATCGCCTTTATTGCCTCTATGGCCTTATTAAAGAACTTTATTATTGCTTAATTGCGATGAGTTTTTGAATACCAAGGGCAAGGACCCAATCCAGGCCAACAAAGAATGCGGCGAGAATCACACAAAGTCCGATCACAATTAAAGAATATTTAAATGTGTCTTGCTTACTTGGCCAGGTTACTTTTCGGATTTCTTCTACAGATTCACGAATGTATTGAATAAGCCATGTAACTGGGTTTTTCTTGGTGTGTGCATGTGTATCAGACATAATTTTGTATTTTAAAATGACCTCCGGCAGGTCATTAATAAAGAGACTATACAGACTCTTTGTGATTTCGTCAAATAAAAAACCCTGGAAAAAGTCCAGGGTTTTCTTTTAAATATCCAGGTTTTTTACTGTTTTTGCATGTGTCTGAATGAAGCGTTTGCGTGGGGCAACATCTGATCCCATAAGAATATCAAAGACTTCATCGGCACGTTTTCCGTCTTCTACGGTCACGAGTTTCATAACGCGTGTCTTTGGATCCATGGTGGTTTCCCATAACTGGTCTGGGTTCATTTCTCCAAGACCCTTATAGCGTTGAATGTTTACACGAACCCCGCCGACTTCCACTTGTTCCGTTTCAGATTCTCCACCTGATTGTTCGTCGAGCGCAACGGCGAGTGATTCTGTTTCTTCTTCCTCTTCTTTTTCAACGATCTTTCCGCCTTTGGCAGCACGGGCCGCTTTTGCTTTTCCGGCTTCATCGATCAACTCTTTTACAAGTTTATCTTTTTCTTCATCAGAAAATGCGTACTTGAAATTCTTTCCAATGTTAACGCGATAAAGCGGTGGTTGAGCGATGTAGATATGACCCGCGTGAATCAGATCAGGGAAGTGACGGTAGAACAATGTGAGAAGCAGTGTACGAATGTGTGCGCCGTCTACGTCCGCGTCTGTCATGATGACGATGCGGTGATAACGAAGCTCCTTAATATCAAATCCTTCCCCAATATTTGTTCCAAGAGCAATAATGAGTGATTTGATTTCGTTGTTCGAGAGCATTTTATCAAGACGTGAGCGCTCTACGTTCAAGATTTTTCCTTTCAAAGGAAGAATGGCTTGTGTTTCACGATCGCGTCCTTGTTTGGCACTTCCACCAGCGGAATCTCCCTCAACGATGTAGAGCTCGGATACGCTTGGATCTTTACTTGAACAGTCGGCGAGTTTTCCTGGAAGTGAGAGTCCATCAAATGCCCCTTTGCGCAAAACGGTTTCGCGAGCGGCACGAGCAGCTCGTCGGGCTTGTGCAGCGAGGAGACATTTTCCAATAATACCTTCCGCGTCTCGTGGATGTTCTTCAAGAAAAATGCGGAATGATTCACCGAAGACAGATTCAACGGCTGTGCGCGCTTCTGGGTTTCCGAGTTTTGCTTTTGTTTGACCTTCAAATTGTGGGTCTTTGATTTTGACAGAGATGACGGCGGTTAAACCTTCTCGAACATCTTCTCCTGTCAGGTTTTGATCTTTTTCTTTTAAGAAATTTTTGTTGCGTGCGTAGTTGTTTAATTCTCTTGTGAGAACGGTTCGAAACCCAACCAAGTGGGTTCCACCTTCTGGGTTGGTAATGTTGTTTGCAAAACAGTGAACAGATTCATGATATTCTTCTGTGTATTGCAAGGCGACCTCAACATCCATATCTGCTTCCGGATTGAACTTTGAAACATAAAACACGTTTGTATTTTTTGCTTCTTTTCCGCGGTTGATGTGGCGAACATATGACGCAACTCCACCCTCAAAGTAAAATCCGTAGCGATGTTTTATTTCTGGAACACGTTCATCTGTGATTGTGAGTTTGATGCCTTTTGTGAGATACGCTTGGCGACGCAAGTGTTCAATAATGGTGTCAAAATCAAAATCGATCGTTTCAAAGATCGTTTTATCTGGTTGGAAGGTGATTTTTGTTCCAGTTCCAGATGCTTTGCCCATGGCTTTTACTTTTCCTTGTGGAATGCCGCGTTTGAATTCTTGCATCCAAAGTTGTCCCTCGCGTTTTACTTCTGCTTTCAGATAATCCGAAAGAGCGTTTACAACAGAAGCTCCTACACCATGGAGTCCACCAGATACTTTATATCCACCACCACCAAATTTTCCTCCGGCATGGAGTTTTGTGAGAACGAGTTCAAGAGTGGAAATTTTATATTGTGGATGCATGTCCACAGGAATTCCACGTCCCTTATCTTCAACCGAAATCATGTTGCCTGGAAGCAGGTGTAAATTGATTTCTGTTCCAAATCCAGCCATGGACTCATCAAACGAGTTATCCATGATTTCCCAAATCAAGTGATGAAGTCCTGTGGGACCGGTTGATCCAATGTACATTCCCGGGCGTTTGCGAACCGGTTCGAGTCCTTCCAACACTTGGATTTGCCCAGCGCCATATTCCGCCGCCTTTGGTTTCTTCTCGTCTTTTGTAGCCATAAAAAACAAAGTCAATCAGATAAGTTGATGGGGAGAGTATAGCACAAAATTCAGGAGTCAAAGAGTCGAGTATGTTAAAGAGTCAATCCCTGCGACTCCCTCATGTCTTTTGTGTTATAATTTTGACATCTATGTCAGATGCAAACAACAACATTCTTTTACAAGAAGAAAAACAAGACTCCAAGCAGTATCGCAGAACTCTGTGGTGGGTTGAGAATCGTGGGCGATTAGGAAAGATCAGTGTTCTTTCTTTGATTATTTTTGATGTTTGTCTTGTATTGTTTGTGTCGTGGAGTATGCTAGATGCTTTTGTATTGAGTGCCTCGCCTGAGCGTCGTGCGGTGATTGATTCTGTTTTGTTGAATCAAGAAGACTTGCGCGCGTATTCTGTTGCACGTTCTGCGTCACCTCTTTCCGCACCAAATACACAAGTGTTTGTTTCAAAGGAAAATACGTACGATTTTTATGCGGTTTTGCAAAATGAGAATAAGGATTGGTGGGCAGAGTATGATTATCAATTTGTTTTTGACACAGGGACAACAGAAGTGAGACGTGGATTTATTTTGCCAGAGAGTGCAAAACCTGTGACAGAACTCGCATTTGTATCTACAACAGGGATGACAGATCCTCGTTTTCAATTTTTGGATGTTTCTTGGCACCGCATTGATCGACACGCTATTCCTGATTATGTGAAATGGTCACAAGATCGACTCGGTCTTGAAATTCAAAACCCCACCATTACACAAGATACAACAATAGATCCCGGTGGATTGTTTCGGACAGCATTCACCATTCGTAATGGCACAGCATATAGTTATTACAATCCAACGTTTCATCTTTTGTTAAAACGCGGGTCATCCGTCGTTGCTGTAAATAAAACAACTTTACAATCGCTTGTGCCTGGAGAGTCACAAGAGATTGTTGTGAATTGGTTTGGAACCGTACCGTCTGCTGATCAGGTGGAAATTATTCCTGATCTCAATTTGTTTGATCCAACACTGTATAAACCTCTTGTTGGATCAGCTACAATCGATACGCGTTAATTTTTCTTTATGTTTTCCGTGACTCATACGATTCGAGAAATGGCTGCACGTATGCGATCCATGGATTGGATTTTGTTTTTCTCCGTACTCGTTTTGCTATTTTTAGGAATGGCCGCCATTTATTCTGTTGATCTTTCGCGTGACACAACAGATCTTACGAACGTCAAAAAACAATGCATTGCGCTTTTGCTTGCATGCGTCATTGCATTGTTTGTGACGTATTCAAATTATCAATTTTTAGAACACTACCGCGTGTGGATGTATGTATTAGGTATTTTGCTGCTTGTGGGTGTTTTGTTTTTAGGGGACACCATTCGCGGTGCGCGTGGTTGGTATGCATTTGGAAATGTTAGTTTTCAACCTGTTGAATTCATGAAAGCGGGAGTCATTGTCATGCTCGCCAGTTATTTTAGTAGACGAGCTCGGAGATATTTTGGTTTGCGAGAACTCTTTGAAAGTTTCGCAATCGTTCTTCTTCCGATTTTTGTGGTTCTACTTCAGCCAGATTTTGGTTCTGCAGCTGTTTTGATGGGGATCTGGTTTATTCTTGCGTTGTTTGCTGGCATGCCGATGCGTACATTAGGTATGTTGATTTTGTGTGGAATTGTTGCGTTTGTGTTTGCTTGGTTTGTGTTGTTTGCCCCTTATCAAAAAGCACGTATTGCCACATTCTTAAATCCAACAGAAGATCCGCTCGGACAAGGTTATAACGTTGCTCAAGCTGTGATTGCAATTGGGGCAGGAGGAGGATTTGGTCGCGGGCTTGGGTTTGGAACGCAGAGTCAATTAAAATTCCTTCCGGAAAGTCAGACAGACTTTATTTTTGCCGTGATCGCAGAAGAACTTGGGTTTTTTGGAGTGACACTTTTGCTTGGAGCGTTCGCGGTCTTTTTTCTGCGCATATCGCGTCTTGTTCGATTGTCGAGAGATAATTTTACAACGTATCTTTTGCTTGGAGTCTCGGCTGTTGTTTTTTTACAAGTTCTCGTGAATGTTGGGATGAATCTGGGTGTGTTTCCTGTGACCGGACTTGGACTTCCGTTTGTAAGTTATGGAGGAAGTTCACTTATCTTTTTCTTGTTTTTTGTCGGGGTGATTCAAAGTATTGCCATTCGAACTGTGCGGGCGTTGTATTGAGTGAATGATTTGAAAACGTTTTTAAACATGATATGGTTGAATTGTAATCGGCTGTTTTTCTTCCTTTATGCCTACTCCAAATAAATTAGATAAAACAACACAAAGTCTTCGGCTTGTTTCTTATTGTCCGGTTTGTGAAATTCGTTCAAAATCCATGCATGCGCGCACACTCGCCGCAACGGGAGAGACAAAACTCATGCATATTCAATGCCACAAATGCCAGAACGCCTTTTTGACGTTTGTTCTTGTGAGTCAGGTTGGGGCAAGTTCCGTAGGGGTTCTCACAGATCTTGGGTATGAAGACGTTGTCCGTTTTCGATCAAATCAAAACGTGAGTGTGAATGATGTGATTAATATTCATAAACAACTTGAGCAAGGACTTTTTCAGTTATCTTTTGAAAGAAAAGGAAAGAAAATTACCAAAATACCCGAGAAACACCCTCGAAAAAAACTTGGGAAATAGTATAAAAAAACCCCGTAAGCACGTTCGCATCTTACGGGGTTGACTTTTTTTGACAGATTCCGCACAATACGGCCATATTTCATTGAAGAGGCTATAGAAGCGATAGAGGCTATAAAGGCAATAAAGGCAGAAGGGAAACGCAAAAGAATGTACGTTTTCAGAAGCCTTTATCGCATTTGTCGCCTTTATAGCCTTCCACCCGCCCTATAATTATTACCTATGTCTACATTTACCCTCGCCGCAGAAATTCGAACGCTCGTTGGTCGTAAAACCAGCAAGCTTCGTGAAGAAGGAAAAGTCCCGGCTGTTGTTTATGGTTCTGGAATAGAGCCAAAAATGATCACTGTGGATCGCAACCAATTTGTAAAAACATATAAAGATGCTGGTGAAAGTACGATTGTCGAGCTCGCCGTAAATGGCGGAAGCCCACTTCACGTGCTTATCCAAGATTTTCAATTGGATGCACTTCGTGATGAAGTGACACACATCGATTTCCGTTCTGTTGACATGACAAAGGAAATTGAAGCAGAAGTGGAACTTGAATTCGTTGGTGAATCTATGGCAGTCAAAGCACTTGGTGGAACCTTCGTTCCTTCCAAGGATTCCGTGCTCGTTAAGTGTTTGCCTTCAAAACTCGTTCGTAAGCTTACAATCGATATTTCTATTCTCAAGTCGTTTGATGATGTAATCCGTATCTCTGATATCACTATTCCAGAAGGAATGACGATTGAAGACGATGCAAACACAACACTCGCAGCAGTACAAGCTCCACGTTCTGAAGAAGAAATGGCTGGCTTGGACAAAGCGCTTGAACTTGATGTCACCGCCGTAGAGGTTGAAAAGAAGGCGAAGGAAGATGCTGATGCTGCGGCAACAGAAGCAAAAAAATAATTTGTTAACGTGTTAAAGGAGGAGAACATGTTTCAAAAAACAACACACAAGCGCGATCACACACACGCGAGTCAGAAACAATTCTGGCTTCGTATCGGTGTAGGAATTGCGCTTGTGTTTTTGATTGCGCTTACCGTTTGGTTTGTCGTTGGATCTCAAAAAGATGCGCCAGAAACATCAGTAAACATACCTGTATCTGCAGGTTCAGAATTTCAAGATCCGCTTACGGGTCTGCGCGTTGAACAAGTTCATGCCAATCAACAGGTGTATGGTGTGATGATTGATGAAAACAGAGATGCTCGTCCACAAAGCGGAATTGATCAAGCGTTTTTGGTGATCGAAGCTCCTGTTGAAGCTGGGATTCCACGGCTACTCGCTTTTTTTTCGGAAGATCAGTCTGTGGAAAAAATCGGGCCTGTACGATCTGCAAGACCGTATTTTATTGATTGGGCGCTTGAATTTGATGCACTTTACACACATGTTGGCGGATCTAATGAGGCGCTTGAAAAGATTAAAAACGGAGCTACGTTTGATCTGAATGAATTTTGGAATGGTCCTCAGTTTTGGCGGGCAACGGATCGTCTTGCTCCGCATAATACGTACACATCCACAGAATTACTTCGTACATTTGTAGAAAAAAAACAAACATCTGGTCGCACAACAAGTCCATTGTACGGAGTATGGAAGTTTAAAGCGGTTGCGTCTGAATCTGTGTTTCCACAGCGTTTCTCTATTCGTTATCTTGCACCAGATTATGTTTTTTCTTGGGTGTACAGTGTTGCGGATAAGGTTTATGTCCGCATGGAAGATGATCAACCTGTAAAAACAAAAGAAGGAAATGAAATTCATGCAGATAATATTGCTGTCGTCATAACAGAAGTAGAAGTGTTGGATGCTATTGGTCGAAGGTCTGTTCGTACAACAGGAGAAGGGGAGGCATACGTTTTCCAAGATGGAAAAAAGATGCAAGCCGTTTGGAAAAAACCGACTGCATCGGAGCGCCTTCGATTTTTTACGAAGGAGGGAAGTGAGATAGAAATGAACCCAGGAAAAACGTGGATTGAAGTTATTGAAAATAACACGCAACTTGTTGTTCAATCATAAATAAAACCGTCACCTTATGCTGGATGACGGTTTTATATTTCCGTAATAACAATGCGATCATTTTTTTGAAGATCTTTTTCAATGCGAGTGGTTGATTCTGGAAAATAGTGTCGAATGAGTTTGATAGATCGTTCTGTTTGTTCTGGATCAATTTCGATAAGGATAGTGATATGTCGCGGGAGAATGTCTCGTTGTTTTTTGCATTGTCGAAATAAATCCCAATAGGCGTCTAATCCATCGACTCCTGCCACGAGTGCACGTACGGGCTCAAAACGGACGTCTGGATCAAGAGAGTCCATCTGTGCTGTCGTGAGATAGGGGAGGTTGGCGCAAATGATTAAATTCTTGAACGGATAAACAGACGAAATATTTGGATTGCCAGATGCTCGAATGGTTTCAAAGAGTTGGAGGACGGGCTCAAGCAAGGAGCCGTGTTGGAAATCGATGTGTTCTTCGACATTGATTGTTTGCGCGTTTCGTTTTGCAATGACGAGCGCAGATGGATCTACATCGATGGCAAGAACTGGAGTTTGTGTTTCAGCAGCGAGTGTTACAGCAATAGCACCTGAACCTGTTCCGATATCCACAAACAATGTTTTTTCACGATCGCATGTTGAGAACACCTCAAGAGCGTGTTCGATCATTGATTCAGTTGCTGGGCGTGGGATAAGAACAGATGGATCTACAAAAAAATCACGGCCATAAAATCCTTTTCGGTTGATGAGATATGCGACAGGCTCATGTTTAAACCGACGATCGATGAGTGTGAAGAATTTTTCTTCTTGGTGTGGTTTAAGCGTGTCTGTGATGTGGCCGAATAACCATGATTTTGGAACATCCAAAACAGACGCAAGTAAAATTTCCGCGTCGAGCATGGGGGATTCAACCCCTGTTTTCTTTAGCTTATTATTTGCCCATTGAAGAGCTTCGAGGATGGTCATGCTGGGAATGCGTATGATATTGATTACAGATTAGTACAGATAGAGATATTCGGAAAGTCGGTGGTTGGATTTTCACTCGTAATACACATCTATTTATGTTTTTTAAATAAAAAAAGAGAGACCCGCAAGGAGTCTCGAGAAGAGAGGTGAAAAGGGTTCCTGCGAGCCCAGAGAGTTCAAAGTGGTGGTGGCTTGATCGAGATTAACTGTCAGAAAGACAGACGTGAGGCGTTTAGACTTTCGTCTTTAGCTTTGTTTTGGCGATCAAGATTTGGGCACACGCAACACAGAGAACTCTCTGGACTGCAACTCGACAATTTTGCTTCTGAGGGCGGATCATCGAGAAAGTGGATTGACTGAGCAAGCTCGGTCATTGTTTCAACAAGTTTTTCACGCTTGTATTACAGAAGTTCCACTTTGGAATTTGATAATCATGCTGAACGATTCAATCGATAGTTGGTACGAGACCAAAGACGAGAATCTGAGCTTGCGCTCTGTTCAACAGGACTACCGGGTCACCAAGCTGAAAGCAAATAGGTCATTGAAGACCATGCAACGAGCGAGCTCAATTGCATTGGGAGTAATCTCCCGATTCAGACGACCGAAGTCGTTTGAATCACTTGGCATTTGTTCTTGCGAACGTCAGCTGAAGGTTTTGATATGGTAATGAAATAAAAAGACAGCGTCAAGCGCTGTCTGTGGATAACTTTATTTTGCCGTTACTGATTGAAATGTAATTTTTCTTGTACGAATTTTAACTCTTCCGGAGTTCCGACCGGATACCATTCATGTGTGAGAACAACATTGATTGGAAATTTTGTTGCTTGAACAGCAATGGTCTGTGGTAACCCATACTCTTCATGTTCACTTCCTTGGATTTTTACGGGTTTAATTTTGAAATAGGTCTCATCGAGAACATATGCACCACATATACGATAGCTTTCTGTGTCCGCCGACTCTATTAGGCCGATAAATTTTCCATTTACATCGAGGTTACCTCCATTCAGAAGATGTGTATCTGTTGGACAGAGCATGATGCAGGTTGGGTGTGTCAGCATTTCGTTGAGGGCTGCTCGAGAATATAAATCATCACCGTTTACAACTAAAAATCGATCATGCAACTGCTTTTGAAGCAACATTATTGCTCCACCTGTTCCATTGAGAAGGTTTTGTGTGACGTATCGAATTGGAATTCCTTGATACGTATCGCCAATGTTTGCTTTGATTTGATCGCCTAAATAATTCACAACAAGAAAAATTTCATTGATGGTATCAGGAAGTGCATCAAGCGTGTGTTCGATGAGTGTTTTGTTTCCGATCGGAATCAAAGCTTTTGGAGTTGTGAGGGTGAGTGGTCGAAGACGTGTGCCAAGTCCAGCACAAAGAATGACAGCTTGCATACTAATCTTCATTATCCTCATCTTCTGTTTCAACAGGAGCTTCACCGAGCAGTGAACGGATTTCTGCTTGCTTGAGATCCTCGATGAGTGGTGCAAGACCTCCGTTCATGATGCCTGGAATATTGTGGTAGTTTTTGTGAATGCGGTGATCAGTGACGCGATCTTGTGGAAAGTTGTAAGTACGAATTTTTTCAGAGCGATCTCCTGTTCCGATTTGTCCGCGGCGATTATCTTCACGTTCTTTGCGTTGGCGCTCTTGTTCTTGTTCGTAAAGTCGTGCGCGCATGATGCTCATTGCGCGCTCTTTGTTTTGTTTTTGTGAGCGTTCATCCTGACAGTAAACAATGAGTCCGGTTGGAATATGCATGATGCGAATGGCAGAATACGTTGTGTTCACGCTCTGTCCACCCGCTCCTGTTGAGGTTGTTGCTTCAATACGCAAATCCTTCATGTCGATTTCAAAATCAACTTCTTCAAGTTCAGGAAGAATGGCGACCGTTGCGGTGGATGTGTGAACGCGTCCTTGTTTTTCTGTTTCTGGTACACGTTGAACACGATGAACGCCACTTTCAAATTTGAGTTTGCTGTAAACATTTTCTCCTTTTATTCCAAAAACAACTTCTTTAAACCCGCCGATTTCATTTCTGCTTGCAGAAATGTGTTCAATTTTCCATCGCTCTTGTTCTGCGTACATGCTGTACATGCGCATAAGCTCGCCTGCGAAAATCGCCGACTCATCTCCTCCAGCACCTGCACGGATTTCCACGATGACATCTTTTGCATCCATTGGATCTTGTGGCAAAAGGGCAACGAGAAGTTTTTTCTCAAGGACAGGAACGGATGTTTCAAGAAGTTCTACTTCTTCTTGCATAAATGCTTTCATGTCTGCATCGTCTGATTCTGCAAGAGCGTGTTTTGCGCTTTCAAGGTTTTTAAGCGCGTTTTCATATTCTGTTCCAATACCCATCAACTCTTTCATGCGCGCATACGCACTTCCAACCTCTTTCATGAGTTTTGGACTTGAAAGCACCTCGGGGTCACCGAGTTTTGTTTCGAGTTTGTGAAATTCATCACGTTTAAGTTTGAATTGGGTCAAGAGTTCCATATGGGGGGATTGTAACACAAAAGCGAGGTCAGAGGACCCCGCTTATCATGCAAAGCTAAATCTTTGTTTTTTCTTCTTTTGTTTTCTTTTGAGCTGCGCGCTTTTGTGCTTTCACTTTCTTTCCGGTAGTTACTTTTTCTGCTTTTTGTGAAGCGCGTTCTGTATACTTTTCTACACGACGAGCTGTGTCCATCATCTTTTGCTTACCTGTATAGAATGGGTGACACGCTGCGCAAGATTCGACGTTGATCTCTTCTTTTGTAGAGCCAATTTTATAAATAGCCCCACAAGAACAAGTGATGGTCGCGTTTGGGAAATAATCTGGGTGAATTTCTTTTTTCATATGGATAGGACACTTTGTATATGCCCGTAATTAGATGGCGGGAGTGTAGCAAAGACTTGAAAATAGGTCAAGAATACGCTATGTTTCTTGGGTTATGTCTACACCCATCTCCCAATTCACGTACGATCTCCCAAAAGAACTGATCGCCCAGCACTCAGTTGAACCGCGTGATTCTTCAAGGTTGATGCTACTTGATCGTGAAACAGGTGAGATACAGCACAAACATTTTTACGATATTCTTGATGAATTGGATTCGGGTGATGTTTTGGTTTTTAATGATACGAAAGTATTTCGGGCGCGATTAGAAGGAAAGAAGGAGGGGGTGATTGATGTAGAGGTTTTTTTGTTGCGATGTGTAAAAGAAGAGAAGATGTTGAGAAGTTTTTGGAAGGCTCTTCTTCGTCCTGGTAAAAAAATTTTGATTGGGGATGTTATTGTGATTGATGGCCTTGAAGTGGTTGTTCGTGAAAAACAGGAAGATGGTATTGCACTTCTTGAGGTTCCTGTTGATGAATCCGCCGTTCTTTTGTTCACAGACATGCATGGCGAAATTCCAACTCCGCCGTATGTAGACGAGAAACCAGCATCGATTGAGCAATATCAAACCGTTTATGCACGTGAAGTTGGGTCTGTTGCGGCACCAACGGCAGGATTCCATTTTACAAATAAGCTTTTGGAAAATATAAAAGCAAAAGGTGTCGAACTCGCATTCGTCACGCTCCATGTTGGAATTGGAACGTTTCGACCTGTGCAAACAGAGACGATCGAAGAACATCAGATGCATGCTGAATTTGTAACGATCACAAAAGAGACAGCTACACAAATCAATCGAGCAAAAAAAGAGGGAAGACGTGTCGTTGCGGTTGGAACAACAACGGTCAGAAGTCTTGAGGGAGCTGCCATGTTATCAGGTGGAAAACTTCCAGAGGAATTTTCTGGCGACGTTAATATGTTTATCAAACCCGGATTTGAGTTTCGTGTAATTGATGCCCTCATCACAAATTTTCATTTACCAAAATCAACGTTGCTTGTATTGGTTAGTGCACTTGCTGGTCGAGAACATATTTTGCACGCATACGAAGAAGCGGTGCGCGAGAAGTATCGATTTTTTTCTTTTGGAGATGCGATGTTTATTCGAAAAGGCGGAAAAGGCGGAGGGGGCGAAGAGGGTGAAAAAGGCGAATAAAAAAACAGGGGTCACTATGTACCCCTGTTTTTTATTCCGCGAGATTTTTTATAATCTCCTCTGTGTATTTTTGTATTTCTTCTTGCATGAAGGTTTCGATTTCTGGAATATAGTTCCCAAAAAGTGTGGTCAAATCCGCTTCTGTCCCCGTGCTTAATTTTTGGAGAAGTTCAGGATGTTTGTCTGCTGGAATGTGTGCAAGGGCGGCTGCTCCAATTGTTTCCATGAGTTGATCTATGAATTTTTGTTTCAAAAGAGGGTAATCGTGCTCTGAAATAGGGGTTCTTTCTGTTGCAACAGAGAGAATGTGTTCTGCTGCCAGTTCAATAGCGTTTTGCATAAGAGATGATTTGAGAGTTAGGAGGATTTTCGCTGAGCAGCTTTTCTTTTTTCCAGAGCGATATGGATTGCTGCAATACACGATCCTACAAGCATGGTTGTGGTTGGATTTTTTTCAAAATGGTGCGCAACAAAAACGGCCATATCTTCTAAAAACGTATTTGTGTCATTGTATGTTTCTAGTAGATTTGGATAGAAGAATCCTTCAAGTTTTGCTGTTGCGTATGTGGAAAGAGCTCCAAGTGCCAAGAGTCCACCAGCAGAAAGAATTTTATTCTTTGCATCTGGAGGTTCAGGAAGTTCTTCTTTGACCTTAGGTATTTCAATCGATATTCCTTGCCATTTGAGAAAAGTGACAAGGTCTACTTTTTTATATTTTACTCTCCCGTTTTCTTCGAAAGAAGCCATGATATCGCCTGTCTCTCGATCGATGTTATAAATGATTCCTTCACTCTTTGATCCATCGCTTCTTCCAACGGTAATTGTTTCTCCTTGGGTCATTTTTTGTGTAAGAAATGCTTTTACTTCTGCTGGACTTGAAATTTTTGTTTCTGCACGTCCTTGCTCGGGACGAAATCCGCGTTCGTTCATAGGTTTGATAATAAGGATTACTTCTACAGTATAGCGTTTTTATTAAAAAACAGAACTAGTTGTTCTGTAAGAAGTTATTTCATTTCATCACGAATGATTTTCTTGATGAGAGGTTCTGGTTCAAGGCGCACCTTGAATCCGTTTTCGAGCAAGATGTCAAAGGTGTTGTGGTGCGCGTGACCACTTGGAGTAAAACGTATTCCGCTTTGTTCGATAAGTTTGATCGTATCTCCCACAGTGGAGAAGGCGGGGTAGATTTCGATGTGATCGAATCCGCTTTCTTGGCTCCCATCAGGTTTTTGGTCTGAAAGTTCAAGATACGAAATATCGTTAAAGTACGTTTGAATAGCAGACGGAAGCTTGATAATGGCAACACGACGACCGGAAATGAACGATTGGTATATAAATACATCAGGCCTCTCAAAGAGGTGACGAATATGCTCAAACTCTTGTGATGAGACACATTTGTACCCGATGTGATCGGCGAGAGCTACAAAATGATGTTTGTGGACCCAGCGATCGAATTGCTCAATGTTGGGTTTTGCCGCGTTTATAAAAGCTTCGATAGTATCAAACATGATTCCTCTCATCGAAAGAACGAGTGTATTTGTATCCTTATCTGAAATAATAATGGTGTCAAATATGGAAGAGAGTGAATTGCTCGTGTGCGCATCTTCCCGTACACTAGTTATCTGATCCATTAAATTTTCGTTCTTTGTTCGGTCTTTATTACATGTATTGTTACTATGGCTTTCGCATTATCTATTAACTCTATTGAAAAAACCTACGCAACCGGAACAAAAGCGCTGAAAGGCGTTTCGTTTGATGTGGCGGAGGGGGAACTGTTTGCCTTGCTTGGCGCAAACGGTGCGGGAAAGACAACGCTTATTGGAATTCTGACAGGACTTGTAAAGAAAACGAGCGGAAGCGTAACGGTGTTTGGAATTGATCTTGATAAAGAACCGGAAAAAGTCAGAAGTATGATCGGGGTTGTTCCACAAGAGTTCAATTTTAGTATTTTTGAAAAAGTCCTTGATATTGTTGTTGATGCGGCGGGGTATTACGGGATCCCTCGGAGTGAAGCTGTTCATCGTGCAGAACAAATTTTGAAAGATCTTGGACTTTTTGAAAAGCGCAACGCCATTTCACGAACGCTTTCAGGAGGAATGAAGCGTCGCTTACTCATTGCGCGCGCCCTTGTACACCAACCAAAATTATTGCTTCTTGATGAGCCATCAGCGGGCGTGGATGTTGAGCTGCGTCGCGAGATGTGGGAGTTTGTACAAAAATTAAACGCTGCAGGGACAACGGTTGTTCTCACCACACATTACCTTGAAGAAGCAGAACGTTTGTGCAAAAATGTTGTTTTGATCAAGGAGGGAATTGTTGCGGAGCAAGGGGATATCAAAGAGTTAATGATTAAAACAGGAGCGCATACACTCGAGGATTTTTATTTGCATGTAAATAAACGCGTATGACACGTGCAGACATTATTGGAATTCAAACGATTATCCGAAAAGAAACACATCGCATTTTTCGTATTTGGACACAAACCATTTTGCCGTCCGTGATGACACAGTCGCTTTATTTTATTATTTTTGGTGGGTTGATTGGTTCTCAAATTGGAAATGTTGGTGGAACAAGTTACATCGTTTTTCTTGTTCCTGGACTTGTGATGATGTCTGCTATTACAAATGCGTTTTCAAATGTTGCGAGTTCGTTCTTTGGGGCAAAGTTTCAAAGATCGATTGAAGAAATTCTTGTCTCGCCCATGAAACCATGGGCGATTCTCACTGGATATTTGAGCGGGGGAGTTGTGCGCGGAATGGTTGTTGGGTTTGCTGTGTTTCTCGTCTCTGCATTTTTTACACCTGTACACATTGATCATCCATTTTTGTTTTTTTATTTTCTGTTGATTACGTGTGTGATTTTTTCCGCACTCGGATTTTTTAATGGAATGTTTGCAAAAAAGTTTGATGATGTCGGGCTTATTCCAACATTCGTTCTCACACCTCTTACATATCTCGGCGGAGTGTTTTACAGCATCACCCTTCTTCCGCCGTTTTGGAGAATGGTGAGTTACGCAAATCCTATCGTGTACATGATTGACGGATTCCGTTATGGATTCTCGGGTGTGTCGAGTACATCCGTTTTAACAAGTGCGATCATTTTAACGTTTGTTGCCGTCGGAGCGATCATGATTGATCTCCATTTGGTCAAAAAAGGATACGGATTGAAATCGTAAATGTATGCGCATCGCCATCATCACCGGTGGAGAAACAGGCGAACGTGAAGTTTCGATTGCGTCCGCAAAAAATGTTGCGAGCGCGATTTTATTCGCGGAACATGAGATGTTTGTGTTTCCGGAAGATCGTTCGAAGTTTCTTAAGAGTGCGTCAATGTTCGATCTGGTCATTCCTGTGATCCATGGTAGGGGTGGGGAAGATGGTGAGGTACAACAACTTTGCGAATCGCTCGGTCTTCCGTTTTTGTTTTCGCCGATTGAGGCTCACAAGATCGGTATCGATAAAGTGCTCACAAAAGAATTTGTGGAGCGCGCGGGAATCAAGACCGCGAAACGTTTTTCAAGAAGCAGCGCAGTCTTTCCCGTCTTCGTAAAGCCACGTTTTGGCGGATCGTCTGTGCATACGGCACGCATCGAGAGTGCGGAAGTGCTCGAGAAGTTTCTCGAGAACGTCGCGGAAGAGATGATGATCGAAGAGGCGGTGAGTGGACGTGAATTTACGGTTGGTGTTGTGGAACAGAATCCGGGTGATCCAGAAGCGTTGCCTGTGATCGAGATTGTGTCGAAGAACAAGTTTTTCGATTACGAAAGCAAGTACGACGCCGATCATCTCGCGAATGAGATTTGCCCAGCGCGGATCGAAGGTGCGCTCTCGAGAAGGCTACAAGAAGCGGCGATCGCTGCACATACCCTGATGGGTGCATCGCATATCTCGCGATCGGATTTCATCGTGACCGATGCAGACGAGATCTATTTTCTCGAAATCAATACAATTCCTGGACTGACAGACACATCACTTATTCCAAAAATGCTCAAACAGGCAAAGGTCGATTTTTCAGGCCTTTTAGAGAAGTGGTGCAAAAATCTCAAGGATTCTTGACGCTTTCCCATATTTTCCCTATACTCCCGACATAATTTATAACATCAGATGGGTTAAGCGATTCTGGATCCTCCCCCGAGATTGGCTCGCGGGCCCATGATTGTCCATCGACGAACAAAAGGAATATGCCAAAATTGCCAAATTTGGTCGAAATGCTTCAAGCGGGAATGCATTACGGCCACGGTGCCTCACACTGGCACCCAAAAATGGGACCATTTATTTACGCAGAAAAGAGCGGAATTCACATTATTGATCTTGAAAAAACACAAGTTCAATTAGAGAGCGCCCTTGGACAATTAAAAGAAATCGCATCTCGTGGAGGAGTGATTTTGTTTGTTGGAACAAAAGTTCAAGCAAAAGGAATCGTTCAAAAATATGCAGAAAGCTGTGGAATGCCTTTCGTTACAGAACGTTGGTTGGGTGGAACACTCACAAACTTTCAACAATTGAAAGAAACTTTGAAGCGTTTGAAGATGTTGAAGGATCAACGTGAAAAAGGAGAATTGAAAAAATATACAAAGAAAGAACAATTGTTGCTTTCTCGTGAAATTGAAGAAATGGAAGTAAAGATTGGTGGAATTCAACACATTACAAAAGTTCCAGACGCAATCTTTGTCATCGATGTTCGTAATGAAAAAACAGCTGTGCAAGAAGCACAAGTAACACGTACAAAAGTGATCGCTCTTTGCGACACAAACGTAAATCCAAAAGGTGTGGATGCTGTTATTCCAGGAAATGATGATGCGGTAAAATCAATCGAACTTGTTTGTAAGCTTGCATGCGAAGCGATTAAAGAAGGAAAAGCAAGTGCAGCAAAGATTGTTGCAGATAAGGCTGCGGCTGACAAAGCATCTGTAAAAGAGGCTGTAACAGAAACGGCTGCTTAAACAAGATCAAATAAACAATTATTGATTGTCTGATCGATCGATAAAGAGGAAGACCTCTCACTTCGTTCGGGATGACGCCAAAAAAGATATGTCCATTACAGCAAGTCAAGTTGCAGAGCTTCGTGAAAAAACAGGAGCCGGACTCATGGATGCAAAGCGTGCTCTTGAAGAAACAAACGGTGATATGGAAAAAGCCGCAGAAGATCTTCGTAAAAAGGGGATTGCAAAAGCGGGTAAGAAATCTGATCGCGAAACACATGAAGGTCGTGTGCATGCGTACATCCACTCAAATGCAAAGCTTGGAGCAATGGTTCAAGTGCTCTGTGAAACAGATTTCGTTGCGCGTACCGATGCGTTTATTGAAATGTGTAACGATATTGCTATTCACGTGAGTGCCATGGATCCAATGTATCTTACACGTGCAGATGTTCCCGCAGAGATTGTTGCAAAGGAACAAGAGCTCACACGTGGAGAACTTGCCGCACAAAACAAACCAGCGGACGTTATTGAGAAGATTATGGAAGGAAAGATGAACAAGTGGTTTTCAGAAACCGTTCTCATGGAACAAGCGTTCATCAAAGATGATACAAAAACCGTAGAAGATTTTTTGAAAGAGAAAATTTCTACCCTCGGAGAAAACATGCAGGTGAAGCGTTTTGCACGATTCATCTTCTAATCAGAAAAACCCGGTTCATCCACATGACCGGGTTTTTGATTTGAAAAAGAAAAAACGAACGATTGAATCGTTCGTTGAGTGGTTTTTTTTGGGGGGGGCTTAGAAGTGTTTGGCGAGGAAGGAATGAATGCGTGAACGTGATTGTTCGATTTCTCCTATTTCGTTTTCAAGATTCTTTGGATGTTTTACGTTTGCCATAGACCTATTGTATTTGATTCTCGCATCTGTTTTTGCTTGGCTCTCCAGGTATGAGTTTGTACCAATTACTAATGTAAGAATGAGAAAAATGTATACGATAGGTGAAATAAACGCAAAATGATAGTTTCTTATCCAAATACCGTACACAAAACACGCGATTACTCCTCCTTGACCGAATATAGCGTAAGCAGTTTCATTGAAAATGTCGATTTTTTTTTCGCACTCCGTTTCGTATTGCGTTTTAATCGCTTGAATACGATTTTCGGCAGTGGTTTTTTCTCTTTGAAGAAGAGTGATTACTCCTGCGAGTTTGGTATTGATTTGGGACAATGTGTTCCTGAACAAGCTCTTCCAATCCGACTCTCTTCCTGGAAGTATGTGGCAGGCATCTTGTTTGTGTCGATTCATTGCATTGATTTCATGGGTGAAATCACTTGATGTGTTTCGGTGGAGTTTTTTTATGAAATCAAGTATCGACTCGGCTGCATCAATGATCTTTTGACACTCGTTTCTTGCGTTGTCACATAAATCATTATATAGACGCAAAAGAGTGTTTTTTGATTCCGAATCCGCATTCGCGAAGAGTCGTGGGAGGAGGTGTGGTGAATGAAACAGGATCTTACCAAGATCTAAGTCGATTCTTTCACGCAAATCCTCCATATTTTTGGGCGGGATCTTTTTCGTCTTGATAGCATCAAAAACAATCGAAAGTGTTTCAATACTCACTTCCTCACGCAGAGGCAGACAGAATGTTGCCAGGTAAAGACATTCCATACTCTCATGAATGAGTCGACCGGTAGGATCCCCAGCCGCTTTCATTGCTTTGCAGCAGTAAAGGTATGCAATGAGGTTTTCTACCTTTTTTTCTGCAACGCGTCGTGCGTTTTCAAATGAAGTAATCGCCTTTAATGGTTCATTAAAGGTATTTAATTCAAGCCATCCACGAAGATACCATGCTTGAGAAATCGTTTGTCCAACAGGTGTCTCAAGGGCTTCGTTGATTAAGCGCTCTGCAAGTTCAACATCTTGTTTTTCGTGTCGTGGGTTGGCGATAGAGTTTGCCAATCGTTTTTTTGCAAGATCAACAAGCTCATGAGCGCGCGTAGCCTGCGGCTTTCTTAGGAGGCTCGTAATTTCTTTGTGAAAATTTTCAATCGCTTCAATTGTAAGGTTGAAGCCGTTTTGAATAGTGTTTTCACAAGACGCCAATTGTTTTTGAATCTGACTCATGCTATCGAGAATATTCTCTCCAACGTCATTGAGCCGATTCTTTAAATCATGTACAGCTTGCGTTTGTCGTTCTGTGGCATTCGTCAGATTGATGGTTTGTGCGTTTGCACGTTCACCAAGTCTTTCCATTTGTTGCACAAGAGTAACATATTGTTCGTGATCTCTGATCCGCCAGATTTGAGCCGTTTCTTCAATAGATTCAATGTTTCCCGCAATGATTCCTTGCGAAACGTATAAATCCATTCGATTGAGATACTCACCCCTCAGTTGATAGCCGATTTGTTGTCCAAGATTGGCTTGTGCCATGAGGTCTCCTTCGATTGTAGGGAGCAAAGCACCAAACGTTGGTGTAACGCTATTTAGATCTATTTTTGCCAAATTGTCAACTGGGAATAGGCTTTATCCACGGCTTTTTCTTTTGATTTTTTTCGAAAAATGCTAAACTGGTCTAAACTTATCCACCACTCCTTTGCTTATTTTTGAGTGTTGGTAATACCTTCATTTGTAATCGATTTTTTCTATGCTTCGAGTTGCTATTAATGGGTTTGGTCGCATTGGTCGCGTGGCGCTTCGTGCGGCGTATGAGCGCAAAGATCTTCAGATTGTTGCTATAAATGATCTTACGGAACCAGCAATTCTTGCTCATTTGTTGAAGTATGATTCAACGTTTCGTGTATGGGCACATGATGTGAAAGCGGGAAAGGATCATTTGATGATTGATGGAGTAAAAATTCCGGTTCTGACAGCTATGGATCCAGCCTTGTTGCCATGGAAAGATTTGAAAGTGGATGTTGTAATCGAATCAACAGGACGTTTCACAAAGAAAGAGGATGCGGGAAAGCACATTACAGCCGGCGCAAAGCGGGTTGTTATTTCGGCTCCATCTGAAGACGCCCCAACATACCTCATGGGAGTAAATCATAAACTTTGTAAAAAAACAGATACAATTGTAAATAATGCATCCTGTACCACGAACTCTGTTGGTCCGGCTGTGCAAATCATGACGGAAACGCTTGGAGTGAAAAAAGCCATGCTTACAACCATTCACTCGGTTACTGCAGAACAAAATCTTGTCGATGGTCTTCCGCCTGCGCGTCATCCAGATTTACGTCGCGCTCGTTCTGCTCTCATTAATATCGTTCCAACATCAACAGGTGCTGCGAAAGCAACAACGGAGGTTGTGACAACACTTAAAGATAAGTTTGATGGAATTGCAATTCGTGTGCCGTCCATTGATGTTTCTCTTACAGACTTTACGTTCTTGGTTGGAAAGAAAACAACAAAAGAAGAAGTCAATAAAATCTTTAAAGATGCGGCAAAATCAGCTCGATGGAAAGGGATTTTGGGAGTGACAGAAGAACCTCTTGTTTCAACAGATTTCATCCAAACGTCTTTTGGTTCTGTCGTAGATTTGCAAATGACACGCGTTGTAGATGGAGATTTAGTGAAGGTGCTTGCGTGGTATGACAACGAATGGGGATATACACAAAGACTCCTCGATCTTGTTCAATATGTTGGCAAGATAAAGTAATTTTATGAAAACCTCATCATTTGATCGTTTGGCTCGCGCAGCGGATGCAAAAGGGTTCATTGTTCTGTGCGTCTTGTTGCGTTTTGCTATGGCGTTTCTCATGTTGAATGCAGCATGGGCAAAAATGAGTGTGCCTGATTGGAGTGCGGTAGGGTATTTGCAGTATGCAAGTGGTCCGTTTTCTGTATGGTTTCAATCTTTGGGAGGAAATCCTGTCGTTGACAGTCTTGTGATGTATGGTCAGCTTTTGATCGGTCTTGCGTTTTTAACAGGATTGTTTATAAAGCCTGCAGCGTTTTTCAATGTGATCATGATGTTGTTATTTTATGTGTCTGGTTGGACCATGAATACAGCTCATGGATTTGTTGACGAACATATTATTTACGCGCTTGTTTCCGGATTATTTTTATTTGGTGAATTCGGTCATTGGTTTGGACTTGATTTCTTTGTTTCTCGTTTGAAGGTTGTTCAGTCACGATCATGGCTTTTGAAATTGTTTTAGGAATGGGTGTTATGAAGCTTCGAAAACTTAAATCAGATGTGGATTTTGCGGGAAAGCGTGTGCTTATTCGCATTGACGGAAATGTTCCAATCCAAAAAGGAAAAGCTGTGGATGGCCCACACGGACGCATTGCGCGTTCTGCTGTTGATATTGATTGGTTAAGTCAGCGTGGGGCAAAAGTGATTGTGCTTTCACATTTAGGAAGACCAAACGGAAAACGTGTTGCGTCTTGTTCGCTGAAACCTGTTGCAAAACGTTTGGGAGGTCTTTTGAAATCTCGTGTGACATTGAGTAAAGAAATCGTTGGACCGAAAGTGGTAAAATTAATCGAACAAATGAAAAACGGAGATGTTCTTTTGCTCGAGAATTTACGATTTGATGCACGTGAAGAAACGAACGCCCCTTCGTTTGCACAAGCTCTTGCGTCACTCGGAGATATCTATGTGAATGACGCGTTCGCTGTTTCTCATCGCGCACATGCGTCTGTTGATGCGATTACATCTGACCTTCCGTCATTTGCTGGGCCGCTTCTTGAAAATGAAATTACCGTTCTCTCAAAACTCGATAAAGGAATGAAACACCCGTTTGTTCTTGTCATGGGCGGACTCAAAATTGAAACAAAACTTCCGGTCATTGAACGTTTCTTGACGTCCGCGGAAAAAATTTTAATTGGGGGTGCTCTTGCAACCACGTTTTTGGTTGCGCAAGGATTTACGGTTGGAAAATCTGTGTATGATGTGGATGGAGTAAAAGAGGCAAAAGCTCTTCTTGCAAAAGCAAAAGACAAACTTGTTCTACCTGTGGATGTCATTGTTTCAAGCTCTGTACGCAAAGACGCGCAAACACGTTGTGTTTCAATTGATGCGGTTAAATCCAGTGACCGAATTGTTGATCTTGGGAAAAAGACTCTTGCACGATTTGAAGATGAGCTTGAAAACGCAAAAACGGTTGTGTGGAATGGTCCGCTTGGCATGACAGAGATTCCAAAGTTTTGTCATGGAACACTTGTTGTGGCAAAAGCGATTGCGGAGCGAACCGGATCCGCAACAACGATTGTTGGTGGGGGAGATACCGTTCCTGTATTGGAATCCGCACATCTCGCTGATAAATTTACCCTTTTATCAACCGGTGGTGGAGCCCTTCTTGAATTTCTTGGAGGAAAAAAACTGCCCGGACTTGAAGTCTTAGAAACAGAATAATTATGTCTACACAACAAGAACAATTTTCCTTTCGTCTTGCCGTCCTTGAACAAATACAAGCCCTTGTTACAGCTGGTCTTGGACTTGTTGCTGCCCTCGCGTGGAATACCGCGATTCAAGATTTGTTCAATTCACTTTTTCCAGATCAAAATTCGCTCATCGCAAAATTTTCGTATGCGGTTTTCATCACGATTCTTGTTGTGGTAATCACGCATCGTATTGGAAAAGCTATTTCCGTTTTACAATTAAAAATGAAGTAATTTTTTTATGTCGTTTCACATTGAATCCATTCATGCGCATGAGGTTCTTGATTCACGCGGAAATCCAACCGTGAACGTTACGGTCCTCCTTGGGGATGGAACGAGCGGCTCTGCTTCGGTTCCAAGCGGTGCGTCGACAGGGATTCATGAAGCCCTCGAGTTGCGTGATGGGGATGCAAAACGCTATGGCGGACAAGGGGTGTTGAAAGCGGTGAAGCATGTGAATGGTCCCATTGCAAAAGCTCTTGTTGGAATGGATGTGACAGATCAACGCAAGATTGATGCGACCATGATTGCTCTCGACGGAACACAGAACAAATCGAAGCTCGGAGCAAACGCTATTCTTGGTGTTTCGCTTGCGTGTGCGCATGCAGCGGCGCGATCAAAGAAGTTGCCACTTTACGTATATCTTCGACAAGCTTTCGATCTCAAATACAAAACATTTCGCATGCCAATCCCAACCATGAACGTCTTGAATGGCGGGGCGCACGCGGGATGGATTTTGGATTTTCAGGAGTTCATGATTGTTCCAACCCAAAAGAAATTTAAAGAACGTGTTCGTTGCGGAGCAGAGATTTTTCATACCCTCGGCGGATTATTGAAGAAGAAGGGTTTCTCAACATTGAAGGGAGATGAAGGAGGATATGCGGTTCCGTTCAAAAAAAACGAAGATGCATTTGTTGCGATCATGCAAGCGATTAAACTTGCCGGATATACAGCAGGTAAGGATGTGTTCCTTGCGATGGATCCGGCCGTCTCTGAACTTTACGATGCAAAATCAAAGCGCTACACGCTTCGTGTCGACAAAAAATCCAACACATCAAAAGACATGATTGCCATGTGGAAAAAGTGGCTTGCAAAATATCCCATCATTTCACTTGAAGACGGACTTGATCAAGATGACTGGACGGGTTGGACAGAGATGACAGAGCTCCTTGGAAAGAAAACCGTTCTTGTGGGTGATGATTTCTTTGTCACAAACGCAAATCGTCTTGCGGATGGTATTGAGAAGAAGGCAGCGAATGCGATTTTGATCAAATTGAATCAGATTGGATCATTGTCAGAAACAATCGATACGATTTTGCTTGCGCAACAATACGGTTATAAAGTTTCTGTTTCGCATCGTTCAGGAGAAACAGCGGACACAACCATTGCGGATCTCGCTGTTGCGGTGAATGCGGATTACATCAAGACAGGTTCATTGTCCCGATCAGAACGTCTCGAAAAATATAATCGCGTCATGGAGATTGAAGAGGAGGTTTCTTAATTGTGTCATTCTGAGCGAAGCGAAGAATCTCGAGTTTTCCATCGAATCACATGATCAACGTGAGATCCTTCGACTAAACAGGTAGCGGTCGTGGGGGGCTGCTTTGAAGTGTGGGGTGACACACTATAAAATAAACAATATGTCTGACGCAATAAAAAAACCAACCGTGCTCATGATCCTTGATGGATTTGGTGTTGCGCCGGCTTCAGACGGAAATCCAATCGTGCAGGCAGACATGCCGAATATGCGTACGTATATTCGGATGTATCCAACAATGACGCTTAAAGCTTCTGGGGAAGAAGTTGGTTTGTCGTGGGGAGAGATGGGAAATTCAGAAGTAGGACATCTCGCGATTGGAGCAGGGCGTGTGTATTATCAATTGTTTCCACGTATCAATCGGGATATTCTTGCGGGAGATTTTTTCCAGAAACAAGCCCTTCTCGATGCGGCAGAGCATGTGAAGAAACACAACAGTAAGCTGCATTTAATTGGCCAAATCAGTCCGGGTGGAATTCATGCGATGGATGAACATTGTTATGCGCTTTTAGAGTTCGCAAAGCAACAAGGGATCGTAGATGTTTATGTTCAGGCGATCGTGGATGGTCGCGACACAATTTATAATGCCGGAATAGATTTCATTGGAAATCTGCAAAATAAAATAAAAGAGATTGGTGCCGGAAAGATTGCTTCCATGAGCGGTCGGTATTTTGCGATGGATCGTGATAACCGTTGGGATCGCATTGAAAAAGCGTATAACGCAATAGTGCTCGGGACAGGAGAAATGGCAGCAGATCCGCTTGATGCCCTGAAAGTGTCTTATCAAAAAGAAGTGTATGACGAACAGTTTGTTCCAACCGTGATGACGGAGAATGGAAAACCTATCGCGACGGTTGCGGAGAATGATGCGGTGATCTTTTTCAATTTCCGTCCGGATCGCATGCGTGAAATAACGAAAGCTTTTGTAGTGCCGACGTTCGATTCGTTTGTGCGAACACAGGTTGAGAATTTGTTTGTGGTGACGATGGCGGAGTATGAAAGTGGTTTGCCTGTTGAGGTTGTCTATCCGCCGGAGAAAATCGAGCAATGTCTTGCTCAGGTGTTTTCGGAAAAGGGCATGACACAGTTACACATTGCAGAAACAGAGAAGTATGCACACGTTACATTTTTTTTAAATGGTACGCGGGAAGAACCTTTTCCAGGAGAAGACAGACAAATTGTTCCATCACCAAAAGTTGCGTCTTATGACCTTGCGCCAGAAATGAGTGCGCGTGAGGTGACAGATCGTGTGGTGAAAGCTATTCAGTCAAATGCCTATGACTTTATTGCCATGAATTTTGCGAATCCAGATATGGTGGCTCATACAGGAAATATGGCAGCAACGCAAAAAGCGGTTGAAGTGATTGATGAGTGTGTTGGAAAGATTGTTGACGCAGCGCTTTCACGTGAAGGGTATGTGTTTATTACGGCAGATCACGGAAATGCAGAAGAACTCAAAAATTTACGAACAGGGGACATTGATAAAGAACATGCAACGAATCCCGTTCCGTTTATCATTATCGGAAAACAATTCGAAGGCCAGCCAAGTATTGCAGGCGAAGTTCCAGATGGCGATCTCTCCCTCATGACACCGGTTGGCATGCTCGCAGACGTCGCGCCAACCATTTTGACGGTGCTTGGTATTCCGCAACCAGAGCTGATGACCGGGCAGCCGCTTGTTTAGGGAATTGTGTCATTGCGAGCGAAGCGAAGCCGTCTTTGCGTTTCTCTCATGATCGACACAAGATTGCTTCGTCGTCGAACTCCTCGCAATGACAACTATGAATCAAATCATCTCCACGCTTAAAATCCTCAAAAAACAGTTTCCAAATCCGGGTGCGATGGAGCTTGGGAGTCCGTATCAGAATCTTGTTGCTGTGATGTTGTCGGCGCGGACGCGAGATGAGCAGGTTCTGAAGTTGCTTCCGGGTTTCTGGAACGCGTTTTCGAGTGTGGAGAAATTGTCGAAGGCGACGACGAGCGAGATTGAATCGAAGATCAACACGATTGGAATGTATAAACAGAAAGCAAAGAATTTGAAAAAGATGGCGACGGATGTTGTGGAAAAGTTCGACGGAAAGATTCCATCGACGATGGACGAGCTTGTTACGCTCGCAGGTGTCGGACGAAAAACGGCGAGTGTGGTGCTTGTGTGTTCGTTCGATAAAACCGCGATTGCGGTCGATACGCACGTATTTCGTGTGACGAACCGACTCGGCTGGGTTCGATCGAAAACAGTTGAAGAAGCGGAGCAGAAACTTCTCGATCTTGTTCCGTCGCGGTATCATCAAACAGTGAATCGAGTCTTCGTAAAACTTGGAAGATATATTTGTATCCGATCCCCGCGTTGTTGGGCGTGTCCGGTTCGCGAACCGTGTGCGTTTAAGAAAAAGAATTTGGTGTTGCCAAAAAATGCAGAGGAGATTCTTGCAGATATCGATCGAAGAGAAACTGTTTTGGAAACATTGCGTGAAAAAGCTACATGAAAAATCTAGATCATACTATTTCAAAATGGATTTACGATCGTGCGCATGCAACGCCTGTATTTTTATTTTTTTCTGTGGTGGGAGCAAGATATGCGATTTATGTTTTAGGATTCATGACCGTACTGATCACGCCAGACGTTTTTCCATTATGTACGCCTATTTCGAATGGTCAAATATTTGGGTTTGTACAAATGATAGGAATGGTTTGGTTTATCACATTTCTTTTGCAGCTTCTTGTTCGTCGCAAACGCCCATTTGAATGTAAACTTTACGAGGCGCGTATTCCACTCATGTGCAAGACTCCGTCATTTCCTTCAGCACATACATCTCTCTCATTTGCGCTCGTATTTCTCGCGATCACAAGTTTGTCTTGGTGGACATCTAGCATTTCACATATTTCACAAACAACAGCCTTGATAGGAGTTATTTTATTTTTCTTCTACGCAGCTTGGGTTGCTCTTTCTCGTGTTGCTGTTGGAGTTCATTATTTTTCAGACGTGATTGTTGGTGCTGTGCTCGGATTTTTTTTGCCATGGGTCTTGATCGCTCTTGCCTATACCTACGGAAGTTAATCGATTTACTTTTCAAATATTTCCGACATTTCAAATTTCTCTATGCCTCATAAGCTCGTCGCGGTCTCTGGCGGATTCGACCCCATTCATATTGGCCACGTTCGTATGATTCGCGAAGCGAGAGCTCTTGGCGATGAACTTGTTGTAATTCTTAACAACGACAATTGGCTCATGGCAAAAAAGGGTTTTGTCTTTATGCCAGAAGCAGAGCGGCAAGAAATCATTGAGGCGCTTGAGGGTGTCTCGAGAGTGGTCCTTACAAAGCATGCTGAAAATGATCCTGACAGAAGTGTGTGTGAATCACTGCGCGAAATTCATCCAGATATTTTTGCAAATGGCGGCGATCGATTTGCGGATAATATTCCAGAAGCGATTTTAGCGAAGGAACTTGGAATCGAACTTGTGTTTGGAATCGGACGTGGAGGAAAAGTGCAGTCGAGTTCATGGTTGACCGCAAAAGATCGTGACACGAAGATTTGTTTTTGTGGTTCGGGTGAACAATACATTGACTGTCATGGTAAAAAAACGAACGTATGATGAGAAAAATAATTTGGCTGTTCCTCTTGTGTGTTGTTGTGGTGGGAGGTGTATTTGTCTATGATGTATTTTTGGTTTCGCCGAAAAAAGATGTAAAGCCTGTCGAGATCGTGATTGAACAAGGGGATTCGGTGCAAGCGATTACTTCTCACTTAGAAAAAGCTGGTCTTGTTGCACATCCTCTTTTCTTTAAATTGTTCGTCGAGCTTTCACAAACACAAACCAAACTTCAAGCAGGAACTTTTTCTCTTACACCAGGCACTTCCATCGCTTCACTTGTTTTGCTTTTATCAAATGTTCGGACATCAGAGGTTCAGGTGACCATCCCGGAGGGATTCACAAACGATCAGATCAAAGTGAGACTTGTCGATGCTTTTCCGGATTTTGATCAAGTTGCTTGGGACAAACAAACAAAAAATCTTGAAGGGTCTCTTTTTCCAGATACGTATCGATTTTCAAAAACGGTAAGTGTAGATGAGATTGTTCAAAAAATGCGCTCAACGCTTGATCGTCGATTGGCAGAAAAAGGCCTTGTGGAAATTTCTAATGATACCCTGATCATGGCCTCGATCATTGAAAAAGAAGTACAGACTCCGGAAGATATGAAACGTGTTGCGGGAATTTTATTTAATCGGATGAAGATCGGTATGCCGCTTCAGGTGGATTCCACTCTTACCTATATCAATCAAAAAACGAGTGCGACACTCACATCGGCAGATCTGAAAACGGATTCCCCGTATAATACGTATACGCGTAAAGGGCTTCCGCCAACTCCGATTTGTAATCCAGGAATCAATGCGATTCTTGCTGTGCTAAACCCAACCCCGTCCAAAGACTTCTACTTTTTGACTACAAAGGACAATACGGTTATTTACGCACAAACACATGATCAGCACGTAGCAAATAAGCAAAAATACCTACGATAAGATAAAAGAAGGGTTGACACTCCCTTCTTTTTTTGTTACCTTTTCGCTTCGACTCAACCAAACATAAGGAGGTGTTGTATGTCGAAATTGGCAGAAAGAACAGGTGCTCTTTTGAACATCGATCTTCATAGGCTGAACTATGAACACCGGGTCTACCACATTCGTAGGAGTGGCGAAGACGAGCAGGTCATTAAACTCGAAGCGGCCGTTTTAATTCCGAACTCGCTCTACATTATTTCTAGCTTGCCGCTTGTTCATGACTTCAGAATAAAGGTGGGACAAGTCCTTGTTCGCAATCTGGAACTCTCGCGGCGTCTTAAATCCGAGAATGAACTCTTCATCGTCTACGACAATTTGTTTGACGCCTTGCGTGCGATGGGCCGTCTTAATCCGCGCTATAAGGCGGAGGAGATTCCGGCCATGGAGGCGTGGCGTGCAGAAGGTGATGAACTCACGAAGATCACATGGACGCGCGAGGTTAGGCTCGTTGATGGACAGCTCGAATATACGGCGCGCGCATGGCGGGCGATTGGTCCCCACAAGAATGTGCGTAATGAGCACAAGTCGCGTGCGCTCGAGAAGTCTGTGGAAGCTATGCAGGTAAAGGATCGCCGTGGGCGAATTAATCCTGGCCGGCTTCCGCTTATGTATCTGACCGTAGATCTGGCACTCTGGACACGGATTCAAGAAGTGAGCCATATTGGCGAACGCATGGATCATCGTGCGATGATGCTTCAGTTGTTCATTGATGCTTACACAACAGCTGTGAGCACCTCGATGAACGACCTCCAGCAATTGCTGCGACCAGAAGGGGTGTTTGGGACAGGTTGCACACCGCGCAAAGTTCGTATGGCGGCAGCTCGCATTCGCATGAGTGTGAAACCGCTCGGTAATCTGACAGCGCGTCCGTTCGCACATGTCTTCAAGCATGTGGGCGAAGATTTGTCTCAAGCGGTAGACCTTATGGATAAAGCGGCTTACGATCGCGATCCTATCAAAATGCATGCAGCAAAGTCGTTTGTGCATCGTGCATATCGCTCGCTCGTCATTTTACAAAAGGCTCGTCTCATTCAAGAGTTTCTTGCGGCGGTCTCGAACTACTACCACAGCAAGGTTCTTCCAACAAATGAACAACTTGAGATTCTCTCTGATTTTCCTTTCTGGATCCAGCATGCGATTCGTGGAGATGATGATTTCACTCAAGAGCCTCGCGAAAAGGATTTTCAGAATCCGATTCTTTCTCGAGTGAATGATTCTCTCGAGTGTGCTGGTGAGGCATTGGAGAATATGAAAAATCGCAAGGATCTTGGCAGTGTTCGCGCGCATCTGAAAGCCGCACTCGCACCGTTCTAGTATTCTTGCTTGTGAACCCAATTTTAACTCTGTTATCTCTTCTGAACCGTTGACAAAACGGTTTTTTTTTATTATGGTTCTTTTGATTCGAATAGTTCGAATCCTTGCATATTCAAATGGGAGAGGGGCATGCAACATGAACGCATGACACATTTTCTGGCGATCTTCTTTGGAATCATGATCGGCGCGTTCAGTGCGCAATCGATCGCAGATCACTTCGAGACCGGAAAAAATTTCTGGTTCCTCGGCGCATTCCTTGGCGGCATCATCGCTTGGATTGGTGTCGATGTACGGAAGTTCATTGCTGGTGTCACGCTCGCCGTGAAACATGCCTGGCAACAAACGATTGCCTGGAAACCAAATGTCGAACATTGGAAAAATGTTGGTAGGCTCTATTTGCTTGGGTTGTCTTGTTTCTCTACATGTGTCACATGTTTCATGTTGGTTGATCATTCAAACCTATTTGATCAGCAGAATGGTCAAGGGCAGGGAGGGCTTCATCTTTTAGAGATGCTCTTGTACGTGCTGTTTGCGGCAGCTTCATTCCTTTTTCTCTTAGCAGCCGCTCTTTGTACCGTCATGTCGTTTGAATTGAAAAATGCCATTCTTTTTTCACATGAAGAAAAACAGTGGATTCATTTATTGACGCTAAACATGAATCCTGTTGGCTTAACCATTTTTCTTTTGAAAAGTTGTGTGCAATTTGTGCGATGGAGTTTGTTTATACTTCCTTTCGCTCTTCAGCTTACATGGTTGTTCTTTTCTCGTGCCGTGCGTCTTACGTTCCTTTACGCAAACCACGAACGTCGTACGGCGAGCTTTGTCTTTGCGGCGCTTGGTGCATCGATTGGCTACTTTGTCGGCCATGTTCCGATTGTTGCTCTTGTCGGTGCCGTTCTTGGTGTCCTCGAATTCGAGCTTACAAAATCTCTTCGTGAACGGATGTTAAATCCATTACGCGCAACCATCTGAATCCTGAAAGGGGTTCTTTTTTATTGTGAAATGATTGACATTTTGGCAAAAAGATGCTATCTTTCACTGTTTATTTCCCGATTCTTTCATCCTATTCTACCGAAAGGAGTAAACATGGTTCTTTCCAATATGCTTCAGAAATGGAAGGGGTTTTGCGACATTATTCAGCAAAGCGTGGTCGCCCTTAAAACTGTGAATCGCTTCATGTTGCATATTGATGCGCGTGCGGTTTATCTCGTGTGGGCCGGTTCGATCTATACGGGACTCAGCTCACTTGGAGCATATGCGGTTCTGGGTGTAATTTTCCAGCGGTTTGCGGCGAACATTGTTGGGGAAGGGCACATCTCTTCTGAGAACGTCACGATCGGCATCCTGTTGTTCATCGCTTACCGCATCTTCACAACGGTTGTTGATCGCGCAAGCTTTATGCGCCGCAACCTGTTTATTGATTCCGTTGACTTATCTTTGGGTCAGATGTTCGTGAACAAGATCATCTCCCTTGATCTTGGACGATTGTCTGACAATGAGTTCATTGTTCTCAAGGATTCGGCGCAATCGCGTGGAAAGGAATCGTACAAAAAACTGTTCCAGGAACAAACGAGTTTGATCTCGGCTGTGGTAGGAATTGTGACTTCCACGACGCTCATTCTTGCGTTTCAACCCATGATGATTTTCATATCGTTTATTCCGGTTGTGACCGGGACGATACGACTCACGCTCAGTGACGAGAAGCGGAGAGATCTGTGGAAAGCGAATCGGCAAAAACGGCGCGAGCGAGATTTGTACAACCGAGCCTTAATGCATCGTGGTGTACTCACGCAACTCAAGTTGTTTCACGCCATGGACTTCATACTCGATCGTTTCAATATACACGTGCTTGATTTTCAAGCAGACGAGCGACGCATTCAATTGTTTGATGCAAAGACGAGTGTGTTCGTTCGTGTTGTCGATCTTCTTGCTGTTGGTGTAATGCTCTTCATGTTGCGCGATCAGTTTGAGCTCGGGTTTTCGAATGTTGCCAAGGTGATGATGGTTGTTGGTTCTTTGTCTACCTTTGGTCGCTCGTGGTTGGGATTGTTTGAGTCGTTTGTGCGCATCCAGAGTTCTGGTCGTGATTACAAATACATCGAAGACTTTCTCGCCACACGGCCGCTCATTGACGAAACGCATGCTCAAGCGGCGGTGTTTCATGAGCCACCGCGTTTGAGTGTGAGACACGCGTCGTTCCTGTATCCGTCGCAAGAGCGGGAGGTTCTTCGGGGCTGCTCGCTTGAGATCGCGTCTGGAGAAAAAGTTATGATTGTCGGCCGGAACGGGTCTGGCAAAACAACACTCGTTCGCCTTCTGGTCAAAATCTATGCACCGTCTCACGGGACCGTATGTGCAAACGATCAGTCGCTGCTCGAAATTACACAACGCTCTTGGTTGAATCATGTCTTGTACGTTACGCAAGAATCCTCGGTCCTCGACTTATTTGTGGACGAAGCCGTTGCTGGACGTGAACGTGATTTGATCGATCAAGATCGACTTCATCGCGCACTTGAATTGTCGGGCGCAAATGAATTTGTCTTGGATCTTCCGCTTGGTGTGCAAACGCGCATTGGCGAAGAGTGGCCGGGCGGTGTCGGGTTTTCGACGGGGCAACGCAAGCGTCTTCAACTCGCTGCAGCGTTCTATCGATTTCTGGACCCAGATGTTCACATCGGTATTTTCGATGAGCCCATGGCAAATTGCGATGTAGAAACACGCGAATTGTTCTATGGGAACGTGCGGAAAATTCCGAATAAAACCATGATTGTCATCGCACACGATCCGCTTTACATGCACTCCTTTGATCGGGTGGTTCTCATGGACCGCGGGGAAATTGCAGAAGACATCGCTGGATCGAATGCGATCACAGCCTTTCAACAACGCGCTCTTTCGATCGAACTCTAGAACCCAAAAATGGGTTCTTTTTTTATCCCCATAACCCTTGATTGATGGCGATGAATGAGGGAAAATAGACGGGCTTATGAAAGAAATTCTCCTCACCGATTCGCCGGCTTTTGACTCTAACATCGACTATCGCAAGGAACTCAATGAAGAACAGCTCGCGGTCGTGGAAAACGGCGACGGGGCGTGTTTGGTTTTGGCTGGTGCCGGATCTGGTAAGACTCGGACAATCACGTATCGCGTTGCATATCTTCTTGAGCGCGGGGTTGCGCCGCAGAATATTTTGTTGCTTACGTTTACAAACAAGGCGTCGA